>NZ_JAAIXZ010000001.1:1621132-1648355 GCF_010894435.1 Pyxidicoccus trucidator | reverse complement strand
ACCCGGAAGAACACCTTCGACCTTCGCAGGCTCTGCGCTCTCCAGAACCTGGAGACCCTCCACCGCCGCATCGACGAGAAGCGGCGGCTTGCGGCCTGAGGTTCCACTAACCTGTTTGGCGCTCTAGGCGCGCTGCCCGCTCTCGCCGGTGACGACGGCCGAGCCGATGAGGTGCGCCAGCCGCAGCGCCTCGGGCACCCGGCCCCGGTCCGTCACGCGGGCCAGCGCCTCGGCCACCAGCGCGGGCTCCGCGCCCTGCACCTGGAAGGTGAAGCCGCCCAGCTCGTGGATGGGGCCCGCGCGCTTCAGCTTCGCCCAGCGCTCGTCCGCGCGGGGCAGGTGCCGCAGCGCGCGCTCCACCGCGTCCAGGTCCGGGGGCCGTCGCATCACCGCCACGCACGGCTTCTTCAGCCGCGCCGCCAGCTCCGGCAGGTCCACCACGTTGAAGCCGCCGAAGGCGATGCCGTCCAGCAGCACCAGGTGGAGCTGGGGCAGGAACTTGCCGCCCTCCAGCAGCCGGCACACCTCGCGCGTCGCGTTCCACCCGTCGCGGCGCACGCGCCCCCAGACGAGCCCCTCGAAGCGCGTGCCCCCGCACACCACGCCAGCCAGCGGCACGGCGACGCCGGGACGGCGCGCGAAGGGCCCATCGTCGAAGCCGATGACACGGGGGAGGCGGGGCAGGCGCATGGGGCGAGCCTCGCAAGAGGCGCCTTCCGTCCGCAAAGAGAAAGCCCGACCTCGTGGGCGCGAGACCGGGCTTCCGGACGTCTACAGGGGGCCTGATTCAGCCCGCGCGAACGTTCTGCGCCTGCAGGCCCTTGGGGCCGCGGCCGACCTCGAACTCCACCTTCTGGCCCTCGGCCAGCGTGCGGAAGCCATCCATGTTGATGGCGGAGTGGTGGACGAACACGTCCTCACCGCCGCCATCCTGCACGATGAAACCAAAGCCCTTCGCATCGTTGAACCACTTCACGGTACCAGTTGCCATGAATCGCGTTCTCTCGTTCAGAGCGGCTCACGCCGCGGCGTTTCGCCCTCTCAGAAACCGGGGGCCATGCTGCGGCCCCTAGTCTGCCCGGGGCGGGCAGCCGAGTGGAAGCCCCCCTGCCTGCCCGGCGGGCAGGAGGCCGTGGCGGGTGGGGTTCCTGCCCCTGGAGTCCGGGCAGGCGAGGAGTCCGGCCCCCCTGCGCCGGGGGCCGCGTGGCTACCTTGGCGGCAACGTCACGACCCGCTGACTGGAAGGAGTGCCGCCATGGCCGAGCCGCAGACCTCGAGATTCCTCCCCTCTCTCGTCCCACCCCACGTGCTGGGGGAGCCGGGCCTGCGCCGGGTGGTGCGCCGCGCGCTGGACAAGAGCGCCGCGGCGGGAATCCTGTCCCGCCCGCTGTTCGGCCGGCTGCCGCTGCGCCGGTGGATACCGCAGGACGTGCACTCGCTGCTGGACTACAAGGGCGGCACTGCCTCACTGCTCGCGGGCCTGCTGTCGGATGACCCGGTGGCCAGGGCGGCGGGGCTGGCGCTGGGCTCCTCCGTCATCGGCGTGTCGCTGCTCACCGACTACCGCCTGAGCCTCACCAAGCTCATCCCCATCGAAGCGCACGAAATCGCCGACTACGCCTATGGCGCGGCGGCCATCCTCGCGCCCTTCGTGCTGGGCTACGCGAGGCGCAGCCCCGTGGCCGCCGCCATCCACGTCCTGGTGGGCCTGTCGACGATTGTGGCCTCGCTGGTGACGGACTACCGGTGCCAGACGGGCATGCACCTGGGCGGCGAGCTGGCGACGGACCCGGAGGCGATAGGCGCGTGAGCCGCTGAAAAGCAAAGCGGCAGGGCGCCCGGGGGCACCCTGCCGCTCGTTTCAGCTCAGTGGGGCGAAGGCGGCTTCTAGGCCGTCTTCATGGCCGCGCCCGGCTTCACGTCGCTGGTGTCGCCACCGACGCTCTGGATGCGCATGCCGTAGAAGCTGCGGTACACGAACACCGTCGACGCCACGAAGAACACCGCCGCCAGGATGGTGGTGAGCGTGCCCTGGCCCGCGGCATTCAGCTCCACCGCCAGCTCCACGGCCAGCAGGCCGAAGAGGGTGGTGAACTTGATGACCGGGTTGAGCGCCACGGAGGACGTGTCCTTGAACGGGTCGCCGACGGTGTCGCCGACGACGCAGGCCGCGTGCAGGTCCGTGCCCTTGGCCTTCAGCTCCGTCTCGACCAGCTTCTTCGCGTTGTCCCAGGCGCCGCCCGCGTTCGCCATGAACACGGCCTGGTACAGGCCGAAGATGGCGATGGAGATGAGGTAGCCGACGAAGAAGTACGGCTCGAGGCAGGCGAAGGCGAGCGTGCTGAAGAACACCGCGAGGAAGATGTTGATCATGCCCTTCTGCGCGTACTGGGTGCAGATCTCCACCACCCGCTTGGAGTCCTCCACGCTGGCCTTCTCCACGCCCTCCAGCTTGATGTTGGCCTTGATGAACTCCACCGCGCGGTAGGCGCCGGTGGACACGGCCTGCATGGACGCGCCGGAGAACCAGTAGATGATGGCGCCGCCGGTGATGAGGCCCAGGAGGAACGGGGCGTGGAGCAGGGACAGGAACTGCGCCTTCGCCGGGTCGAGAATCTGCTCACCGTTGGGGCCGGTGGTGATGCCCACCAGCAGCACGATGATGGAGAAGATCATCGTCGTGGCGCCCACCACGGCGGTGCCGATGAGCACCGGCTTGGCAGTGGCCTTGAAGGTGTTGCCCGCGCCGTCGTTCTCCTCGAGGAACTGCTTGCCCTTCTCGAAGTCCAGGTCGAAGCCGAAGTCGCGCTTCACCTCTTCCTTCACGTTGGGGACGTTCTCGATGAGGGACAGCTCGTACACGCTCTGCGCGTTGTCCGTCACCGGGCCGTAGGAGTCGACCGCGATGGTGACCGGGCCCATGCCGAGGAAGCCGAAGGCCACGAGGCCGAAGGCGAACACCGGGGCGGCGAGCATCAGCTGGCCCACGCCCGCGCCCTCGACACCGGCGCCGCTGAACCAGAACGCCAGGCCCATCAGGCCGGCGATGATGAGGCCCATCCAGTAGGCGGAGAAGTTACCCGCCACCAGGCCGGAGATGACGTTGAGCGACGCACCACCCTCGCGGCTGGCCGTGACGACCTCGCGCACGTGGCGGCTCTCGGTGGACGTGAAGGCCTTGATGGCCTCGGGGATGATGGCGCCGGCCAGGGTGCCGCAGGTGATGATGGCCGACAGCTTCCACCACAGGCTGCTGTCGCCGCCCAGGTTCGGGATGAGCAGGTAGCTGACCAGGAACGTCAGGGCCACGGAGATGATGGACGTCACCCACACCAGCGCGGTGAGCGGGTGCTCGAAGTTCATGTGGTCCGCGTTCTTGTACTTGCCACCCTGGTACAGGTTGTTCAGGCCGTAGGCCGCCAGGGACGCGAGCACCATCACGATGCGCATCATGAAAATCCAGACCAGCAGCTCGATGCGGAAGGGCACCTCGACGGCCAGCAGGATGAAGGTGATGAGCGCCACGCCCGTCACGCCGTAGGTCTCGAAGCCGTCGGCCGAGGGGCCCACGCTGTCGCCCGCGTTGTCGCCGGTGCAGTCGGCGATGACGCCCGGGTTGCGCGCGTCGTCTTCCTTGATCTTGAAGACGATCTTCATCAGGTCGGAGCCGATGTCGGCGATCTTGGTGAAGATACCGCCGGCGATGCGCAGCGCGGACGCGCCCAGCGACTCACCGATGGCGAAGCCGATGAAGCAGGGGCCCGCGAAGTCCGCCGGGATGAACAGGAGGATGCCCAGCATCAGCAGCAGCTCGGTGCTGATGAGCACCATGCCGATGGACATACCGGCCTGGAGGGGAATCGCGTAGGTGGGGTAGGGCTTGCCACGCAGCGACGCGAAGGCGGTGCGGCTGTTGGCGAAGGTGTTGACGCGGATGCCGAACCAGGCCACGCCGCAGGAGCCGGCGATGCCCACGAGGCTGGCGATGAGGATGATGGCCACCCGGCCCACGTCCATGTGACGCAGGAAGCCGAAGTAGCCCACCATCACCACGGCGATGAGCGCCCACAGGACGCCGATGAACTTGAGCTGGGTGATGAGGTACGTCTTGCACGTCTCGTAGATGAGCTCGGAAATCTCGAGCATCGCCCGGTGCACGGGCAGCTTCTTCAGGCTGGCGTACTGCAGGAAGCCGAAGATGAGGCCGACGACGCAGACCACGATGCCGGACAGCAGCAACTGGTAGCCGTTGAAGCCGCCGAAGAAGGTGACTTCGCTGAAGTTGGGGAGGACGAGGTCCGCCTCGCTGGCGTGGGCGGCGCTGGCGGCGAAAACCGTCAGCAGCGCCAGCGCTCTGGCGGCCGCGCCGGTGACGCTCTTCCGGAGAGCGTCCATCCTAGGAACGGTGGGTGTCATGGGGGTGCAACTCCTCACAGAGACTCATTGTCCAGGCCCGCGGTTGGGTGCTCCGCGTGCCAGGAAGAACAGGGAGTGGTGTCGAGGGGTTGGCCGCCTGCGAGCGGGGACACCGCGCGCCTGCGCTTCAGCACAGCCTCGCCCTTCAAGGCGCCGAGTCGCACACCCTGAAGGCGGCCCGCGAATAACATGGACGCGGCTGCAAAGTCGAATTCTCGGGGGAGCTGGCGCCCTCTCAGCGCCCGACTTCCCGGGGAAAGCGGGTTCCTCATCACCCCCGGAGTCGTCCTCCGGGCCGGACTCAGGGTCTCAGGCGGAGGAGGAAGCCGTCCTGGGGACGCGGGTACGGGGTTTCCGAAGGGAGCGCCCGCGCCAGGGCGCCCGCCACGACGGAGTGCCCGGTGGCGTCCACCGCCAGCGTCCGCGCCAGGACGGCGCCGGGGCTGGTGAAGCCGCGGACCCAGAGTGAAGTCCCGTCCTCGGGCAGGAGCCGCGCGACGTAGAGGCCCGGGGGCGCGGTGGCGCCCGCGCCCAGGTCCAGGCCGCCGTCATGGGTGCCGGCCAGGGTGACCTGGCCCGCCTCGTCCGTGGCCAGCGCGCTGGCGGTGGCGGCGAAGGAGCGGGCCCAGCGCTCCTGGCCCCCGGCACTGTAGGCGGCGAGGAAGCCCTGGTAGCCGCCCGACGCGTGGCCCTGGCCGTGGAAGTAGAAGCGGCCGGAGAAGTTGCCGCCCACGAAGACGCGGTCCGGGCCCACGGCCACTGCGTTCGCCGTGCCCTCGGAGCCGCGGAGGTCCCGGCTCCACGCGTGCGCGCCCTCCGGTGAAAGTTTGAGGACGAAGGGCGTGCGCTGCCGCACGGTGACGAAGGCGGACCCGCCGAAGCACACCGTGCCCGCGTAGGCCCCGGCCACGTGGATGCCGCCGAAGACGTCCACCGCCACGGCCCGGGCCGACACCAGCCCCTTGGGGCCGGCGCTCCAGGTGCGGCTCCAGCGCGTCGCGCCGTCCGCGCCCAGGCGCACCGTGAAGGCGGCGCGCTCTCCCTTGGGAGGCTCTCGCACCGCGTCCCCGAAGTCCCGCCGCCCGGTGAAGTCTCCTACCAGCACCACGCCGCCAGTGCCGTCCGCGGCCAGCGCCTGCACGGTGAGGGCGCCATCGCCGGCGAAGCCTCGCACGCGCTCCACGGCGCCTTGCGGTGACAGCCGCGCCACGAAGGGGCCCTCCGGCAGCCGCTCCGTGCCCAGCGTGAAGCCGGCCGCGGTGCCGCCCAGCCAGACGTGGCCTTCACGGTCCACGGCGAGTCCGCCCACCCGGGCGCGCGCCGCTCCCTCCCGGGGCACCAGCCCATGCGCCCAGCGCAGGGCCCCGTCCGGAGAGAAGCGCGCCACCAGCAGGTGGGGCGTCGTTGAAACCTGGTTGAAGGGCAGGGGGCTTCCCCCGATGTCCAAAGGCTCTCGGTACGTCGCCGCGACGAGAACGTCCCCGTCGGGAGCCACCATGGTCTGCGGCGCCTCGCTGTCCCCGAGCACCAGCGACCGCGACCACGCCATGGCCCCCTCGCCCTCACCCGCGACCGACCCCGCTACCTCCAAGCCCGGAGCGCGCGGTGCCGCATGGGCCTTCTCCCCGCACCCCACGAGGAGAAGACCTGTTGCGCACACCGCGAATGTCCACCCACGCCACCCCATCCCCGCCCCGGCCTCTCCCCCGCCCCGCCCGACAGCCCCCTGCCCTCAACCGTGGAGGCTCTTCTGCAAGGGCATTGCCAGGACTCGCCGCGGCGTGGCTTTCCCTCTGGGGACGGGCCGGACCCTGGCCCAGGGGGCGAGACGTTTGTCCTCGGCGCTGAAAAAACTCCCTGTCCGCCGGAGAACGCCGGGGAAAAAGCGACGGACTCCTCCGCCAGCAGGGCAGGCGAGGGATGCACGGTGCGCGGACGAG
Organism: Pyxidicoccus trucidator; assembly: GCF_010894435.1. Lineage (NCBI taxonomy): Bacteria > Pseudomonadati > Myxococcota > Myxococcia > Myxococcales > Myxococcaceae > Pyxidicoccus > Pyxidicoccus trucidator. The sequence goes on along the minus strand of NZ_JAAIXZ010000001.1, from coordinate 1,641,999 downwards.
GCAGGCACGGCGAGCAGGCGTGGCCTCCGGGCCCCACGTGTCCATGCGTGGACGGTGGGGCTCCACCGGGTGGGACGGTTGCGCCTCATGTAGCCGGGTTGTCATTGCTACAGCGATGTAGCGGTTTCCCGAGGTGGCGCACCGTGTCCGCTCGCGCGGGCCGCGTGGGCCGCCCACGCATCACGAACAGGAAACATCACGTCCATGCAAACCCTTGCATGGGCTGTCACGGCCATTGTCATGCAATCACTTGCGGGGCTGTGACCTTTGGTGGCGGGAAGATTCGCGCGTGGCGGTGTGACCCGACGCTGGCAGAGATTTGACGCAACTGAGTCACCGCATGTCTGGCCAATGAGGCACCTTGCGCTCCGTCGAATCCGGGATGAGCCGGGTTCGATGGTCCTCCCCCAGAGTCCTTGCATCCAGTCTGGCCCCGCAGCGCGGGGAGGCACCGCATTGCCATGCAGCCACGGGCGGCGAGTGGCGTGTCAACCCAGTGCAACACCTGAGGAGTCGTCCATGAAGATGATGAAGACGGTGATGTCCGCTGCGGTCGTCGCGGTTTCCATGGTGGGTTGTGGCGGCCAGTCCGCCGACGAGGTCGTCCCGGCGTCCGTCACGGCCGAGCTGACCGATGGCAACAAGTTCTTCGGTTCGGACACGTTGAAGGGCGCGATGATTACCGCCAACGCCTCCTCCCTCGCGAGCCTGTCCATCGAGGGCAAGGGCTCCAGCGTCGGTGAGGGCTGTGTGCGCACGGGCTCCATCGTGGGCGTCATCACGTACTGCAGCGGCCGGCAGCAGACGCTGGCCCCCATGTCGCGCGACTACAGGGCGACGTCCACTGCCTGTGCCGGCGGCACCGGCACCGGTGGCACCGATAACAACGGCAACCCGCGCAACGGCGCGTGCTGCCCCGGTGAGAAGAGCAACGTCATCGCGCTGGACGCGGTGAACGCCTTCGTCAAGTCGGACAACGGCCTCACCAACATCAGCCGCGATGACCTGGCCAGCCTGTTCTTCTCCTCGTACCGCCGCACGGTGGGCGGCGTCGTCACCACCGTGACGGGCGCCTGCTGGACGGACTGGAGCCAGGTCCCGGGCAGCACCCGCACCGGCGCCATCAAGGTCTTCCGCCGCGACGACCTGTCCGGCACCACGGAGGTCTTCAAGGAGAAGGTCGCCGAGAACACCAGCGCCGCCTTCTGCCCCGGCGTGGTGACCATCACCGACGCTGCCGCCACCAACCCGTCCCCGTGCACCACTTCCGACAGCGCCACCGTGTGCATCGGCAAGCTGACCGCCAGTGACGAGACTGCCATCGGCTTCGCCGGTGACTCCGCGAAGACGACGGGCAACGTGGCCGTGAGCGTCAATGGCATCGCGCCCACCGCCGCCAACGTCCGCAAGCTCATCACCGACCCGGCCAACGCCTACCCCCTGGCCCGGCAGATCTTCCTCAACGAGAACGTCAACTTCGTGAAGGACGCCAAGGAGCAGACGCTGTTCGATTGGATCTACAGCAACAAGTCCTCCTTCCAGAACATCCTCGTCGGCCAGGGCTTCATCCCCTGCAGCTCCACCGGCGCGCTGCGCTGCGGTGGCGCGGCCAACGACGGCCGTGGCGCCGGTCTGTGCAAGGGCATCTGAGCCGTCGCTGAAGTCCTTCATCCCTGAATCCTGAAGTCGGGACGGACACACCGGGAAGCCACCGGTGTGTCCGTCCCCTGTTGTCGTTCGCCGTCCACCTTGGAGCACCCACCTCATGCCTTTCCCTGCCCGTTCCTTCCTGAAGAAGTCGCTGCTGGCCGCGTCCACCCTGCTGCTGGGCGCGCCGGCCCTCGCCGAGGAGGCGTCCGCCTCCCTGAACAACCCCTTCGTGTGCCGCCGCCCGTCCGGCGTGGCCGGCACGATGACGGAGTTCAACCTGGCTACCGAGGAGGCCGGCCCCGCGAGCATCACCGTCGGCCCGGACCGCAACCTCTGGTTCACCCAGACGGGCTCCGGGACGATTGGCCGCGTCACCCGTGAGGGCGTGGTGACGGAGTTCCCCTTGCTCACCGAGTACTCGATTCCGCAGAAGCTGACCCTCGGCTTCGACGGCAACCTCTGGTTCACCCAGCTGGGCGTGGACCAGGTGGGCCGCATCACCCCGCAGGGGGTGGTGACGGAGTTCCCGCTGCCCAACCCGGGCTCGGCGCCGTATGGCATTGCCGCGGGCCTGGACGGCAACCTCTGGTTCACCCAGGTGGCCGGCAACCGCCTCGGCCGCATCACCCCCTCGGGCACCGTCACCCAGTTCGACCTGCCCACCCCGGAGGCCCAGCCCACCGCCATCGCGCTCGGCGCCGAGGGCAAGCTGTGGTTCACGGAGCTGCGCGGCAACAAGGTGGGCACCATCACCACCGACGGCGTCATCACCGAGTACGCGCTGCCCACCGCCAACGCCGGTCCCTCCAGCATCGCTATCGGCTGGGACGGGGCCATGTGGTTCACCGAGCAGTTCGCGGGGAAGATTGGCCGCATCTCCGCGTCCGGCACCGTCACCGAGTACGCCCTCCCGGACGCCAGCAGCGCCCCGGTGGACCTCACCCCCGGGCCGGACGGCGCCCTCTGGTTCGTGGAGCTGCGCGGCAACAAGGTGGGCCGCATCACCCTGAACGGCACCATCACCGAGTACGCCATCCCCACGGACAGCAGCCAGCCCGCGGGCATCGTCTTCGCGCCGCCGGGCTTCTTCTGCCTGGACGCGCACCTGTGGTTCACCGAGCGCGCCGGCAACAAGCTGGGCCGCATCCGCGCTGTCACGGTTCCGTGAATCCGTGAAAGTGAAAACGTGACACAGTCTGGCTTCACCTCGCTGCCCTGACAGGAATTGCTTGTCACGGCGGGGTGAAAACAGACAGCAGACCCCTTTCACAGGGGTCTGCGCTCTCGCGTTCCGAGAGGCAATCGCGGTAGGAGTCCGCCGCGCTCACGGAACGCCTGATAAGGGATTCCCAGGAGGAGCAGTCCATGCCGTTGGAGAGGAATTGGCACGCCCGCTGTCGGGCGCTCTGGCTGGTTTTGTTCACGCTCCCGCTCGCCATGGGCTGCTCGTCCAAGGAGGAGAAGAGTCCGGAGGTGCGGGTGGAGGTGGGGTCGACCTGCTACGCCCCCGCGCGCTCCAGCGAGCGCATCCCCCTGCGCTACACGGCCCGCCCCAGCACCGGGCGCAAGGAGGTGTTCAGCACCCTGAAGGCGCGAGTGGATGAGCAGTGTGCCCAGTGCCACCGCGCGCCCGAGACGCGGGGCGGCTTCCAGTACGTCTCGGACCTCGCGGGCCTGAAGGAGACCGCCGCGCGCATGGCCGCGCTGGCCACCCAGGGCGCCATGCCTCCGGTGGCCACCGCCGAGCAGACGCGGGACGCCGCGGACCTCGGCTGCGCGCTCAACGCGTGGCTCGCGCAGGGCAGCCCGGAGACGGAAGCCTTCGACGTGACGTGTGAGCAAGAAGAGGCGGCGGGCGGCACCCAGGTCTACGCCCCCGTGGCCGACGGGATGACGGACCTGGGCCACTGCATCCCCGGCGAGGAGCATCTGGGCCGTGACGCGGAGAAGGACGCGTACTTCGCGGGCCTCACCGAGCTGCCGCGCTCCCTGGCCGAGACGGACACCGACATCACCACGTTCGACACGCTGAAGCTGGCGCGGCACGGCACCTTCGCCTTCGCGCCCACGTATCCCCTGTTCTCCGACCACGCGAAGAAGCTGCGCCTCGTCCACGTGCCGGCGGGGAAGTCCATCGAGTACGACGCCACGACGAAGCGCTTCAAGATTCCCCCCAACACCCGCTTCTACAAGACGTTCTTCAAGGCGGTGACGGACCGGAACGGAAGGGTGGAGTACCGGCGCATCGAGACGCGGCTCATCGTCACCCGGGAGCGCTGGCAGGACTCGCTCTTCGGCACGTACCTCTGGAATGACCAGGGCACCGCCGCCGAGCTGCATGACTTGCGCTACCGCGATGGCTCGAGCTTCTCCGACCGCGTCCTCGTCTACACCGCGCACGAGGGCCGGGGCGAGACGCGCAACTACGCCATTCCCGGCCGCCACCGCTGCGTCAACTGCCACACCGGCTCCGAGGCGCAGAACTTCATCCTGGGGTTCACCCCGCTGGAGCTCAACCGCCGCGCGAAGGGCGAGGGCGGCGTGGACCCGACGGTGGACGTGCTGGAGGACGAGCTGTCCCAGGTGGACCGGCTCATCCGGTACGGCGTCCTCACCGGCCTGCGCTCGGCGGCGGACCTGCCGAAGCTGGAGGACGTGAAGCCGAAGGGGAAGGAGTACCGCAACGTGCACGAGCTGGCGCTGCAGGGCTACTTCATCGGCAACTGCGCGCAGTGCCACAACCCCAATGGCTTCGCGGTGCAGAGCAACCCGTCCATCGCGGACCTGGACTTCTCCGCGGGCGGCGTCCTGCCCGGGTTCGACACGGGCCGCATGGAGAGCAACAAGCAGAAGTACTACGCGGACGTCCGCGCGGGCGTGGACCTCGAGAAGGATTTGCGCGCCACCTCGCCTGCTAGCACCTTCTACCAGCGCGTCACCCAGGACGCGCACGAGGTGTACATCCGCATGCCGGCCAACGTGCCGGGCCGGGACTGCCGGCTGGTGTCGCTGGTGGCGAAGTGGCTCGGCTCACTGGAGCGCCCGGTGGATGAGACGATGTTTCCCTCGGAGCGGGAGGCGGCCCGGAACTACCGCGTGAAGCTGGCCGACACCGTGGTCCGGGAGACGTGCAAGGACCCGAAGGACGTGCGGTGGGTCTCCGAGGATTTCACGGACAGGGTGCCGTACGAGCCGCGCAACCGGGACTGGCGGCTGGCCATCCAGGAGGGCTCTCACCAGTACCTCATGCAGTACGCCATCACCGAGCGGCACGCGCAGCTCGCCGCGAAGCTCTTCCCCACCAGCTTCTGGGTGGCCCGGCCCGAGTGCGCCTTCGAGGAGGCACCGCCCCCCGAGCCGGTGGAGTCGTGGATGGTGGATGACCTGGGCATCCCCCGGCAGCCGTGGGGCGAGCTCTACTACACGACGCCCGGCGCGACGGTGTTCCAGGGCATCTGCTCCAACTGCCACGGGCGGACGGCGGACGGGCAGAGCGGCGCGGCCAAGGCGCTGGTGGCGCGCAGCGGCGCGCGCGTGGCCAACCTGACGGCCGGCTTCGCGGGCCGGGGCGCTGGCGGTGAGAGCCACCTGAAGCCCTTCGAGGACGCGCTCGGGCCTCACGGTGGCGCGAAGTACCTGGTGTTCATGGGCACGGGCGGCACGAAGGTGGAGTTCGGGGACGCCTTCATGCAGGCCTGGGTGAAGTACGGCGAGGTGGACATCGACTTCTCCGGTGACGCCGTCGACTGGGGCCGGTGGGGCGCCAACATGCTCGGCGCGGCGCGCGGCGCGTGTGACCTGGTGCGCGTGGGCAAGTTCGGCACCGGCACCTCCTCCGAGCCCAAGAGTGGCAACCCCCGGGCGCTGGGAGGGGCCACCATGTGGAAGGAGCTCTGCACGCTCGACAACCCCATCACCGACGCGGTGCGGAGCGGCGCCTCGGTGGCGTACGAGGCGTGGCTGCGGCGCGCGGAGTTCAACGCCGGGGTGATGGCCTACTTCTACCTGAGGGACCACCTCGCCCAGGGCAAGCCGCCCGTGCTCCTGCGCAGCGAGTGCAACAAGCGTCAGGCCACCGGGACGGCCGGGCCGTGAGCCCACGGCCCGGAGCACCCGCCCTTCTTCCTGCGCCGCGTGTGCAGCGAGCGTCAGGCCACCGGGACGGCCGGGCGTGAGCCCACGGCCCGGAACACCCGCCCTTCTTCCTGCAACGGGAGCACGTGTGATGAGACCTGTCTTGAGAGGATGGCTGTTGGCGGTGGGCCTGTGCCTTGCGCTGGGCAGCACCGGCTGCGGCGACGATGAGCCGAATGACGTGCCGGATGCCGGCCGGGACTCCGAAACCGTGGATGCCGGCAGGGACGCCGGGTCCGAGGACGCTGGCGGAGATGCCGGCCCGGATGGGGGAACGGACGCGGGCTGTACCGCTGGCGGCAGCTGCCCTCCGCCCACGTGCGCGGATGGTGGCGCGGCCCTGTCGGATGGCGGGTGCCCTCCGCCGCCCACCTGTGCCGATGGGGGCTCGCCCGGTGCGGATGGTGGCTGCCCTCCGCCGGTGTCGGACGTGGCCTATGTCCGCTTCGTGAATGCGTCCCTGGGGTTGAAGGACAACCCCAGCGACAGTGACAGCGCGCCGTGGAGGCCGTACCTGCTCGACGTGTACCAGGGCGGCACGGAGCTGTTCGACTCGGTGGCGCCGGGCGACGAGGCGGTGACGGAGTACAAGCAGGTGCCGGCAGGCACGGCCCTCGCGTTCACCACGCGCAACGCGGAGGCCGGGGCTTCCGCGGCGGCGCTCGCCACCGCGGAGGCTGTCACGCTCCAGGCCGGTGAGCGGCTCACCCTGGTGGCCGTGGGCTTCTCGGACCGCACGGAGCTGGACCGCGTGGAGCGCGCCCGGCTGCTGGTCCTGAAGGAGTCCTTCGATGCTCCGGCCGCCGGGCGGGCCCAGGTGCGCTTCATCTCGGCGGACCGGGTGACCAGCATCCCGGAGCAGGGACGCACCCGGCGCCTGGGACTCGAGTCGGCGGCGGCCTCTCCCGTCGCCACCGTCAACCCCTACGCGGCGGACGCGCCCGGCGGCGTCTCCGTCCCCGCCACCACCCAGCGGCTGGTCATCTCCTCCTCGGGTGACACGGGCTTCTCCCCGTCGGTGAGCAAGCGACTCTTCTTCACCGTGCCGGCCGGCACCCTGGCGGAGGGCAGCGCGTGGTTCGCCATCCTCACGGGCGACGACCGACGGCCGCTGCCGGACGCAGGCCAGCCCGCCATGGTGTTGGTCCGCGCCGGGCAGGACCAGTCCCTGCGCCTGAAGCGCGACCCGCTGGTCTACTTCTTCAACGCGCTCCTGCCGCCGACGCCGGACGAGGACCCGCTCCTGCTCCAGGCGCTCCAGGGCACGGCCAAGGTGGCGGTGGCCATGGAGTTCAACTTCTCCCCCGCCATTGGCGACCTGCCCGTCACGGAAGCCGGGCACACGCTGAAGATTGCCCGGAACGATGACGTCAACGCCACGGTGCTCGCGAGCGCGGACACCGGGCCGCTCCAGGCCGGCGGGCGCTACCTGGCGGTGGTGACGGGCCGCGCGGGCGGCACGGACGCGCAGGCGCCCCGGATGCTCGTCGTCCAGGACCGGTTCACCCCGAGCGCCCTGGACGCGCGGCTGCGGCTGGTCAACGCCATCTCCAACGCACCGGCGGAGGGCGTGGACTTCGGCTACTTCGACGTCGCGGCCAACGGCACCAGCAAGGGGAGCACCTTCACTCCCATGGCGACCGCGGTGAAGTACGGCGACACCACCGGCCCGGACACTGGCGTCGCCTTCCCGGCCCCCATCACCACCGGCACCACGCCCCTGAGCTACTACGGGCTGCGGACGACGGGCGGCGCCACCGCGTTGGCGGCGCAGGGCAACGCCATGGAGCGGCCGCACTTCCTCGTGCTGCTGGGGGACTGGGACACGGGCCTGCTGCTGTTTCTCGGCTTCAACGTCCGGGAGAACAGCTGGTCCGGCGTGGCCCCGTTCGACGTCTTCATGGAGTAGCCCACGGTGGGCCGGATGGCGGCCCTCCGTGGTGGCAGTGGAAACACCGACGCCCGCTCGGGCCTTCGCGGCTCGGAGCGGGCGTCGTGCACTTCGGGGTGCTTCGGGCTCCAGGCTCCGAGCTTGGGAGCCGGGGGCTTCAGTTGACCTTGACCTGGACTTCCTTGAGGACCTGGTCGCCGCGCATCACCGCCACCGTCCAGGTGCCGGGCTTGTTCAGCCGTACGCCGGTCCACTGGCGGGCGCGCCAACCCTCGCCCTTGACCTTCACGTCCTTCGTCTCGCGAACGACGTTGCCCTGCTTGGTCTGCACCATGATGTCCTCGATGGAGTCACCCTGCGGCACCAGGTAGGCCTGCCACAGCATGACGTTGGTGCCGGCCTTGATGCCGTCGGCGCCCACCTCGGTGACACACTCGTACTTGTTGGGGCCGTCCTTGGCCACCTCGGTGCAGAGCTTGGTCTCTACCAGCACCGGACCCTGGCCCTGGCCCTTGTAGAAGTAGTTCCAGGTGTCACGCACCGAGTCCGCGCTCGGGACCTTCGCCGGCTCCTTGGCGGGGGCTTCGGCGGCATCCTGCGCCATCGCCAGCGACGACATTCCCAGCACCGCGCACACCAGGCTTCGGGTCAGCATCTTCTTCATGTTTCGGGGTCCCCTCGTTTTGTGTTGGTGAAGGCAGACCCCCAGGGTCCGCCTGTCGGGCCCTGTGTAGCACGGAATAGCCCGCTTTCGCCCAGCCTCACCCGAAGAGGAAGAAGGCCAGCGTCACCAGCGGCAGGTAAGTCAGGAAGGCCACCAGGAGGAAGCCGAGGATGTCCTTGAACTCCAACCGGGCCACCGCCAGCAGCGGCAGGGCCCAGAAGGGCTGGATGAGGTCGGTGGCCATGTCGCCCCAGGCGTACGCCAGCACCACCTTCTCCGGCGCGACGCCCAGCGTCGTCGCGGCGTTGAGGAGGTAGGGCGCTTCGATGGCCCACTTGGAGCCGCCGGAGGGGACGAAGTAGTTCACCACGCCGCTATAGAAGTAGACGATGGCGGGGAACGTCTCGCGGGTGGAGAGCGACACGAACAGCTCGCCGATGCGGTCCGTCAGCCCCGTGGCCTTGAAGATGCCGTAGATGCCGGCGTACAGCGGGAACTGGAGGACGATGCCGTGCAGCACGCTGGCGGCCTCTTCACTGGCCTTGAGCAGCCGCGCGGGCGTGGCATGCAGCAGCACCGCCAGCACCAGGAAGGTGAAGTTCACCACGTTGAGGTTGAGCGCGCGCCAGCCACCGTTCATCCACAGGTGGCGGCCGAGCCACAGCAGCCCCAGTGCGCCGAAGATGAGGTTGAGCAGCGGCGAGTAGTCGAGCCAGAGGGCGAAGCTCCGCTCGCGCGGACGCTCCGGCGGCACGAAGTCTCCCAGCTTCTCCAGCACGGCCGGGTCCACGCGCACCACGTTCTCCGGCCGCGGGTGCAGCGCCCACGCGAGCAGCGTCAGCCCGCCCACCACGGCCACGGTGAGGCCGAGGTTGAAGGGCGAGAAGAGCGTCCTGTCGATGGGCAGGACGCCGATGCTCTTCTCCAGGAAGTGGCCGGGGGTGGCCACCAGCAGGGGCGCCGAGGCGGACAGGCCGGCGTGCCATGTGGCGCCCAGGCCGAAGTACGCGCACGCCACGAGCAGGCGGTAGTCCACGTCCGGCCGGCGCCGCGCCATGAAGCGCACCAGCATGGCGCTGGCGACGAGGGACAGGCCCCAGTTGATGTACGCCAGCGCCATGGAGACGAAGGCCATGAGCGCCACCGCGCCGCGCGGTGTGCGGGCCAGTCCGGCCACGCGCTCCAGCACGGCGCGCACCGGGCGGGTGAGGGCCAGCAGGTAGCCGGTGAACATGACCAGCGCCATCTGCATGGAGAAGGTGAGCAGCTCCCAGAAGCCACTGCCCCAGGAGTCGAGCACCTTGGGCGGTGTGGCGTCCGCCCAGCCCATGGCGAGCCCCATGGTGAGGAGGCTGAGCAGCACCGCGATGGCGAACGCGCTCGGGACGAAGCGCGCGGAGAAGCGGCCGAGTCCTTCTGCGATGCGGACGAGGGTCTCCACGCGGCGGGCGCTCCAGTGAGGACCTTGCCCGGGATGGGGCAGGGGAGGGCAGTTCTACACTCCGCGCCTCGCGCCGCGTGCCTGGATTCGTGAGGCGGGCCCTCAACGCCCGCTGCCACCGTAGGCCCGCGCCTGCTCGTCCAGTTGCTGCCACCGGGCCTGGGCCTGCCGCTGACGCTGGAGGAGTGCGTCCACCTCCTGCTGCTGTTCCCAGGCCTCGCTCCGCGCCTCCTGCAGCGCCTTCGCGAAGTCCTCGCCGGAGAGTTCCTTCGCCCGGACGTCTCCGCTGCGCAGGAGCGCCTGGTACTCCGTCTGCGCCAGCTCCGCGTCCGCCACCGCCAGCTCCCGCTCCCGCATCTGCTGGAGCGCTTCTCGCGTCGTCACCACCCGCTCGCGGAAGTCGACGTCCGCTTCCGCCGCCGAGAGCTCCAGGTCCGCCTCGCGCAGCGCCCGCTCCGCCCCGGCGATGTCCGGGGTCTGAGCGGTGGCCCTTGCCGCCAGCAGCGCCGACTCGTCCGCTTCACGCCGCGCCTTTGCTGCCTCCAGGTTGCTTCGGGCCACGTCCCGGTCCCGCTTCGCGTCCTCCAGCGACACCTGGGCGCGCGTCGTCTCGTCCACCGCCTTGCTCTGGGTGAGCCGCGCCTTGTGTACCTCCTCCATGTCCTCTGGAGGCACGCGTGCCAGCAGCTCCTCGTCTACCTTCGTGCTGGAGCGGCCCGAGCTACAGCCTCCCAGTCCCAGCAGGACTGCCCCCAGCACTCCCGCCAGGACTCGACGCCCGCTCGCCTGGACCATTGTCTTCCTCCCGATGCCATGTGCCCTGTATCCACGGTAGGCATGTGCCAGAAGGCCGACACCACCCCGGAGTCGCACGCCCCAATGACACCGGGCGCCCGAAGGCCCGCCCCTGTCATGGCACTCCCGGGAGCAGGCGGCCTGCTCTTCAGACGTGCGCTTCGTGCAGCGCCCGCGTGCCCAGCTCGGGGAGCGAGACGTGGAACACGGAGCCGCGCCCCAGCTCGCTCTCCACCCAGATGTGTCCGCCGTGCCGCTCGATGATGTCCCGGCAGATGTAGAGCCCCAGCCCCAGCCCGCCGAAGCCCGACACCGGGGCGTTGCGCGCCCGGAAGAAGCGCTCGAACAGGTGCGCCTGCTCCTCCTTTGGAATCCCGATGCCGCTGTCCGCCACCGTGACGACCGCGTCCCCTCCAGAGTGCGTGAGCGTGACGTGCACCGCTCCCCCCAGCGGGCTGTACTTCAGCGCGTTCTCCAGCAGGTTCGTCAGCACCTGTGCCAGCCGGCCCCGGTCCCCCTGGATGAGGACGTCCTCGTCCGGGCCCTCGTACGTGAGCGCGTGGCTGTCGCTGACGCCGAGGAAGTCGGAGAACACCTCGCGCACCAGCTCCGGGAGCGACAGGGGCGTGCGCTGCAGCTCCATCCGCCCCGCGCCCACGCACGAGGCGTCCAGCAGGTCATTCACCAGCGCGGACAGCCGGCGCACCTGGCCCAGGGCCTTGTCCACGCGCCCGGGCGCGACGGACTGACCCGATTCCACCTCCTGCTTCAGCCGCTGTAGCTGCAGCCGCAGGGGCGTCAGCGGCGTCTTCAGCTCGTGGGAGGCGATGGAGAGGAAGTCGTCACGCACCTGGATGGCCTCGTGGGCGTCGCGCAGCAGATGCTCCCGCTCCCGCTCCGCCTGCACTCGCGCGGACACGTCCCGGAAGCTCCACACCCGGCCGGTGATGGCACCCCGCTGCCGCTTGGGCATCGAGTAGCGCTCCAGCACGCGCCCGTCGCGCAGCTCGACGACGTCGAAGCTCTCCGCCGCCGGGCTGGCGTACAGCTGCCGCACCCGCTCCAGGAACCGCTCCGGGTCCTTCAGCCGCTCCCTCACCGCCTGGAGCATCGGCACGTCTCCGGCGGTCAGGTGCGCGTCGGTGATTCCCCACAGTTGCTGGAACTGGCGGTTGCAGGCCAACACCTGTCCGTCGCGGTCCACGACGAGCAGCGCGTCCGCCGTCGATTCGAGGGTGGCCTCCAGCACGGACACCGTGCGCTCCAGGTGCTCCTGCGTCGCGTGCTGCACGGTGCTGTCCACCATGATGCCGCGCAGTCTCCGGGGGCGCCCTTCGTCACTCACCACCGTGACGATGTCGCGCAGCCACACGACGCGTCCGTCGGCGGCAATCATCCGGTACTCGAACTCGTGCGCCAGGCACTTCTCCACCGCACTGCGACAGTACGAGGCCGCCTGCTCCCGGTCGTCCGGGTGGATGTGGCTCACCCAGAAGTCCGGCTCCTGGTACCACCGCTCCACCGGATACCCGAGCAGCCGCTCCGCCTGCCTGCTGACGAGGAGGAAGCGGAAGGACGCATCGGCCTCCCAGACGATGCCGTCGACGCTGTCGATGAGCTCCTCGTGCTCGCGCTGCACCTGCGACAGTGCCTGGGCACTCTCCCTCAGGTCCGTGCTCCCAAGCGAAGGAGGGCCCGCCATGTCTGGTGAGTTCGATGACATGGCGCGCTCCCGTCTCCCCGGCTCGTCACGTGGTCCAGGCTTCAAACCTCAACATTCCATCATCCCAGCGCGCCTCGCATGCACCGCGCGCCCGGGCGCCGCCCAGAGTCCCTGGCGGCCAGCGGGGGGCTCGGAGTGCTCCGGCCCTGGCGGCCCTGGCGCCTGCCGGGTGACACGTCTGTGGGCCCGGAGTCGGGGGCGCGGAGGCCCGGGTTTGGTGTGTCCGACGTTCTGCCCTCAATCCTGGGGCGCGCGGGGGGCGTTTACGGTATGAGCACCCATCATGTCCTCTTCCGAGCAGCCCGCGCGGCCGGACGCGCGCGTGTCCACCGGCGTGCCAGGGCTCGACTCCGTGCTGGGTGGCGGTCTCGTTCCGTCTGGCGTCTACATCGTCGTGGGCGAGCCCGGCGCGGGGAAGACGCTTCTCGCCAACCAGCTCTGCTACCACCAGGCACATGGGGGCGCCCGCTGCCTCTACGTCACCCTGCTGGCCGAGTCCCACGCGCGCATGCTCGCGAACATGCGCGACATGGCCTTCTTCGACTCGGCGATGCTGCCCGAGGGCGTCTACTACGTCAGCGGCTTCCGCACGCTGGAGGAGCAGGGGCTGCCGGGGCTGCTGGAGCTGCTGCGGCGCGAGGTGCGCAACCACAACGCCAGCATCCTGGTGCTGGACGGGCTGGTACAGGCGCAGGAGGCGGCCGGCAGCAACCGCGACTTCAAGAAGTTCATCCACGAGCTGCAGGTGTCCGCGGGCCTGGCCCGCTTCACCGTGCTGATGCTGACCAGCGACGGGCCCGTCATCCACCCGGAGTACACCATGGTGGACGGCATCCTGGAGCTGCGCGAGCGGACCGCGGGCGTGCGCTCGTGGCGTGAGCTCCAGGTGCGCAAGTTCCGGGGCAGCCCCACGCTGTCCGGCGTCCACAACTTCCGCGTCACCAGCGCGGGGCTGGAGGTCTTCCCCCGCCTGGAGGCGCGCGTGCGCCGCTCGCCGCCCCCGGACCCGGGCGCCCACCGCATCCACTTCGGCATCCACTCGCTGGACGCGCTCTTCCCGGAAGGGCTGGCCGCGGGCTCCACCACGCTCGTGCTCGGCCCCCCTGGGGTCGGCAAGACGCTGATGGGCAGCAGCCTGCTCGCCGAGGGACTGAGGCAGGGGGAGCCGTGTCTCTACATGGGCTTCTATGAGCCGCCCAACCGGCTGCTGAGCAAGGTGTCGTCCGCGGGCATCGACCTGAAGGGCGCGGTGGCGGACGGCCGGCTGAACATCATCTGGCAGCCCCCCGCGGAGTGCATCCTCGACGTGCTGGCGGACCAGCTCCTCACGGACGTGCGCAAGCGCAAGGTGAAGCGGGTGTTCGTGGACGGCCTGAGCGCCATGAGCCAGTCCACGCCCGAGTCCTCGCGGATGAGCTCGTTCTTCGCCGCCCTCACCCAGGAGCTGCGCTGCGAGGGGACCACCACCTTCTTCGGTCTGGAGACGCCCCGGCTCTTCGGCCCGGTGCTGGACGTGCCCCTGGAGTCGGGGCCCTCCGCGGTGGCGGAGAACCTCTTCTTCCTGCGCCACGTGGAGCTCGAAGGGCGCCTGCGCAGGCTGCTGTCCATCTTCAAGCTGCGAGACACCGACTACGACCCCACCCTTCGGGAGTTCGTCATCTCCCGACAAGGCATCGAGGTGCTGCCCCCCTTCAGCGTCAACGTGGACACCCTGCTGACTGGCCTTGCCCGGCATCCGGGCGGTGGCCATTCCTGAACAAACCGCGAGGAGTAGCGCCGCCCGTATGGAGACGGTCCTGGTGGTGGATGACGAGCAGGGCATCCTGGAGGCCCTGGCGGACCTCCTCCGTGAGGAGGGCTACCGCGTGGTGTCTGCCTCCCATGGACGCGAGGCGCTGGAGCGGATGGCGGAGCTCCGTCCGGACCTCGTCCTCACCGACTGGATGATGCCGGTGCTGGACGGGCCGGCGCTCATCCAGCGCATCCGGGCCGAGCCGGCGTACCAGGGCGTGGCCCTGCTGGGAATGAGCGCGGTGGACGTCATGGCCCTGCGCCGGCTGTACCCGGACCTTCCCTTCCTCCAGAAACCCTTCGACATCGAGACGCTCCTGCGCCAGGTCCGCAAGGCCTTGGATGCGCGGCGCCTCTAGAGGCTCCATGCTCTACCTGCTCAAGCTTGGCCCCGTGCCCCTCACCCAGGGCACCACCCAGGTGTACCTGCGCATCTCCGACACCGGTGAGCCGTCCGCCCCCGTCTTCGAGGCGGAAGACGCGGAGGGAATGCGGGCGCTGCTGGACGGAGTGGACGTGTCCGACGTCCGCTGCGAGCCGGCCCTGGCCGAGGCGGGTGCCGAGCTGGGAGTGGAGGTGGAGGAGCCCCCCCAGGCGGCGCTCTCTTCGCGCGCGGCCATCGCCACGTTCCTCGCGTGGGGACAGCGGGGGCTGTCCGGGCTCGGCTCGGACAAGGCCCTGCTCTTCGTGCAGGCCTGCACGGAGTACTGGGATGCGAAGCCGTGGACGCACTGGGACGACAGCCAGCCCTTCGAGGTGGCGGTTTCAGGGCCCCTGACGCACACCTTCGAGGGCTGCGTGTTCCACACGGGGGACGGCCGCGCGGGGCTGGCGCTGTACTTCAAGCCCGGCGCGCTGCAGATGCTGATGGAGATGCAGGCGCGAGACCAGGGCGACGCCGCCACGAAGCTGCCCGCCATCGCCGTCACGCTGGACACGTCCCCCGCGTACGCGGTGGAGGCGCTCTCCGCCGCGGGCCGCGTGCCGCGCCTGCCCATGCCGCTGAAGACGGGGCCGGACGGCATCAGCGTCCCCAACCCCATGGAGGCCGTGCTGCTGGTGGCCGCCCTGCGCGCCGTGGCGCGGCTGTCTCCCGAGCAGCAGGAGGTGCTCAGTACGGTGGTGGCCGGGGAGGCACAGATGGAGGTGCGCGTGCGCGCCCCCGCACCTCGCGTGCGGCACTGAGCGCGCCGCTCGGTGCGTGCAGGGGCCGCTTCGGTGGCTCAGCACGCCGTGCACAGAGCATGGGCCCGCTGCGGCACCCGACGCCGCTCAGAGCGTGCACTGCCCGCTGCGGCAAGTGAGGAGGCCGCAGGGAGCACTCGTCCCGCAGCGGCACCCCGTGGGGGAGCAGTTGTCGGCGCGGAGCTGGCTGCAGTCGACGCAGGTGACGCCCTGCGTGCCGCACGCGTTCATCGCGCTGCCGGTCCGGCAGTCCGTCCCGTCCGTGTCGCAGCACCCGGCGCAGGTGTCCGGGTCGCAGACACAGGCATTCCCCTCGCAGCGCTCACCTGCGCCACAGGGGGTTCCCCGGGTGCCGCACGAGCAGGCTCCGCCCGCGGTGCACACGGTGGCGCGCCCGTCGGTGGTGCAGTCGACGC
The DNA here is from genome assembly GCF_010894435.1 of Pyxidicoccus trucidator. NCBI lineage: Bacteria > Pseudomonadati > Myxococcota > Myxococcia > Myxococcales > Myxococcaceae > Pyxidicoccus > Pyxidicoccus trucidator. Next base: position 1,626,309 of record NZ_JAAIXZ010000001.1, on the reverse strand, counting down.
ACGCCACGCCGCTCCCCCCGCAGGCAACCGCCGAGGTCTGCGCCACACAGGCGCCGTTCAGGAGACAGGTGGTGCAGCCAGCGCTCCCCGCGTCCGGCGTTCCCGAGTCCGGGCTGCCCGCATCCGGCTCGCCTCCATCCGGCCCGCCACCGTCGGGCTCTCCCGCGTCCGACTCTCCCGCGTCCGGCTCTCCTCCGTCAGGGCTGCCGCCATCCGGTGTGCCGCCGTCCGGCGGGGGCTCCTCGGAAACGGGCGACAGCTGGAGCCGGAGCTCCACCTCGCGGCCCTTGCGCGGCACGGCCTCGGTGACGACGCGGGCAATGGGGACTCCGTTGGCGAGCGCGTCCACCTCCAACTGGAAGGGGACGTCGGGCGGGGCGTTGAAGCGCAGGCGCAGCGTCTGCTCGCCGGAGAAGGGCGTGCCCTCCTGCTCGGGGCGGCGCTCGGGGCCGAACCAGGGCTCGCCCTCGCGCAGGCCGCGAACCTCCAGCTGGGTGGCGCTGTCCGCGCCCTCGACGCGCAGGAATAGCGACGTCCCGTCGTCACCGCAGGAGACGGTGCAGGCCAGCAGCAGCGCGAGGAGCCCCCGGGTGAAGCGGCTCATGGCACCGTCACCGTGCCCAGGTTGGCGCGCGGCTCATTCGAGCGCGTGAGCAGCACCGCGGTGGTCGCCCCGACTGCGACGACGCCCACTCCCGCCCAGAACCAGCGGTTGCGCAGGAAGGCGGGCCCGGAAGGCGGGCGCTCCGCCTGGGGGGCCGGCGTCAGGGGCACCTCCAGTGGCGTGCCCTGCTTCGGCTTCTGCGCGTCGAGCTCGGCCTGCTTCGCCTCCACCGTCTGGATGAGCTCGACGACGAGCGGGGCATCCGGTGAGTCGGGCTCGAGCGCGAGGTAGCGGCGGTAGAAGAACGCGGCGCGCTCGTACTGGCCGAGCTGACGGTGGCACTGGCCGATGTTGAAGAGCAGCGCGGGCGCCGGCATCAGCCGGTAGGCCTCCGAGTAGCCGCCCAGTGCGACCTCGAAGTTCCCCAGGTCGTACTCGCGCTGCGCGGAGTCGAAGAGCACGCGGGCGGCGGCCTTGGGGTCTTCCTTCCCGGTGCCCTGCTTCGGCGGCGTGGCGGCGGCGGACGCGGCGAGCAGGGGCAGGGCGATGAGCAGCCAGCTACTTCCGGAAAGGATCGAGTGTGGCATCGGGGCTGGTGAGTCTATCGCCTCGCCTGGGTGTTGCCGTACCCCTGCCGCCCTTCGTCGCGGGTTTGTTGGGGTTCAGCGTCACCGCGACGTGGGCGCCCTCCTCGGGCCGCGCCGTGGCCTCCGCCGGCTGGTAGCCCCGGAGCTCGAAGCGCAGGGCGCGGGGCTCCGACACGGTGAGCTGGAGCGGCGTGACACCCAGCGTCTCCCCCGTGTCCTCCTGGATGACCCGCGCGCCGGCCGGCGTCGAGCGCACATCCAGCACGACAGGGGCCGGGGCGCGCGGCTGTGCGGGCACGACCACCGGCTCCAGCACGGCCATGACGGGAGGCGCCACCGGGGGTGGAGGTGGCTTCGCGCTCGACCAGACCAGCGCGCCGGGAACCGCGAGCAGCGCCACTCCGGCCACGGCGGCCCAGGGCCAGCGTCGGCGCCTCGGGGCCATTGGCGTCGGCGTCGGCACGGCGGGCACCACGAGGGGAATCGGCTCGCGCGCGAAGGGCCGCAGCGCGGCGGCGAGTGCGTCCATGGACGCGAAGCGGTGCTCCGGGTCCTTCTCCAGGCAGCGCATCACCGCGGCCGCGAGCTCGGGAGGAATCGGCTCTCCAGCGGGCGTCTGCTCGGGAAGGGGCGGCGGGGGCCGGACGATGAGGTCCACCGCCCACGTGCCCAGGTCCTGCGCCTCGAAGGGGCGCCGCCCCGCGAGCAACTCGTACAGCACCGTGCCCACCGCGTAGAGGTCCGCGCGGCCGTCCACCTCCAGGCCCGACGCCTGCTCCGGCGCCATGTAGCCCGGAGTGCCAATCACCGCGCCGGCGAAGGTGTCCGGGTTCGACGCGAGGCGCCCGCTCGTGAGCTTCGCCACGCCGAAGTCGAGCACCTTGACGAAGTCCGGCTCGTTGCCGCGCGCCGTCATGAAGACGTTGTCGGGCTTGATGTCGCGGTGGACGACGCCCGTGCGGTGCGCGGCCCCGAGCGCGGCGCAGAGCTGCTCGACGATGCGCACCGCACGCCGCACGCTGGGCGTCTCGTTCTGGAGGAGCTGCCGCAGGCTGACGCCGTGGAGCAGCTCGAGCACGCAGTAGAAGCGGGGAATCGCCTGGGCGGGCGCGGGCTCCTCCACGAAGTCGAAGATTTCGACGATGTTCTCGTGGTTGATGGCGTTGACCGCCCGCGCCTCCTGGAAGAAGCGCTGCACCAGCGAGCTGTCCGTGCCGTGCTGGGGCTTGAGAATCTTCACCGCCACCCGCTTGTCGAGCCGCACGTGCCGGGCCTCGAACACCACGCCCATGGCCCCCTCGCCGAGGATGCGCTCCAGCTGGTAGTTGCCGAGCACCTCTCCCAGGTTGGCGACCGGATGGGCCGTGGTGGACGGAGGCGGAGGCGTGACGGCCGGCGGGGGCGTGCGGAACCACGTCGCCTCGGAGCCGCCCGGGTCCAGCGCGGCGCGGAGGGCGTTGCGCGCCTCGGTGAGGTCCGAGAACCGCGCCTCCGGCTCCGCGTCCAGGCAGCGGAACAGCGGGGCGTTGAGGCACGCCAGCTCGCCCTCCAGCGGCGTCAGCGACGCGTCCGGAGGCCGGCCCGCCGCCGCTTCATAGATGAGCGCTCCGAGCTGCCAGACGCGCTCCCTCGGCTCCGGGGGCGCGTCCCCCACGCCGGGCGCGAGCGACGCGGACAGCCGCGCCAGCCCGTCCTCCAGCACCACCCGGTCCGCCGTCAGCCCCCGGCCCGCGGGCGCACCGGCCTGCTCCAGGAAGGTGCTCAGCGGCTCGACGAGCTCGAGCACCTCTCGCGACGACAGCTGACCGAAGCCGCGCAGCCACACCCCCAGCGTGCTCTTCGGGGGCGGCGTGGGGAGCACGGTGGGCGCGTCTTGCGGCGGAGGCGTGGAGCCGTTGCGCCGGGCACCCGGTGAGTCTTCGGTCGATGGCATGCGCTGATACTGGGATTGTGAAGCGGTACTGCCCCGTCATGCTAACCGGCTGGGGAGTTGTTCGCGAGTGGACGTGGTGGGAGGGGGGAGCAGGTAGCCAAGGTTCGAAGGGAGGACCTAGCTTGGGCGCTCGCGTGGGGCCGGTGGCGCCAGGAGGCAACATGGAGATTTCCAGGTCGGTTCACGACAGCGCCCTGAATCGCCAGCTCCAGCTGCTGCGGGAGGTGCTGGCGACGCAGCCGCTGGACGCGGAGTCGGTGCAGGCCCTGGAGTCGCTGGCGCACCGCCTCATGGCTCGCACCCAGCGCATGCGCACACTGGGGCAGATGCTGAAGGGCAAGGCCCCGCCCATGGAGGCCGCGCCCGCCGAGCCCGCCACGCCCTCCTACATCAAGGCCTGGGTGGAGCGCTCCGACGAGGAGCTCCTGCGTGAGCTTCCGGAGCTCATCGAGCGGCTGCGCGCGAAGGTCTCCTGACGGGATGACCGGACGCGCACAGTGCGTCCTGGGGGCTGTCCGCTGTCCGACAATTGAGGGGAGCACTGTCGCCTGGTGGGCAGCCGGGTCGGCCCGGGGGACTGGCCCAAGTCCGCGCCAATGCGAGAGAACACCGCCTCGCTGAGAGATTCCCGTCCCACGGCAGCCGATGGCTCCACCGTTCCCGGACCGACCAGGGGCTCACATGACCACCAAGAAGGTTTCCCCCCGCCGCCCTGCCGTGGCGGCCCCTCCGCCGCCCCGGGTCCGGGAGGAAGACGACGCCAACGCGTTGGACTCTCGCCAGCTGCTGCGCGTGCTCACCGCCGTCCGCAAGGGCGACTTCACCATCCGCATGCCGGTGGACAAGGTGGGCAGCGCCGGCAAGGTGGCCGACACGCTCAATGAAATCATCGAGCTCAACGAGCGCATGTCGCGCGAGTTCGAGCGCATCGGTACCGTCGTCGGCAAGGAGGGCCGCATCACCCAGCGCGGCAACGTCGCGGGCGCGCTGGGCTCCTGGGCGGACTGCGTCGAGTCCGTCAACACGCTGGTCGCCGACCTGGTGCAGCCCACCACGGAGATGGGCCGCGTCATCGGCGCGGTGGCCAAGGGCGACCTGTCCCAGACGATGGCGCTGGAGGTGGATGGCCGTCCCCTGAAGGGCGAGTTCCTCCGCACCGCCCGGCTGGTGAACGGCATGGTGGAGCAGCTCGGCGCGTTCGCCTCGGAGGTGACGCGCGTGGCCCGCGAGGTGGGCACCGACGGAAAGCTCGGTGGACAGGCCAAGGTGAAGGGCGTGGCCGGCACGTGGAAGGACCTCACGGACAACGTGAACTCCATGGCCTCCAACCTCACCGCCCAGGTGCGCAGCATCGCCGAAGTCACCACGGCCGTGGCCAGGGGCGACCTGTCCAAGAAGATTACGGTCGACGTGCGCGGTGAAATCCTGGAGCTGAAGAACACCATCAACACGATGGTGGATCAGCTGTCGTCGTTCGCCTCGGAAGTGACGCGCGTCGCTCGTGAAGTGGGTACGGAAGGCAAGCTGGGCGGCCAGGCCGTCGTGAAGGGCGTGGGCGGTACATGGAAGGACCTCACGGACAACGTGAACTCCATGGCCTCCAACCTCACGGCGCAGGTGCGCAACATCGCCGAAGTCACCACGGCCGTCGCGAATGGCGACCTGTCCAAGAAGATTACGGTCGACGCGAAGGGTGAGGTGCTGGAGCTGAAGAACACCATCAACACGATGGTGGACCAGCTCAACTCGTTCGCCTCGGAAGTGACGCGCGTGGCCCGCGAGGTGGGCACGGAGGGGAAGCTCGGCGGTCAGGCGATGGTGAAGGGCGTGGCCGGCACATGGAAGGACCTCACGGACAACGTGAACTCCATGGCCTCCAACCTCACCTCGCAGGTGCGCAACATCGCCGAAGTCACCACGGCCGTCGCGAATGGCGACCTGTCCAAGAAGATTACGGTCGACGTGCGCGGTGAAATCCTGGAGCTGAAGAACACCATCAACACGATGGTGGACCAGCTCAACTCGTTCGCCTCGGAGGTGACGCGCGTCGCCC
>NZ_JAAIXZ010000001.1:104005-278221 GCF_010894435.1 Pyxidicoccus trucidator | reverse complement strand
AGAAGAAGGCAGCCAGGGGCAGCTGGACGCCGAAGGACTGGCGCACCCGGGCCACCAGCCGCGTGGCGCTCAGCGAGTGGCCGCCCAGGTGGAAGAAGCTGGCCTCGCGCTCGACGCGCTCCAGGCCCAACACCTGGCCGAAGAGCTGGGCGAGCAGCTCCTCCACGGGCCCCCGGGCGGGGCCGCCGGCGGAGGGCGCATCATTATATGTGTCGTCCAGGTGCAGCGAGGCGAGGGCCTTGCGGTCCAGCTTGCCGGTGGAGGTGAGGGGAAGGGAGGGACGCAGCACCCAGCGCGAGGGCACCATGTACGCGGGCAGGACACGCGCCAACCCGTGCTGGAGCGACTCGGTGGAGACGTCGGCGGAAGCGGGCACCACCCAGGCGACGAGCCAGGAGTCGCCAGGCCCCCGACGCTGGACGGTGACGGCGGCGGAGCGCACTCCGGGCAGGGCGGCCAGGGCGGCTTCCACCTCGCCCAGCTCCACGCGCATGCCGCGCACCTTCACCTGCAGGTCGGCGCGCGAGACGAACTGGAGCACGCCGGAGGGCAGCCAGCGTCCCAGGTCGCCGGAGCGGTACAGTCGCGCACCGGGCTCGGCGCTGAAGGGGTGCGGCACGAAGCGCTCGGCGGTGAGGTCCGGACGGCCCACGTAGCCACGCGCCACGCCCAGGCCGCCCAGGTACAGCTCACCCACCACGCCCGGAGGCACGGGCTGGAGCGCGTCGTCCAGGACGTACACCTCCATGTTGGCCTTGGGCGTGCCAATGGGGGTGAAGGCGCCAGTCGGCGGCCCGTCCAGGAAATACAGGCTGGCGACGTCCGAGTTCTCCGTGGGGCCGTAGGCATCCGCCATGCGGCACTTCGGGCAGCGCTCCATCCACGTGCGGCACAGCGCGGGCGGCACGGGCTCGCCACCGAGCGCCACCCAGCGCATGTCCGGGAAGGTGCCATCGGGACCCGCGCCCTCCAGGACGTGCTGGAGGACGGAGGGCACCATCTCCATGACGGTGGCTCGACTCTCCCGCAGCGCCTCGGCCAGGCGCGGCGGGTCTCTCACCACGTCATCCTCGATGAGGTACGTGGTGCCACCACCGGGCAGGGCGCCCAGCATCTGCCAGATGGAGATGTCGAAGCTGAGCGCGGCAATCTGCGCGAGGACGTCCCGCTCCCCCAGCCCCAGCGCGTCGCGCATGCCCAGCAGGTGGTTGAGCATGCCGCGGTGGTGAATCATCACCCCCTTGGGCGTACCGGTGGAGCCGGAGGTGAACAGCACGTAGGCGAGGCACTCGGGCGTGGCACGCGGAGGCAGGCGTCCCGCGCTCTCCGCCTCCAACCCCTCCAGCGACAGCACGCGAGGACGGACTGCCTCGGGCACCTGCGCGAGCACCTCCGCCAGCAGCGCCTCCACCGGCCCGAGCGCGAGGACGAACGGCGCGCGGCTCTCCGCGAGCAGTGTGCTCAACCGTGCGGCCGGGAGCTGTGCGTCCAGGGGCAGATATGCAGCACCCGCCTTGTGCAGCGACAGCAGCGCGCGCACGGTGGCTTCGCTACGCCGGCCCAGCACGGCCACCACCGACTCCGGTTCCACGTCTTGCGCCACCAGCCGCCGCGCGGCGCGGTTCGTCCACGCCTCCAGCTCCGCGTACGTCCACCGCACGCCACCGGCCGCGGCCAGCGCCACGGCCTCCGGGGTGCGCACGGCCTGGTCGGAGAAGTGCTCGTGGAACGGCGCTTCCAGCGGGAAGGGACGGCGCGGCGGGCTGGATGCGCTCAGTACGCCCGCACGCTCCGCGTCCGGCAGCAGCGCCAGCGAGTCGACGCGCGTGCGTGGAGCTCGCAGCGCATGGCTCAGCAGGTGGAGGTAGTGCCCCAGCAGCCGCCGGACGGTGGGGCCCTGGAAGAGGTCGGTGCTGTAGCGGGCGAAGAGGTCGAAGCCGGACTCGCTCTCGAAGAGCGTCAGGTGCAGGTCGAACTCGCACGCCCCCGTGTCGAGCGGCACGTCGCGAGCGGCCGTGCCCGGGAAGGCGTCCGCCAGCGAGTGCTCCACGCGGAACAGGTCGAACATCACCTGGAACAGGGGCGTCTGGCCGGAGTCCCGCTCCACGCCGAGCGCCTGGACGAGCCGCTCGAAGGGCAGGTCCTGGTGGGCCAGCGCCTCCAGCGTGGTGCTCCGCGCCTGCGCGAGCAGTGTGGTGAAGGCGTCGCCCGGCGCCACGCGCGAGCGCAGCACCACGGTGTTCACGAACAGGCCGACGAGCCCCTCGGTTGCGGGGTGGGTGCGTCCGGAGACGGGAGTGCCGACGCAGAAGTCGTCCTGGCGCGAGTAGCGGTACAGCAGCGCGGAGAACGCGGCGTACAGCACCATGAACGGAGTGACCTGGTGCTCACGGCAGAACGCGCGGAGCGCCCCCACGAGCGTCGGAGACAGCGCGAGCCGCTCCGTCAGCGCGCCCCGGTCGGAACGCAGCGCGGGCCGCGGCAAATCGGCGGGCAGCTCCAGGCCGCGAGGGGCGTCGTCGAGCTGCCGCTTCCAGTACGCGAGCAGCTCCGGCTCCCGAGCAGACGCGGCCGGGGTGTGCTGCCATGCCGCGACATCCGCGTACTCCAGGGGCAGGGGCGTCAGGGCAGGGGCCTCGCCCCGGGCGAGCGCGGTGTGAAGCACGCCCAGCTCGCGCATCAGCACGTTGATGGACGCGCCATCCGTGACGAGGTGGTGGAACACCAGCACCAGCAGGTGCCGGTGCGGCGAGGTGCTCAGCAGCCGGAAGCGGTACAGCGGCCCACGCTCCAGGTCGAAGGGGCGTGACGACTCCTCGCGCAGCCGTTGCTCCAGCCTCGCCTCGTCTCCGGCCTCCTCCACCTCCAGCACCCGCGAAGGCACGTCGTGGAAGAGGATCTGGGGACGCCCATCCACAGAAGGGAACGCGGAGCGCAGCGCCGGGTGCCGCGCCAGCAGCTCGCGCAGTGCCGAGTCCAGCACGCCCGTGTCCACCGGGCCCTCCAGCGCCGCGGCCCAGGGCACGACATAGGTCGCGGTGTCCGGCCGGAGCTGGTGCAGGAACCACATGCGCTCCTGCGCGGGCGAGAGGACGGCGGGCGAGCCCGACGCGCGGCGGGTGGGGCCCGCTACGACGTTGCGCGGCGCTCCGGTGCCTTCCGGCGACTTGCGCTCCAGGAGCTGCCGGAGCAGCTCGCGCTTCGCAGCGGGGTCCTTGGGGTCGAGGTCGGATCTCGAGGTCATGAAAGGATTCCGAAGCCGCCAGGCCGGAAGGGCCGGGGGCTAGATGCGCATCAGGAGGCTGAGGCCGGCGCGGAACACACCGAGCCCGGAAGACGGCACGGACGGGTCCGCGGGGACGGCCTCGAAGCGGAACTCGCTCCCGCGCGCGCCGAAGGGCACCTCGATGAACGTCTGGACGTAGATTTCCAGCGTGTCGAAGGGCGTGGTGAGGAAGTCCACCCGCGAGAGGTACGACGCGTCTTCCAGGTTGGCGAGCGTGGTCAGCGTCACCGAACGCTGCGACAGGCCGCGACGGCCGATGTTGATCTGCCCCATGGCGTAGTAGCGCCCGAAGTAGAGGGGCCGGAAGTCGCCCTGCGAGCTCAGCCACGGCAGGAAGGCCCGGTCGTCATAGCCGAGCGAGTTGTAGAAGCCCTCCAGCCGGACGATGGCGCGGTAGAGCTCGGCGAACTCGAACTGGGTGGAGACACCGGCGCTGGCCAGCACCTGGCCTCCGCCGAAGTCGCGCTCCACGAAGCTGTCGCCCTCGCGCGCCCACAGCCGCGTGGGCGAGTCCTGCACGTAGGCCACCTCGGCGTTGAGGTCCAGATGGCCCGCCGCCGTCGACAGGTCCAGGCCGAACCGGGGCCGGCGCGCCTGGCTGAACACCGCCGAGGCGATGACCTCGCCCGGCCCCACCGCGACTTCCGCCCGGATGCCGCCGCCGTAGCGCAGCCGCCTCGCGTCGGTGCCCACGCCCTCCTGCTCCACCGTGCCGAGCAGCGACAGGTTGGAGGCCATGGCCTCCCACGGCACGGTGAGCTTCACCATGTCCACGCCGGTGCGCAGGTCCACGTTGTTGAGCGGGTCCGGGTTGGGGGCCTGGAGGAAGTCGGTGGGGTTCCAGATTTGCGAGCTGCCCCAGCGGACCTCCTGGCGCCCGGCGGTGACGAACACGTGCCTCGCGATGTCGAACTTCAGCCACAGCTGGCCCAGGCCGATGTCCGGGCCGCCGCCCTCCGCCTGGAGCGGGTCGTACCCGAGCCGTCCCAGGATGTACCCGCGCACGCGCGTGGACGGCGTGGCGTCCAGGTAGATGTCCGCGAGCGCCGGGAAGGACGGCTCCAGCGACGTCTTCTGCTGCGAGCGCAGGCCCACCACCTCGGCGCGCTGGTAGAAGAAGCCGCCCACGGCCAGCGGGTCCTGCTTCCGCTCGCTCCACGCCTCGGCGCCGCCGGAAGACTCCTCCGGCCCCTGCCAGCCCTGGACCAGCGAGTCGTCTCCCGCCCCCGTGCTCGGCGCCGTGGGGCTGAGGTCATCGGCCATGGCCGGCGGAGCCAGGTCGCTCCCGGAAGAGGAGGGCGCGTCGTCGTCCACCACCATGGCCGTCGCGAGCCCGGCGGAGGAGTCCTCGGGAGGAGGCGGTGGTGCCAGCGGAGGCATGGCCTCGGTGCCGCTCGCGGGCGCCAGCTCGGGCACGTCCTTCGCGTCCGCGGTGGCCGGCACGGCGAGCCCGGCAGGCTCGGTAGCCTCGGTAGGTGAGGACGGAGCGCGCTCGCTCCGCGCCGCCGGCTCCAGGTACACCCACGTCTTCACGCGCTGCTGCCGGTCCACCAGGACGCTCAGCCCGCGCGAGCGATAGTGAAGCCACGTCTGCCGTGCCGGTGCTGTCGCGGCCTCGAAACAGCCCCGGCTCCCGCCAGCGCTCGTCGCGCAGTCCGGCCCGTGGAGGGCCTCGACTCCGGCGCGCTTCATCGGCCGGGTGGGCGTCACCTCGATGCGCCGCAGCCGTCCGTCATTGATGTCGAAGTGGAACCGCGCGACGCGCGCGCCGTCCGGGGCCTGTTTGCGCTGGTAGGTCACTATGACCTCACCCCGCTCATGGACCTGTCGACTGGGAGGACCGAAGGAAAGGAGCACCTGCTGGAGCGTGGTGACGCCAGGCTCCGCGCCGCTCCAGGGCTCGGCGAGCGTGGCGTAACTCCAGAGCAGGCAGACCACGGCCGCGGCGCGAGCGAGAGGGGAGGGCGTCATCGGGGGCGCCGCCAGCGTATACGAGTCGCGGGTTCAAAACATGTGTCAGCCCTGACCGTGGCTGGCGGGCCGCGCATTGACAGCGCCCCCAGCCTGCCGTGAGCATCTCCTCCCCCCACGTGTTGCTGAGAGGAACCCTCATGGCGTCGGAAGAGAACGTGCAGTCGCAGGCCACGGAATCCGAGCAGTCCATGTCGTCGTCCTCCGCCTCCCTGGCGACGGCCAGCGCGGCGGAATCCAACGCGGTCTCCGTGGCGCCCGAGAAGCTCGATGAGCTCGAGGAGATCGACTTCCTCCTCGAGGAAATCGAAAGCAAGATCGCCCCGCTCGCGCTGGCGTGAGGGTCGTGCGCTCCTACGTCGAGGACTTCTCTTCGTACTGGCACCCGGTCGCGTTCTCACAGGAGCTGGGTGCGCAGCCCCTGGCCGCTCGCCTGCTGGAGACGGACCTGGTGGTGTGGCGCACGGGCACGGGCGTCGCCGTCACGCATCGTCGGTGTGCCCACCGTGGCGCGGACCTCGCCGCCGGAGAAGTCACCCCGGCCGGGCTCCGCTGCGGCTTTCACGGCTGGACGTACGGGACGGACGGGCGGTGCGTGCACGTGCCCTCGCGGCCGGCTGCGCCCATCCCCGCGACGGCCCGCGTCTCCTCCTTTCGCGCCACCGAGCGCTACGGCCTCGTCTGGGTGTGCCTGTCCCCCGAGCCCGCCGCCCCGCTCCCTGATTGGCCGGAGCTGGAGGACGGCAGCGTGGCCACCGTTGCCCTGCCGCACCTGGACTGGAGTGTCTCCGCCGGCCGGATGATGGAGGTCGTCCTCGACGTGGCGCACCTGTCCTGGGTGCACAAGGGGACGTTCGGCAACCCGGACGAGCAGGAGGTGCCTCCTTATGAGGTGGAGCGCCGTCCCGAGGGCGTCCGGGCCCGCGTCATCTACCCCGCGCTCGCGCCCGCGATGGAAGGCGTGCCCGCGAGGGTGGACCGCACCACGCTGACCTATGACGTGACGTACCCGTTCGCCGCGCGGCTCGCCTTCAAGCCCACGCTCTTCTACGTGCACACCGTCTACGCCATCGCCTCGCCGCTCTCCGAGGAGTCGATGCGCTGCTTCTACTTCTCCTCGTACCACCCGAGGCTGAAGAACCACTTCCCGGACATGTTCGTGAAGAGCGAGCTGGCCATCCTCGAACAGGACCGCCGCGTCCTGGAGGGAGTGCGTCCCCGGGCCCACCCGGTGGACTTCTCCGGCGAGGTCCACACGCCCGCGGACCGGCTGCCCATCGAGTACCGCCGCGGCATCATCTCCCTGCGCCTGGGCACGCCCGTGGACGCCCCCACCCCGGAATGAGGAACGACCCACCCATGCGTGCCTGGCTGCCCCTGCTGCTGGCGCTCTGCGCCTGTCAGCGCGATGCGTCACCGCCTCCCGCTCCCGCCAAGGCGTCGGCCCCCGTCGCCGCTCCGGCCAGGACGCAGGCCCCTGTCGCCACCGCGGCTCCCGCTCCCATGGAGCGCGGCCGCTACCTCGTGGAGCACGTGCTCGCGTGCGGCTCGTGTCACAGCGCCCGCGACTGGAACCGCTATGGGGGCCCCGTCACGGGCGCTCCGCTGGCCGGCGCCTGCTGGGACGAGGCCTGGGAGCTGCCCGGCCGTGTCTGCGCGCCCAACATCACCTCGGACCCCGAGCACGGCATCGGCCGGTGGACGGACGAGGAGCTGATGCGAGCCCTGCGCGACGGCACCGGCCGGGACGGCAAGACGCTCTTCCCGCTGATGCCCTTCCTTCTCTACCGGGAGCTGTCGGACGCGGACGCCCGCGCGGTGATCGCCTTCCTGCGTCAGGTCCCCCCGGCGCCGAGCACCACGCCGCGCTCGGCCATTCCTCAAGAGGTGTACGCGCAGTACCAGTCGCTGGCCTCTCCGATGAAGGCCCCCGTGCCCGAGCCCGCGAAGGACGCCGTCTCCCGGGGCCGCTACCTGGCCGCCGTCGCCCAGTGCGCGGCGTGTCATGCGGGCGTGGACGAGGCGGGTACGGCCTTCGCCGGCGGGCGCTCGCTGCCCACCCCTCGCGGCCCCGAGCCGGTCCCCAATTTGACGCCCCACGCCAAGGGCCTGGGCGCTCTCGACGAGGCGGCGTTCGTCGCCCGCTTCACCGCCTTCAAGGACGTGGCGCCGGCTCCGGCCAGGGCGGGACAGGTCAACAAGCTGTCCATGCCCTGGGGCTTCTTCGCCGGGCTGGCCGAGGACGACTTGAGGGCGCTGTACCGCTACCTGCGCACCGTCCCCGCTGCTGCACCCGCCCCGGCACCCCCTGGTGGGTGACCCCTTCTGGCGTCAAATGAAAGTGGCCGGTAGACTGCCCGGCGAGTCCCTGACACCTCTCCGTCCCGCCCCATCCCCCGGTGTGGCACACGGACGCGTGCCCTCATGACCCAACTACCAAAGAGCCTGCTCATCGCCGTGCTGGTGCTTGTCGCCGGCTGTGACGTCCTCAATACCCGTGACGTAGAGGGGACGCGAGGCCGCGGGGCGAGAGCCTTCGACCCGTACTCCAGCGCCGCCTCGGGTGCCATCGCGCTGTCGCTGCTGTACTTCAACGGCTGCGCCATGCTCCCCAGCGGCGAGGCCGTGTCGGCCGGCTCGCTGGTCCTCGATGACTACCCGACCGAGTGCCAGTCGCTCAACGGAGGCATCCCTCTCCAGGCCCCGGCACCTCCGACGGCGCGCATCCAGGTCACCCCGGGCGTCAGCTACTTCCTGCGCGAGTTCAGCGCCGTGGACACCGTCTTCAACGTCCACACCAACTACAACGACCGCCACGGCCCGGCCTTCTGGATGCGCAAGCAGTCGCGCTTCAAGGAGCTGGACTGGACGGGCGTGAGCATCGGCCGCGACGAGTGGACGAACGACTCGGACGTCAACTTCCAGCGCGAGACGTACTTCGAGAACGCCGCGTGGATGCTGTCGCTGGACGACACGCTCACGCTCGAGGTGCTGGACGCCGACGGCGAGGTGCGCACCACCACCGTCTACAACCGCACCGACTTCCTCTCGGAGAGCCCCACCACCGGCCGCACCCGCGCCAGCTGGACGGTGACGGATGTCGGCCGGCCGCGGTTCCCGGGCGACCCGACGGTGAACCCGCTCCCCGGCACCGAGCCCCTCTACAAGACCATCATCAAGACGTCGTTCTCCGGGTCCACCAACCCCTTCAAGTCCTTCACCATGCCGCAGCTCACCGGTGAGGGCGTCATCCGCATCACCTGGAGCCTGCTGCCCAAGTCGCCGTTCCTCTTCCCGGTGACGTTCGCCCCGGAGGCGGAGCGCCCCGCCACCTGCTACAGCCTGGACGCGGACGGCCTCGCCACCGAGGAGCAGGTGCCCTGCGGCTTCGGTCTGGAGCAGGCCGTGCGCCTGGGCCGCCCGTCCAACGGCCGCTTCTTCATGCCCGGCGAGGCGGTGAACTTCGTCGTGTCGCTGCGCGATGGCGAGGGCCACGGCCTGCACCCGAAGGAGCTGATGCCCAGCTACAACGCCTTCCTCGCCGAGGAGTCCAACGGCGTCGCGTACTTCAACGAGTACATGCAGACCGCCTACCGTGACGCGAGCGCCTCCGAGTCCGGCTTCAAGGTGGTGGGCCCGCTCCACGCGCTCCAGGTGTCCCGCGGCTCGTATGACCTGCCGTACTTCTCCTTCCCGCTGCAGAGCGACCCGCGCTTCTACCTGCCGCCCGGCGCCAACCGCATCTCCGGCGGCGGTGACGCCCTGCCGCCCACCACGTACTCCGTCCCGCTCCCGGGTAACGCGCAGCCGGGCACCTACGCCATCCTCCTCAAGGGCCACCGCTCCTTCATGGGCGAGCGCCTCAACCGGCTGGACCCCTTCTTCTTCCAGGTCGGCCAGGAGCAGCCCACCAGCTACCCGGGCCGCGTGGGCAACTGCCAGGTGTGCCACAACGGGGTGAACTCGCTGTCCAACGTGCACCACGGCCTGTCGGTGGACCACGTGGAGGCGTGCAAGTCCTGCCACGTCGAGGAGGGCGTGGGCTACCTGCCGGACGTCATCCACCGCGTGCACATCAACTCGCGCAAGTACAACCAGAACAAGGGTGACTGCACGCTGTGCCACCTGACGCGTGAGAGCGCGCTGTGGCCCAGCCAGATGACGTGTGACGGCTGCCACGTGCAGTCCCACGGCACCGAGTACTTCGACCTGCGCTTCGCTCCCTTCCAGAACACGCCCAACGCCTACGGCAACTGCGCTCAGTCGTGCCACGTCGTCACGCCGCCGGCCGAGCACATCCTGCCGCCCCGCTGAGCCCCCGAGGACCGCCCATGAAGGTACGCTCCCTCATCGCCAGCACGCTGGCCGCCGCCACCCTCTCCGCCTGCGGGGAGAGCACGGCGCCGGCCGCCGCTCCCGTCAACCAGGCGCCGTTCATCGACGCGCTCCCCGAGCGCCGGGTGCCCGTCTCCGGCGTCGTGTTCGACCCGGAGGCGCTCTTCTATGCCTTCGTCACGTGGCCGGTGAACCCGGAGGACCCCAACGACGGGGCGCCGCCGCCCGCGCTGCTGTACGGCCTGCCCACGGAGATTCGCGCCTCCGTGTGGTTCGCGCAGGTCAACCTGCTGGGCCCCGAGGGCCAGGTGGCGGACAGCAGCGGCCCCTCGCTGCCGCCCTGGGGCAACTTCCAGACGCAGGGCGTGGTGCCGGACCGGTCGGTGGTCTACGCCATGCGCGCCGAGCCCACGCCGATGCTGTCGGTGGGCGCCGGGGACTTCTTCCCCGCCGAGGCCGGCTTCGCTCCCATCCCCGCGGTGCCCTACCACGCCACGACGACGCTGCGCCCGGTGTCGCCCACCGGCAACCAGTGCCTGGTGCAGGCGCCGGTGATGGTGGGAGAGGCGGGCGCGCTCGGGGCGCTGGCGCAGACCCTCTCCACCGAGACGGGGACTCCCACCACGGTGGCGCAGCTGGTGGACCCGGCCCGCGGCTCCGTGGCGCTGGTCTGGATGTTCGCGCCCAGCCCGGTGCTGGATTTGTTCATGTTCCCCAGCGGAGACATCGCCGCGGAGACCACGGTGGGCACCCTGTACGCCATCGACTGGGCTCCGCCGTCGGGCGCGCCCGGCCAGTCGGAGATGGGCTTCACGGCCACGCGCAACGGCGTGAGCAGCCTCGGCTACTACGCGCTGGTGGTGCCGCCCGGGACGTCCACCGGCGTGTCGGTGAGCTTCGTGGACACCGTGACGGACGAGCAGCAGGGGCGGCCGTGGATTGCGCCTCCCTTCGAGGCGGGGGGACTGCCCCCGGGCCTCTCCTTCGCCCGGCTGCACGCCATGGCCCCGGTGGAGGAGACGCC
Source organism: Pyxidicoccus trucidator (assembly GCF_010894435.1). Classification (NCBI taxonomy): domain Bacteria; kingdom Pseudomonadati; phylum Myxococcota; class Myxococcia; order Myxococcales; family Myxococcaceae; genus Pyxidicoccus; species Pyxidicoccus trucidator. The sequence goes on along the minus strand of NZ_JAAIXZ010000001.1, from coordinate 267,605 downwards.
GGAAGACCCGTACGCCGAACCGTATCCGCCTCCGGACTTCAGCTTCCTGTGCTTCCCGGATCCTCCGTCCGAGGGCTGAGCAGGAAGGGAGTGCCGGCTCGCGAGGGCCGGCGCTCTAACGCCAGGGCCCCACGGTGAGCTGTCGGAAGCGCACCGTGGGCTGACCGAAGGACACGGGCAGCGGCCCATGGTCCAGCTTCCGGCAGCCCCGCGTGGCGAAGAGGTTCTTCGCATCCGCGCCCACCGCGTCGATGGCGGCCAGCGCCTCCAGCCCGTTGCCCCGGAGGATGCCGGGGCCCACGCGGCGTCCCACGCGGCCGTCCCGAATCTCGCGGGCCTCCACGATGTAGAAGCTGAAGTCGCCTGACAGCAGGTCCATCTGCCGTGGGGTGAGGTGCCGCACCAGCAGCCCGTGGGGCACGTCCGCCAGCAGTGCGTCGAGGTGGCCCTGGTGGGGCTCCACGCGGGTGTGGGCCATGCGGGGCAGGGGCGCGTGGCGGTAGCTGACGCGGCGGCCGTGGCCATCGGGCGCGCGGCCCAGGGCGAGTGCGCTCCGGGAGTCGAGCAGCGGGGCGTCCACGGTGCCGGCGCGGATGAGTGTCACCGGGCGCGCGGCGTGGCCCTCGTCGTCCCAGGCGAAGGCGAGCGCACCGTGGCCATCGGTGGGGTCGTCGGAGACGGAGAGGTGCTCACCGGCCACACGCTGGCCCAGGCGCCGGGCGAGGTACGAGCCTCCGCGCGCGACGACGTCTCCTTCCAGGGGGTGTCCGCACACCTCGTGGAAGAAGCACGCGGAGGCAGCGCCGGGAGGGAGCACCACGGGCAGCGAGGCGGAGGGGCAGGGCACCACGGGCGCGCTGTCGCGGAGCTCGCGGAGCATGTCCTCCACCAGCGTCTCCAGCTCCGGCAGGGCGGCGCGCATGCGCGTCCCGTCCGGCCAGGCGGCGCAGCGCCACAGCTCCGAGAGGCCGGAGCCCGTGTCGACGAAGGCCTTCACCTCCAGGAGGGCGTAGCGCTGCCGGTCCTCCACCGTGCGTGTCTCGGTGGCGAACAGGGTGCGGCGGTCCACCTCGCGCAGCAGCACGTCCAGGTGCGCGGCGCCTCCGGCCCGAGCGGTGGCCACGAGCCTCCGGGCGACCTCCTCCGCCGCGCCTTCTTCGGGACGGAGCACCGGCGTGGCCTCCAGCAGTGCGCGAGCCCGGTCCGCGAGCGCTTCCGGCAGCGCGCCGCGCTCGGGGCCGTCACCCGCCACCTGCGTCCAGTGCCGCTCCGTGCCGGCGGGAGTGTCACGGCGCGCGGACCAGCCCCGCTCCAGGGTGGGCGCGGGGACGCGCGGGCCGGAGCGCTGGTGCAGCACCTCGCTGACTTCTCGCCGCTCGACGAACCAGTCCCGACCCATGCGTCTCCCGTACGGAATGTCCGGGCTCCTCGGCGTGACGCCCGGCCATCGCCCACGCGGCTCGGTTGAGGGTACGCATGCGACGGACGGAGTCGGCGGAGGGCCGGAACTGGGAGCATACGCCACCTGCCTGTGGCCGGCGCATGGCCACCCGGATCCCTCGGCGAAACGGAATGAGCGTTCCTTCCGGCGCCCGGCCACGAGAGGCGGCCCCTCAACCCGGGACGACCGAGCTCCGGAATGAACGTTCCTTCCGGTGCGGTCCGCCCCCAGCCAGGGACTCCGGCCTGCCGTCTCTCCTCGGAGGGGGGTATCCTCGCCACGGACCTCGGCCCCGTTTCCGGTCCGCGAGCGACTCGCGAACACGGGCCGGAGCGCCCCAGACACGCGTGTGGAGGCAACGGGATGCGCGGCACCCCCGGAGACGAGCGCACGGAGAACGGCGACGCCCACGCGGCAATGGAGCCCCGGGCCTTGCTGGCGTCCGCGAGCGCAACGCTCGAGGCCTTCACGCGAGCACGGACCCCCACCCACGCGGAGCTGTTCCTTCGTGTGGAGCGCCGCCTCTCCTTGGAGCATGACGCCGGTGCCGCCACCCTCAATCACGGCGAGTCATGGGACGCCGCCGCGCGAGTGGCCTGGGACGAGCGGCGGGGACACGCGGCGCTGCCTCTCGGAAGCCCCACGGACCTGGAGCGGGTGCTGGAGTCCGCCGAGAGGCATGCCGCCCCGGGAGCAGGAGGACCCCTGCCAGTGCTGACCGTCGGGCCCACCGACGTACCCGCCGGACCGCCCGTGCTCCAACCCGAGCGAGCCGCGAAGAGGATGGAGCACCTCCTCCAGAGCGCGGTCCCCCAGGGCACGCTGGTGCAGGCCGCGGTGCTCACCCAGGTGGCGGACTGGAGCGCGCTCATCCGCGAGAGCGGCACGCGCCGGGTCAGCACCGGCTGGAGGGAGGAGCTCTTCATCCGCTGCGAGACGGCGCGAGGCGCGGTGGTGGACGCGGTGGCCTCGGCGCGTGAAGAGGACGAGGAGGACTTCGACGCGCTCCGCGTCCGACTCGCGGAAGCGGTGGAGGCACTCGAAGGGCCGGCCGAGACGGCGAATCCGGAGCTGCCCCTCGTCCTCCGGCCGGCCGTCGCCGCGCCGCTGGTCGCGGGACTCATCTGGCTGCTGCGAGGGGACGTAGCCGCGGCGACGCCCGCCCTGGCGCGAGCGGTGGGCCGCAAGGTGTTCCCCTCGGTGCTGGGCGTGGTGGACGACCCGCATCATCCCCGGGGCACCCGGCACCGGAGCGTGGACGACGAGGGCGTGCCCATGCACGCCCAGTCCTTCGTGGAGGAAGGGCGGCTGCTGGGCTTCCTCCACTCGGCCTCCACGGCGGCGCGGCTGGGGAGCACCGGAGGCGGTCGCGGCCTGCGTGCGGCCTCCGCGCCACCGTCACCGGAAGGCGTGAATCCCTACGTGGTGCCGCGAGGCACCGTGCTCCCCGAGCACTACACGGAGCTGGTGGCGCGCGTGGAGACCTTCACCACCATGCCCAGGCCCGGCACCGTCACCCTGGTCGCCGCGGGGTGGGAAGTCCGGGCCGGCCAGCGCGTGCGCCGGGTGGCGCCGATGGAGCTGGACCTGCCCGTGCTGGAGACCTTCCGCGCGCTGCGCGGCGTGGGCTCGGACCTGACGTTCTTCCCCACCGCGGAGGGCTGTGGCACCCCCACGCTCGTCCTCCCGCCGTACAAGGCGGGGTGAGCGCGGGGGGCGAACCGCTCAGCGCGCCACGGGGGCGATGCGCCGCACGTTGCGCCAGCGGACCATGCCCTCCAGCAGCGAGAGGAAGGCCTTGCGGCTGAAGCCTCGGGCCGGCAGCCGGGAGAAGAACAGCGTCTCCAGGGCCTCCACCTGCTGGGGCTTGCCGCTGTTGAGGGTGGACACGAGCCACTCGATGCGGCGGCGCACCGCGGGCGACGGGCGCAGCGACGTGGAGCGACCGCAGCCGGACACCAGCAGGTGGCCACCCGGGAGCGGCACGGCCACGAGCGGATGGTCCGTGCTGCCGCGCACCCAGTCCCGCGCGGTGAGGGCGGCGTCGGTCTGCTCGGGCGGCGGCCCGGACATGGTGCCGCCGGTGAGGTAGCGCACCCACTCCGAGGTCAGCTCGCGCTGTGAGGACTCCACCGAGGCGCCCCGGCCGCGCTTCGCGAGCGCGGCCGTCACGCTGGCCGGAAGGCGCCAGCTCCCGTCACGAGGCAGCTCGTTGACGCGCAGGCGGCCCGGCCACGCGGGCGGCGGCTCCATGCCGGTGAAGTCCGGGGGCCGGTAGGCCACGCCGAGCGAGACGCAGACGCTCAGGCCCGGCGTGGGCTCGGCGCGGTGCCAGTAGGACGCGGGCCAGCAGAGGATGTCGCCGGGGTTGCCCTCGATGAAGGACGCCTGCGCGAGCATGGCATCCTCGTCGGCCTTGTCGCGCAGGTGCACGGAGGCGGTGCGCTCGCGCAGCGTGGCGTCCTTGGGCATCTCATCTCGCGAGGAGAGCTTCTCGAAGGGCCACAGGCTGATGACCTTCTTGCCGTACACGACGAAGTTGAAGACGTGCAGGTCATCCTTGTGGATGCCGAACGGCGTGAAGCGGTAGTTGCCGAAGAGGATGGCCGGGTCGGCGCCGTACAGCGGCACGCCGAGGCCCGCGTACAGGCCCTGGAGGAAGGACCGCATCTGCTGCCAGTGCCGCCAGTGGTAGCTCTGGGCGCGGTTGAGGACGATGCCGAAGCGCTTGCCGCCCAGCCACTTGTCCAGCCGCTCCACGTACGCCTCGGGGGTGCCGTCCTCGGGCAGCGGCAGGTGCCGGCGCGTGAGGGGGAAGAGCAGCGAGTGGTAGGCCACGCCGTCCGGGCCGTCCTCGTGCTCCAGGTAGAAGCGCATGTTGCGCATCAGCGCGAGCGACTGCTCCGTGAGCAGCTGCTGCGCGGCGTTGACGAGCGCCTCGAAAATCTCCTGCGACGAGGGGAAGCCCTGTTTGTAGAGCTGCCTGAGGACGGTGGGCTTCTGGTCGAAGTGGTCTCTCGCGAAGTCCTTCCAGAAGGAGCGCGGGAGGGCCAGGGAGACGTCAGCAGCCTGCGGCGAGGGAGCGGGTACCAGCATGGGAGGAAGGCCCGGCGTGGTGGAGAGGGGTATCCGCACGCTATCACGGGTGTGTCCCGGGCTGGCTGGTGCCCCCCCCGGCGGGGGCGGTAGCGTTCTACCCATGCGAACCCTTTCACCCTCCGGCGGCGCCCAGGCGCTGCCGAGAGAGCGCACGGTGGGGGCCCTGTGGCCCGCGAAGTCCACGGAGCTGGTCGGCGAGGCCCGCGTCCTGCGAGCGCTGCCCCGGGTGGAGCTGCGCCGGGTGGGGCCCTTCGTCTTCTGCGACCACTTCGGCCCGGTGCCCGCGTCGCGCGAGGTGCTGGACGTGCCGCCGCACCCGCACGTGGGCCTGCAGACGGTGACGTACCTCTTCTCCGGCGCCATCCGGCATCGCGACTCCCTGGGGACGGTGCAGGACATCCGCCCGGGGGACGTGAATTGGATGACCGCCGGGCGTGGCATCGTCCACGCGGAGGAGGTGGACGCCGGCCCGGGGGCGAGGCCGCTGCACGGGGTGCAGACCTGGGTGGCCCTGCCCCAGGAGTACCGGCGGATTGAGCCCTCCTTCACGCACGTCCCGGCCGAGCAGCTTCCACTCGTGGAGCGGGACGGCGCGCGGGTGCGCGTCATCGCCGGAAGGCTGGAGGACGCGGTGTCGCCCGTGGCCACCTTCCAGTCGCTCACGTACCTGGACGTGGAGCTGTCCCCGAACGCGGAGGTGTCGCTGCCCGTGCACGCCGCGCATGCGCTCGCGCTGTACGTGGCCGAAGGCACGGTGTCGGTGGGCGGCACGGAGGTGGCGCGCGGCGTCCTGGCGCACCTGGACGACGACGCCCCCCTGTTGTCGCTGCACTCGAAGGGGGGCGCGCGGCTGCTGGTGCTCGGGGGCACGCCGCTGCCGGACCCGCTGGTCATCTGGTGGAACTTCGTGGTGGAGAGCGTGGCGGAGGGACGGGCGCGCTACGCGGACTGGGAGGCGGGACGCTTCCCCTCGCTCGCGCCCTGAAGCAGCCTCCGGGGAGACGGGCGGGGACTCCCTCCGTCGCCCTCCACCCGGGCGGCCGTGCCAGCGCGTGCGTCACGGAATCGGTGCATGCTGCGGCCCGCGCGTCGCGCGACGGTCCGCGCAAGGCGGAGCGCGACACGGGGCACCCCACGGAGGACGCGGATGTCGGGTCAGTCACTGGCGGCGAAGCTGATGGAGGGCGCGCGCGAGTGGGCGAAGCGGCTGCCCGCCGCGCTCGGCGAGGACGTGGCGGTGGACGTGGGGCGCAAGCGCCTGCGGCTGTCGCACCCCCGGGTGGAGCTGGTGGTCCGCCAGCTCCTGCGCAAGGCGAAGGGCCTGGAGCTGCGCGAGTGGACGGCGAAGCCCGACGTCTATGAGGTCCGCCTGTCGGTGCAGGGCTGGAAGCTGCGCGTGCAGACGACGCTGGAGCGCGTGGAGCTGGCGTCCGGTCGCTACCGGCTGTGGCTGCGCACGCCGGGCGTGGTGGAGCTGGAGGAGTCGCGCACGGCCTCCTCGCTGATGATGGGCGTGCTGCGCGCGGGGGCCGGCCAGGCGGCGCTGCGCGCGCTGGCGGAGCGGCTGCTCCCGCCGGGCATCCGCTGGGACGGGCAGGTCCTCCAGGTGGAGGGGAAGCTGCCCGCGGAAGGCCCGTTGCCGGCGAAGCTCTTCGAGAACGCCTCGCTGGCCGTGTCCGCCGAGCACTGCCCGGAAGGGCTGTGGCTCGGCGCCGAGGCGTGGCCGGGGCTGATGGACCTGCTCCAGGTGCTGGTCGGCACCGAGCTGCCGCGCACGCCGCCGGGGACCTGAGCCTCGCGGGGCCCGCCCCGGCTCACGCAGCGCTCGGCCTTCCCTACCTGGCCCCGGCCGGTGGCTGGTACGTGCCCGGCGGAGTCCGCGCGGCGATGGCCAGGCGGTTCCACGCGTTGATGGTGGCCACCGCGACGGTGAGGTCGGCCAGCTCCTTCTCGGAGAAGTGCGGCTGCACGGCGCGGTACACGGCCTCCGGCACATGGCCCTCGGAGAGCCGGGTGACGGCCTCCGTCCACGCCAGCGCCGCGCGCTCGCGGTCCGAGTAGTACGGGCTCTCCTCCCACGCATCCAGCCCGTACAGCCGCTGCTCCGACTCACCGGCGGCGCGCAAATCCTTCCAGTGCATGTCGATGCAGTACGCGCACCCATTGAGCTGCGAGGCGCGCAGCTTGAGGAGGTGGAGGAGCTTCGTCTCCAGCCCGCACTCGTGCAGGTACCGCTCCAGCCCCAGCATCGCCTTGTACGCACCCGAGGCGACCTTCCCCGTGTCGAAACGCTGTGCTTCCATGTGTCCAACCTCCGAATCATGTCGGGCAGCCACTTCCGCTCCCCGGCTTGCAGGGCGAGGTGTAACGGTGGTTCTCGCCTCGCACGAGAGCCACTTGCGCGCGGAGCCAGGGGGCCACTTTCCGCACGGGCAGCGGCTCGCTCAGCGCAGGGCCCGCGCGAGCCTCGACACCCCCTCGGCCAGCTCCTCCTCCGGGACGCACGCGTAGCCGAGCAGCAGCGCGCCTCGCGGCCGTCCCTGGAGCTGGAACGCCGACAGGGCAAACGCCTGGAGTCCCGCCTGGGCTGCCTTCGCGGAAGCGGCGCGGTCATCCACGCCCTCGGGGAGCCAGCCCACCAGGTGCATTCCCGTGTGGAGCGGGCTGACGTCCACCAGTCCCCGCAGCTCGCGCCGGGCGGCCTCGACGAGCGCTTCCTGCCGGGCGGCATAGAGCACGCGCATGCGCCGCACGTGGCGGCTGAAGTGGCCCTGGGTGATGAAGTCCGTGAGCACCGCCTGCTCCAGGCTGGCGGAGTGGCGGTCCACGAACACGCGGGCGGTGCTGAAGGCGTCCACCAGGGACTCGGGCACCACGAGGTAGCCCAGCCGCAGGGCGGGGGACAGCACCTTGCTGAAGGTGCCGGTGTAGAGGACGCGGGCCTCCGCGGTGAGCCCCTGGAGCGCGGGCGGGGGCCGGCCCACGTAGCGGAACTCGCTGTCGTAGTCGTCCTCCAGCACCCACGCCTCCTCGCGCGCCGCCCACGCCAGCAGCGCCCGGCGGCGCCGCTCGCTCATGACCACGCCCAGGGGGAACTGGTGGGCCGGCGTGACGATGGCGAGCCGTGCGTGCGGGGCCAGCCGGAGCCCCGCCTCCACGTCCAGGCCCTCCGCGTCCACCGGCACGGGGACGCGCGTGGCTCCCGCCGCGATGAGCGCGCCATGCGCGGGGGAGTAGCCCGGGTCCTCCACCCATGCGGCGTCGCCCACGTCCAGCAGCACCTGCGCGGTCAGGCTCAGGGCCTGCTGGGTGCCATTGACGATGAGCACCTGCTCCGGGACACAGCGCACGCCGCGCGCGGTGGCCAGGTAGTCCGCGACGGCGCGGCGCAGGGGCAGGTGGCCCGCCGCCGGGATGTGGCTCAGCAAGTCCCGCCACGAGCGCTGCCAGCGGTTGTGGAGCAGCCGGCCCCACAGCTCGCTGGGGAAGGCGTCCAGCGCGGGCACTCCCATCCGGAAGGCCATCCGGCCCGGCGCCATGCCCTCCGCGGGCGCCGCCAGCGGAGGCACCGAGGCCACCGCCGCGCCGCGCTTCGACAGCGCGCGCGGGTCCACGTGACGCGCGGGCGTGGGGGCGGCGGGCGCGTGCCGGACGGCGAGCAACCGCTCCGGCAGCTCGCGGGCCACGTACGTCCCCGAGCCCGTGTGGCCCACGAGGTAGCCCTCGGCCAGCAGCCGCGCGAAGGCATTCAGCACGGTGTTGCGGGACACGTCGAGCTGCTCCGCCAGCGCGCGCGTCGACGACAGGCGGGTGCCCGGCGCCAGCCGTCCCGCGAGGATGGCCCCGCGCAGCGCCTCCGCGAGCTGTGCGTGCAGCGGCGCCCCGGTGGACGCGTCGAGCACGAGGGACGGGGCCGCCATGACGGCCGGTCGCTTCCGGGGTCTCCGCTTCGAAGCCACTTCGGATTTACCTCGGTGATGCCGGGCATCACCAACCATCACTGGGATTCACGGCAGCAAGCGGGCTACGTCTTCGTCGTAGGCATGAGTCCGGGAACACCCGCCCTTGGAGGGTGTCTGTCGCCCTCGTCGCCCCACACGTTCGCCCGTCCTTCGAGCGGTCCCCGCTGGGGACGGACGACGCAGAAGCGCTGACCGGTGGGCGCTTCCATGACCCACCAGCGCTTGACGAACTCCACGCGCTTCGCGCCCAGCGCCTCCAGCCGCTTCACCTCGGCGTCGAGGTCATCCGTCTCGATGTCCAGGTGGATGCGGCTGGGGTGCGCCACCGTCTGCAGCAGCAGCATCGGCTCCCCGTCCCCCGTCTTCAAATCCCGGTAGGTGGGGCTGTCCTGGACGGGTGGGTTGGCGGGCCGGCCCAGGGCGCGGCTCCAGAAGTCGGTGGCGGCGTCCAGGTCGTCCACCTTGCAATCAATCACGAATGCGCAGAGCCGGCTGTGGTGCATGTCTCCTCCAGGAGGGGTGGAAGGCACTCGTCCTTCCGTGCGTCGGTCCGGATACACGGAGTCACCGGGCGGGAGAACGCCCTCCGTCCGGCTTCGGCCCCTTGCGGGCGGCCCGTGTCGCCTCGCGGATATTCGCCCCAACCCAGGCGCTGGAAACGGGCGAAATGGGCCTTCGCGCATTAGCTTGGGAGCGTTTGGGGTGCCTCCCTGGGAGGCAAGGGGCCGGAATTCTTCGATTCCGCCCTCCGTTTCACCCCACGGCTGACAACCGGTGGATATTCGGGGCCTCCACAATCGACTTTGGCCCCCTGACAGGCTAGAGGCACCCCCATCCCACGTCGGGACCTGGGGACGGCCTTCGGGCCGCGAGCAGAAAGAAGAAGCGTATGGCGACTGGTACCGTGAAGTGGTTCAACGACTCGAAGGGCTTTGGGTTCATCGCCCAGGACAACGGCGGCCCTGACGTGTTCTGCCACCACTCCGCTATCCAATCGGATGGGTTCCGGACCCTGGCCGAGGGCCAGAAGGTGGAGTTCGAGGCGAAGAAGGGCCCCAAGGGCCTCCAGGCCGAGAACGTCCGCATCGTTGGCTGAGAGCATGGCTCCAGCACCCGTCGGCCCGGCTTCCTCACGATGAGGCCGGGCTTTTGTTTTCAGTGAAGGAGGCTCAATGCAAGGAAGATCCACGAAGCGCCAGAAGGAGCAGGCGCGCAAGCAGCACCAGCAGGAGAAGGACTCGAAGCGCTCGGAGCGGAAGAAGGAGAAGTCCGAGCGTCCCGCCCGTCAGCCCGGCGATGTCGACCCCGACATCGCGGACATCGTCCCCGGCCCGCAGCCGCCGCTGGAGTACTGAGCGACCTCCGCTCAGGCCGCTTCCAGCGGGCTGTTCGGACCGCGTTCCTTCCCGTGCTGCTCCCCATGCTCACGCTGGGGACAGCGTGCGGTGACGCGGGCCCGGGTGACACGCTGGAAGCGCCGCTGGCCACGCTCGGCCAGGACTCTCCCCAACTTTCGCTCCATCGACCGCGCCAGCCGCTACCTGCGCGCAGGGCTGGCACTCGGAGCCAGCACCGGCGTCACGGGCGCGCGGGGCTTCATCATCTTCGCTGCCACCTGGACGATGAGGGTCCGGGGCAGGAAGCGGGGAAGTGCCGACTGGAAGCGGTTGCGCCAGCCGGGTACGACGGAAGCGCGGCCCTGCTCCAGCGCGCGCAGTCCCAGCGCCGCCACCTGCTCGGGCGTGGCCATGGGGCCCACCGCCACGTCGCGAGAGCCCACGGCGTCGAAGAAGCCCGTCTCCACCGGCCCCGGGCACAGCGCGAGCACCCGCACGCCGCGCTCCCGCGTCTCTCCCCATAGCGCCTCGGTGAAGGAGAGTACGAACGCCTTGGTCGCGGCGTAGACGGCCATGTACGGCACCGGCTGGTAGCCGGCGATGGAGGCGACGTTGAGCACGCCGCCCGCTCCGCGCGACAGCATGGCGGGCAGGAACAGGTGCGTGAGGTCCACCAGCGCGGTGACGTTGAGCATCACCTGCTCATGCTCCCGCTCGAAGGAGTTGGCCTCGAAGGGGCCATGCGAGCCGAAGCCCGCGTTGTTGATGAGCAGGTCCACCGGAAGGCCGCGCGCCTCGCACGCGGCATGGAGCTCGCGTGGGGCACCGGGGCGGCTGAGGTCCGTGGCCAGCACCTCCGCGCGGATGCCATGTGCCTGGGACAGCTCCGCGGCCAGGGCGCGCAGCTTGTCCTCCGAGCGCGCCACCAGGACCAGGTCCATGCCACGGGCGGCGAGGAGTCGGGCGAAGGACTCGCCAATGCCGCCAGAGGCGCCGGTGATGAGGGCACGGCGGCCGTGAGAGAAGAGTGCTGCGGGAGCCAGGGAAGTCGAAGTGGTCATGTGCTAAGAATGTGAGCCCGGACTCACGTTCTCAACTCGCGTACCGCTCACATTCCTGAAGGAGCCCGCCATGAAGTCCGCAGCCCCGCTCGCCCCTCGGAGGAAGCCGCGCCAGTCCCGCGCGCAGGCGACGTGCGATGTCATCGTCACGGCGACCGCTCAGGTTCTGGTCAAGGATGGCTACGACGCCGTGAGCACCAACCACGTCGCGCGCGTGGCCGGGGTGAGCGTGGGCTCGGTGTACCAGTACTTCTCCAGCAAGGAGGCGCTGGTGATGGCGGTGATGGAGCGCTACCGGGCCGCGGGCCTCGCCGAACTGGAGGAGGGCATCTCCAAGATGTCGGGAGCGACGCTGCGCGAAGCGCTCCGGCTGCTCATCCGTCAGGTGCTCGCGAGCAAGGCCGCCAACCCGCGGCTGCACCAGGTGCTGGTGGAGCAGCTGCCCCGGATGCGGCAGTTCCAGCAGGTGGACCCCTACGCCGTGCGAATCCTCCGGGTGGTGCGGTCCTTCCTGGAGCCCCACGCGCGAGAGCTCCGGCCGCGTGATTTGGACATGGCCACCTTCATCATCGTCAGCACCGTGGAGTCCCTCACCCACGTGGCGCTGACGGACCGTCCCGAGTACCTCACCCGCGAGGCCTTCGTGGACGAGCTGTGCGCGCTGGTGCTCGGCTACCTCCAGCCGGAGCAGGAGGCCGCGCGGCGCGGCGGGCGCACTCGCGCGGATGGACTGCCTCCGGCACGCAGGCCCCGGGCGGATGCTCCCGTGGCTCGCAAGGCCCGGTCGTCCGGCAAGCGGTAGCTTCGGGGTGCAGCGGAGCCGTGCTCAGGGCGTGCCGCGCAGCACCTCGGCCTGGGTGATGCGGTCCAACCGGAAGGGGCGGCGCTCCTCCTTGCCCTTTCCCAGCTCGACGCAGTCAATCCGTGTCTCGTGCCGGTCCATGATGACGGACATGACGCGGACGTCGCGCGTCGTCTCCAGGTAGTTCCCGTCGACGTAGGTGATGCGGAGCGGCTGCTGCTCGAACCACGCGCGCTCGATGGCCTCGCGCACGGCCTTCCGGGCGGGGAGCGCCGGCACGCCGAGGAACGACAGCTCCTTCAGCCGCGTGAGCAGCTCTCGCTGCGCGGACGTGGACAGCGCGGAGCGCACCTTGTCGAGCGCGGACTCCAGCGTGTCGGTGAACGGCAGCAGGCGCATGTCGATGGCAAAGCGCCCCAGCGCCACGATGAGCGCGGCCTCGCGAGCAGTGAAATTCACGGGGGGAAGGCTATAGCTGCGGTCCAGCGCATAGCCACCCCCGCGCCCGCGCTCGGCGGCCAGCGGCATGGCGGCGGCGCGCAGCGCATCCAGGTCCCGATAAATCGTCCGGATGGTGACACCGAAGCGCTCGGCCAGCGTCTCCGCGGTGACTCCCGTGCGGCGACCCCGGAGGTACTCGGCGAGGGCGAAGAGTCGCTCGGTGCGCTGCATGGGATGAAACCTGACATACCACTGTCACACCCATGCCTCAAGATGACGGTCCACACCGTCACACGGCGCGGGGCTGCACCTTGCATCGCGTGCACGGAGAGGCTTGCATCATGAGCGTTCTCGACTGTTACCCGCGAAGGGGCGCCGCCCCCGTTTCCACCCTCATGACCAACCCGATGGAGGATGAGTGGTTGTGGGGCTGGGACCCGACTCCGGGCATCGTCTCGGTGTGGGCGGAGCCGGACGGTCGGGCCTTCGTGTGGCGGCGGCTGCCCGGGACGGTCGGGCTGGTGCGCGAGGACGTGCGCTTCCGGCCCTGGCTCCTCCTGTCCTCGCTGGAAGACCTCGCGCACCTGGGGTCCCGGCTCCGCACCGAGCGGGAAGGCCCCGCGCCGAACCGCGTGACGTGGGAGGAGCTGGAGGGGCCCGGCGCGCTCCGCTACCTCGTCCGCGCGGAGGACGGGCGCGCGCTGGCGGGGGCCGTGCTGCACGGGGCCTCGCGGCGGCTGGGGCGGCCCTTCGGGCACCTGCGGGACCTCGACGCCAACACCGCGCTCTCGCTGCCGCCGGAGGAGCAGTACCTCATCGCCACCGGGCGCACGTACTTCCGCGACCTGGGCTTCCATGAACTGCACCGGCTCCAGTTCGACCTGGAGACGACGGGGCTTGACCCCGACAGGGACCGCATCTTCCTGGTGGCGCTCCGAGACCCGGCGGGAGGCACGGAGGTGCTCGACGCGCACGGGGACGACGATGCCGCCGAGGCCGACCTCCTCCGGCGGTTGATGGAGCGCATCCGCTTCCACGACCCGGACGTCATCGAGAACCACAACCTGCACGGCTTCGACCTGCCCTTCCTCGCGCGCAGGGCGAAGGTGCTCGACGTGCCGCTCGGGCTGGGCCGCGCCGGCTCGCCGGGGCTGCGGCAGCGTCCGGCCTCGCGAGGGGCCGTCGTGGGGCGAGGCCGCTCGGACGCCATGCGCCGCAGCCGCTACACGGTGCCGGGCCGCGAGCTCATCGACACGCTGGACGCGGTGCTGCGGCACGACTTCTCCGCGCGCGATTTGCCGGGCCACGGCCTCAAGGTCGTCGCGAAGCACCTCGGCCTCGCCGGGCCGGAGCGGGAGCACATCCCTGGCCCGAAGGTGTACGAGGTCTTCCAGAAAGACCCCGAGCGGGTGCGGCGCTATGCCCGCGACGACGTGCACGAAGCCGCGGGCCTCGCGCGCCTGCTGGGCGGGGCCGCCTTCGCGCTGGCCCGAATGGCGCCGCGCCGCTACGAGCGCCTCGCGGATGCGGGGCCCGCCACGGGCGTGCTGGACCCGCTGCTGGTGCGCGCCTACCTCCGGGCGGGGGCGGCGCTGCCCGCGCACGAGGAGGGAGACGGCACGTCCCACAGCGGCGCGGCGCTGCACCTGTTCGCCACCGGAGTCGCCCGTCACGTGGTGAAGGCGGACGTCGCGAGCCTCTACCCCTCGCTGATGCGCCAGTACCGCATCGGCCCGCGCAGGGACAGGCTCGGCGTGCTGCTCGCGCTGGTGGACCGGCTGGTGGACCAGCGGCTGGAGGCGAAAGCCAAGGCGAAGGCGGCGGCGCCCGGCTCTCCGGAGCGGCACACCCACGAGGCGCTCTCCGCGGCGATGAAGATTGTCGTCAACTCCGCCTATGGCTACCTGGGCGCGGTGGGGCTCACGCGCTTCGCGGACGTCCACGCCGCCAACGAGGTGACGCGGCACGGGCGCGAGGTGCTGGGGCTGCTGTGCCGGGAGCTGGCGCGGCGGGGCGTCACGCTGCTGGAGGCCGACACGGACGGCGTGTACTTCGCGGTGCCGGACGACTGGCGCGAGCTGGACGAGCGGCGCGTGGTCTCCGAGGTCGCCGCGCTGCTCCCGCCCCGCGTCAAGCTGGAGTTCGACGGGCGCTACGCGGCGATGCTCTCGCACGAGCCGAAGAACTACGCGCTCCAGCCCTACGACGGGCCCCTCGTCCTGCGAGGCGTGGCCTTCCGCTCCAGCCGGGCGGAGCCCTTCGGCGAGGAATTCCTGCGCCGGGCGCTGCGCTGCCTCCTCGAAGGGGACATCCCTGGCGTGCGCGAGGCCTATGTCTCGACGGTGATGGCGCTGCGTCGCAGGCAGGTCCCCACCTTCGACGTGTCGTCGCGGGTGCGGTTGACCAAGAGCCCGTCGCAGTACCACGCCCTCCGCGAGCGTCGGCGCGAGCTGTCCTACGAGGCGATGCTGGCGGGCGGGCGGAAGGACTGGGCCGTGGGCGAGCGCGTGCGGGTGTACCGCGCGGTAGGCGGACGCGCGGGCCTGTTACCCGACCCGGAGGACGACCGTGACGCCGGCAGCGCGGCAGACCCACGCGACTACGACACCGAATACTACGTGCGGCTGCTGCGGGAGACCTTCGCCGCCCGGCTGGTGCGTGCGCTGGCGCCTGAGGACTTCGCGACGGTGTTCGACGACCCTGGCCAGCCCTCCCTCTTCGCGCCACTCCTCTCGAAGGCCCGGCCGGTGCTCACGGTGCTGCGGGAGCCGCAAGCGGAGGACGCCGGAGACACGGCCGGATGACCGGGGCCGGGGCCCCGACTCCGAGTGAACCCGGTGGCCCGGAGTCTCGCTGTCCCGTCATGCCCGGGTGCACTACGCTTTCCCCCTCCGACACCTCGGCTTGATGAGGCACCATGGCTTACTCGGCGGAGATCAACCGCACGCACCCGGCATGCATCCTCATCCTCATCGACCAGTCCGGGTCCATGGAGGAGCCCTTCAGCGGCTCGCAGCGGCGCAAGGCGGACGGGGTGGCGGACGTCACCAACCGGCTGCTGCAGAACCTGGTGGTCCGGTGCGCCCGCGAGGAGGGCATCCGCGACTACTTCCACCTGGGCGTGCTGGGCTACGGCGCTGAGGTCGGCCCCGCCTTCCGGGGAGCACTGGCGGGCCGGAGCCTCGTCCCCATCAGCGAGATTGGCCACGCCCCGGCGCGGCTGGAGGAGCGCACGCGCGAGCGTGAGGACGGCATGGGCGGCCTGGTGCGCGAGAAGGTCCGCTTCCCCGTCTGGTTCGAGTCGGTGGCGAATGGCGCGACGCCCATGTGTCAGGCCCTGGCCCGCGCGACGGGCATTGTCGGTGACTGGCTGCGCCAGCATCCCGAGGGCTTCCCGCCCATCGTGGTGAACATCTCCGACGGACAGGCCACCGATGGAGACCCCACGGGCATCGCCTCCGAGCTTCGCGGGATGCGCAGCGCGGACGGCTCGGTGCTCCTGCTCAACGTGCACCTGTCGGCGCGCACGCAGCACCCCATCCAGTTCCCCAGCACGGACGCGGGCCTTCCGGACGAGCACGCCCGGCTCCTCTTCCAGCTCTCCAGCCCGCTCACGCCGGGCATGCTGTCGGCCGCGAAGGAGGAGGGGCTCACCGTCACCGAGGGCGCGCGGGGCTTCGTCTTCAACGCGGACATCATCTCGCTCATCAAGTTCCTGAACATCGGGACGCGCCCCAGCAACCTCCGCTAGGGCCTTCGCTTCGGGGACGCCGTGCGACTCAGCATCGAAGCCGTGTCACTGCAGAAAGAGGGGAACCAGCCTTCCGAGAACGAGGACGCCTACGCGCCCCGGGACGTGAGCCTGCTCGAAGGCACGCCGCTCCACGTGGCTGTCGCCGACGGCGCGACGGAGAGCCTCTTCTCGGGCTTCTGGGCCGGGCTGCTGGCACGGGCCTTCTCCCAGGGTGACGTCCGGGATGCCGGGGGACTCCTCTCCGTCCTCCCCACGCTCCAGCAGCAGTGGCACCAGCACGTCGGCGGCAAGCAGCTGCCCTGGTACGCGGAGGAGAAGCTCCGCGAGGGCGCCTTCGCCACGCTCCTCGGCGTGCGGCTCGGGGTCGGAACCTGGGAGGCGTTAGCGGTGGGGGACTCCTGCGTGTTTCAACTGCGGCAGGACGCGCTGCTGGCCAGCTTCCCCCTGGCGCAGTCCGCCGCGTTCGGCTCGACGCCCTTCCTCCTCTCCACCCATGTCCAGCAGAACGGGCGCGTGGAGCCCCAGGTGCGCACGGCCTCGGGAGCGCTGCGGGAAGGGGACACGCTGTTGTTGATGACGGATGCACTGGCCTGCTGGTTCCTCGCGGAGCACGAGCGCGGCAACGCCCCGTGGAAGACGCTCCCGGCCCCAGGTTCGGAGGAGGGGAGGGCCGCGTTCGAGGCGCTCGTCGCCCGCCTGCGCGCGGAGAAGGCCATGCGCAACGACGACGTGACGCTCCTCCAGCTCACCGTGAGGGCGTGAGCGCCGGCCCATGAGCCTTCCTTCCGACAGCGAATATCTGGCGGCCGTCCAGAACCCGCGCCAGGCCTTCTCCGACCCCGAGCTCCAGGACGCGCTGCCGGAGCTGATGGAGACGGGAGCCCTGGCGGGGATGCCCCGGCCGCGCGCGGGGAACTTCGCGACCGTCTACAAGCTCTGCCGTGGCGAGCGGGCCTGGGCCGTCCGCTGCTTCACGCGGCCCATCCAGCCCGACCAGCAGGCGCGCTACCAGGAACTCATCCGGCACCTGGCCATCCACCGACTGCCCTACACCGTCGACGTGGCCTTCCTCACCCAGGGCATCCAGGTGCAGGGCCGGTGGTTCCCCATCGTGAAGATGGAGTGGGTCCAGGGCGAGTCGCTGGGCCAATACGTCGAGAAGCACCGCGAGTCCCCGAAGGCGCTCTTCGACCTGGCCGCCGCCTGGGTGGACCTGCTGGGGGACTTGCGACGGGCTCGCATGGCGCACGGTGACCTCCAGCACGGCAACGTGGTCATCACGCCCGGAGGGCTGCGCCTGGTGGACTACGACGGCATGTTCGTCCCCGCGCTCGAAGGGCGCTGGAGCCATGAGCGGGGGCACGCCAACTACCAGCACCCGGACCGCGACGGGGGCTTCCTGCACGGGCGGCTGGACCACTTCTCGGCCTGGGTGGTGTGGCTCTCCCTGGTCGCCCTGGCCCACGAGCCCTCGCTCTGGGAGCGATTCCACGGTGGCGATGACTGCCTGCTGTTCCGCAAGAAGGACTTCGTCGAGGGGGAGCGCTCCCCGCTGCTCCAGGCCCTGCTGGGCTCCCGCCATGAGCCGGTGAAGGTGCTCGCTTCCTACTTCCTGCGCTCGGTGCTGCCGAGCCAACCGGCCCAGGTGCCGCTGCTGTCCGGCGCGGACCTCTCTGTCCTCGGCCGGGAGGACGCCCCGGAGCGCCTCGCGCCACCGACGGCCGCTGGCGAGGTGGCCCGCTTCACGTTCCCCGTCCCCAGCACCTCGCCGGTCCTCACCTCGGTGCCGCTCGCGGACCGGCAGATGGCCAATGGCTTCCTGCTCGCGGGGGGCCTGTCCGCCGTCCTGTCCGCGGCCATGTCACCCGCCTGGCTGGTGGGGCTGGGACTCTCGGGAGGGCTGGGGTGGGTGTGGGCGCGTGCCTCGTTCCAGCGGCAGGAACTCGTCGCCCGGCGTCGCCAGCTCGAAGCAGACCTCGCGCGGACGCGGCGAGAACTGGCGGAGGCGGAGGAAGGGCTCCGCCGGCTCGTGGCGGAGCGGGCCCGGCTGGAGAAGGAGACGCAGGCGCGCTGCACGCAACTGCTGGCCTCCCTGGATGGGTTGCGGCGCCAGAGGGACCAACTCTTCGAACAGGCCCGTGAGGTCCGCGAGGCGCACGAGTCCTCGCTCGCGCGGCTCACCGAGCGGCGGCGTGAGCTGGACGCGCGGGAGCACCGTAAGCGCGAGGTGCTCTCGGCGGAGCAGTCGGCCCGGATGGCGAAGCTCGTGCGGCAGCGGGACCTCGCCAGCTACCCCACGGCGGCCATCGCGGAGGCCCTGCGGGTGCTTCAGGCCGAGCACCTCTCCAGGGCGCTTCAGCGTGCTGAGCTTGTGATGGTCCGCCTCGACGAGGTGGGCAGTCCCCGGAAGCTGAGAGCCCTGCTGCGCAAGGCAGGACTCATGACCGCGGAGGATGTCACCTGGGACAGTCTCATGACCGTCGAGGGGCTCGACAGCGAGCAGCGGCTCGCCCTGATTCGGTGGCGTGACGACGTGGCGCGGTCGGCGCGCGAGTCGATGCCGCAAGAGCTCCCCGCGGACCAGCGGAAGTCACTCGAGAGCACCTGGGCCACCCAACAGACCCAGGTGGAGGCGCGGATGGCGGCGATGCGGGAGGAGTTCGCGCACCGCTCCGAGTCCCTGGCCGCGCGCTTCGCCGAGCAGCGGGAGTCCCTGGAGGCTTGGAAAGACGCCGAGGAGGAGGCGCTCCGGCGCGAGGAGCCGGTGAGGACCGCGGAAATCGACCAGGAGTTCGAGGTCCTCACCCGGGAGCTGAAGGCGCGGACCGACAGCGTGGACGCGCTGGACGTGGAGCTCACCGCCGCCCGGCGTCACTGCGCCGACCTCCACTGGAGCCAGGAGGCGCAGGCGCGTGAGCAGGCCGACCTCGGCTCCATCGACTTCTCCCGCTACCTCTCGCTGCTGCTCAAGGACACCCAGGGGCCGGCCTGAGCGGGGCACCGCGGACTTCGACTCCGGAAACACCACTGGCCTCGCGGCCGGGCCGAGCCCGGAGCCGCGAGGCCAGGAGGAAGCGCCTCAGTAGTTGAGGTTGACCGCGAAGTGGAACGTGTCACCGGACGCGTTGTCCACGTCCGCGCGGAAGTCGAAGTTGCTGCCGCTGCGGTAGTACCAGAGGTAGCCGCCCGCCCCGACGTTGCGGATGACCTGGTCCTTGATGTTGAGCGTCACGTTGCCGGAGGTCGGGCACACGGCCGTCTTGTGGTACTCCACGCCGCTGCGCTGGGCGTAGGCGCCACCCGACCAGTTGGTCAGGCACATCTTCCAGTCGTAGGCCGCGTTGCAGAAGTTGTCCTGGAACCAGGTGATGTCGCACGGGCCGTAGGCCGCGGCGGTCGTGCCGGCGGCCTGGCCGTCCCGGACAATCGACTCACCGCGCTCGGACGCGCCCTCGGCGTCGCGCAGGGAGGGGTTCGCGCGCATCAGCTCGTACCGCTGCTGGGCGACGCCGAGCGCGTTGGGCACGTCGCTCCGGCCGGTCAGCTTGCTCCACGCCTCGGCGGGGCCGATGCCGTCGATGGCCGACGGCGGGTTCGGGTAGAGGCCGGTCTCCATGACCACCACCTCGCCGTCCTCCAACTGGAGGAACTCGACCACGTTGCCGTTGTCGCGCTGCACGCTCTCCAGCACCGCCGCGGGCGTCTGGGCCTTCTCGGGCGTGGTGTCGCTGCCCTCGATGCCGCAGCCGGCGCCGAGGACCATCATCATGACTCCAGGGACGAAACGCTTCATGGGGACTTCTCCCGGGCAACGCCTAAAGCGTTGCTCCTGTAGTGGGGTTGCAAGCGCGCGCCGTGGGTCTGCGTGGGTCTTGCGTCGGCGTGCTCCCATGCCTTGAGCAATGGCCGTGCCGCGCATGCTCCCGAGGGAGCGAGAGGCCTCAGGGGGCGAGGGCGTGCAAGCCCTGCCTGCAAGTCTTGCCGTGTCATGGCGGTTCTTGCCCACGTGGATGTCGGTCGAGGCGTCCGGGCAGGAGTGAAGTCGCGGACGTACGGCGGCCCCGGTGTGGGGCGCCCCGAGGGGAAGTAGGGCAGACTCGGCCGATGGCCCCGGCGCTACGGACAGCGCGGTGGGCGGACGGGCAGTGCCCGTACCGGGGGCCGGGAGCCGAGCCAAATGAAGCACAAGGAAGCCAGGATGGTGTCTGTCACCGGACCCGCGGGCCGGCTGATGGCGACAGTGGAAGGCGATGGCGGCGTCCCCGTCATCTTCGTGCACGACGTGGCCGCCGACCGGACGCACTGGGCCGACACGCAGCACGGCCTCGCGACGCGCAGCGTCTCGTTCGACCTGCGAGGGCTGGGCGAGAGTAGCGGCTCCAACGGCCCCTTTGGCGTGGAGGCCGCGGTGGAGGACGTCGCCGCCATCGCCGACGCGCAGGCCCCGGAGAAGTTCGTCCTGGTGGGCCATGGCTTCGGGGCCGCGGTGGCCGGTGCATTCGCCGCGTACTACCCCGAGCGGCTGGCCGGGCTCCTCTATGTCGAGGCCCCGGGAGACCTGCGCCGCATGCCGAAGGCCGAGGCCGAGGCCTGGCTCGACAACTTCAGCGCCGCGAAGTACGGCACCTTCCACGAGCACTGGCTCGCGCCCCAGCTCCTCGCCGCCAAGGAGGCGACGCGCGTGCTGGTGATGAAGACGATGCGCACCTCGCGCCGGGAAGCCATCGCCGGCAACCTGGAGTCGCTCTTCAGCCACGACCCGGACGCGGCCTTCGAGCAGTTCAAGGGGCCCACGCACGCGCTGGTGGCGACCGCGGGGCCGGACACGCTGGCGGGCCAGCGGGACACGCTGTCCCGCTCCGTGGCGCCGCACGCCAGCCATTGGCTGATGCTGGACGCGGCGCAGTGGTTCCACACGGAGCTGGTCCGCTTCCTCGGTCAGTGTCGGCACCACCCCTGAGCCGCGGCGGCCCGGGTCGGTGACACCCGGAGTGGAGGCGGCTCCACGGCGGGGCTGCCCCACGTCCGCGCCGCACCCACCGCATGGAGTCCGGCCTTCGCACTGGGCTACCGTGGACGCATGCGTTTCATCTGGGAAGGCCCGTCGCGGGGGCGGCCATGACGGCTCCCGCATCCACCTCCCGGGAGGCCCTGCCGCTCCTGGGAGGCATCCTCTTCGGTGTGGCCGCCGGCCTGCCGCTCTCGGGGCTCGTGGGCGGCTTCGTCATGTACCTCCTCGTCAAGGATGCGGAGACGGAAGCGCGCCAGGGCTGGGAGCTCGTCCCGGTGGTGGTCGCCAGCAAGGCGCTGGCCGCCGGTGACCTGGTGACGCACGAGACGATGGCGCAGCGCCTCATTCCGGCCCAGCTCGTCACCGAGTCCGTGGTGAAGCCCGACAGCGCGCATTTCCTCGTCGACCAGACCCTCACGGCGCCCTTCGCGGCCGGCGAGCCACTGCGCTGGGGCTACTTCGAGGTCGGGTCCTCCTCGTTCAATGCCAGCGCGCCCCAGGTACTCACGGACGAATGCAAGCGCGCGCAGGCCTCGCGGCCGGACGTCTCCAGGAGGGAGCGGACCGCGGAAGAGATCCGCGCCCGGCTGCTCAAGAAGGGCCCGCGATGAAGCGCTTCCTCCTGGGCAGTGTCATCGGGCTCCTCCTGAGCTTCGCGGGTTTGGGGCTCTACCTGTCGCGCGTCATCGAGGCGCGGATGCAGTCCGCCCGCCAGGGCTGGGCGCCGAAGCCCACGCTCCTCCTCACGCGCGACATCGCCGAGGGACAGAAGCTCGCGGAAGGGGACCTCACCGAGGCCTCCTATCCGGAGCAGTTCGTGCTGGCGTCGTTCGTCCCGCCCTCCGACCGGCGCTTGGTGGTGGGGCGTCCGGTGACGCTGCCGTTGACCAAGGGAGAAGTCCTCCCCTGGGCGGCCTTTGCCCGGCAGGACTCCGTCCGGCGGGTGCACGCCTGCGTCGCGGACGTCCTCCCGGTGTACGAGGAGGCCCACGGGCGCGCCGTAGAAGAAGCCATCCGCGCCTTCTTGGCGTCAGGCGCCGGGGCCCCCGGAGCGCCGCGCCCGCTACCCCCCTTCAAGTTCGGTCCGGACGGCACGGCTCCGGTGCTGGTGCTGACGCAGGCCGTGGTGGAGGGCGGCCGGATTCCCAGGGAGGCGCTGGCCGTCCGTCGGATGCCGCGGGCCCTGGTGACGCGGAGCGTGGTGCCCGAGGACGCGCTGAAGGATGTGGCGGATGCGCTGGCGCTGGTTCCCCTGGAGGCGGGCGACACGCTGCGCTGGCAGTTCCTCGACGACCCCGAGCGGCCACGCTCCATGGGGGCCTGTGTTCGTCAGGCCTCCTCCGCGGCCGACCAGCAGGTGGCCGGCGTGGCCAGAGAGAGGGCCCGGGCCTTCTTCGGTGTTTCCCAGGAGGGTCGCTGACATGCGGAGGCTCCAGTCGTTGCTGCTCGCGGCGCTCCTGCCCCTCCTGCTGGGCGCGCAGCCAGGGAAGAAGCCCGGCGCCGCTCCCGAGCAGGTCTCCGTGACGGTCGCCACGCGGGACCTCGCGGTGGGCGAGGTGGTGAAGGAGGCGGACCTCGCCGCCGTCCAGGTCGACAAGCAATGGGCGACCGGCTCCGTGGTCCAAACGGAGTCACGCCAGTACATCCTCGGGCAACGCCTGCTCCACCCCGTGCTCAAGGGCGACCTCGTCACCTGGATGGTGTTCGAGACCACGAAGAACCCCGCGCTCCATGACCGCTGTGCCCAGGCCGTGGCCCTGCCGGAGTCGGCGCTGGAGCAGGTGCAGCGTGCGCGGCAACTTCTCCTCGAACGCAAGCGCTGAGGCCCGGCCTCGCTTGAACACCACGTGTACGCAGGGGGCGACGGGCTACCCTGCAGGCCCTGCATCCAGGAGTGAGACGACCATGACGAAGCGAGCGAGTGGAGCCTTCGACGTCAAGCTGACCCCCATGGCCCCGGACGCGGAGGCCGGAGGCTCGGACGTCGGCCGGATGGCCCTCGACAAGCGGTTCCACGGCGACCTGGAGGCCACCAGCAAGGGGCAGATGCTCGCCGTGAGGACGCCCACCGACGGCTCGGCGGGCTACGTGGCGATGGAGCGCGTCAGCGGGACGCTGCACGGCCGCACCGGCACCTTCGCTCTGCAGCACTCCGGCACCATGACGCGGGGCGCGCCGCGCCTCTCAGTCACCGTGGTGCCGGACTCGGGCACCGGCCAGCTCACGGGGCTCGCCGGCGCCATGAGCATCCTCATCACCGAGGGCCGGCACTCGTACGAGCTCGACTACACCCTCCCCGAAACGCCCTGAGCGCGCCCCCGTCGGGACAAACCTGACATAAGGCTGTCATGCCCGGGTCCTACTGTTCGCTCAGTCACTTCGAGCAACCCAGGAGCAACCGCCATGTCCCAGACCCAGAACCCGAGCCAGAGCAACGTGAAGACCTACGCCGGTAGGTGCCTGTGCGGCACCGTGCGCTTCGAGGCCGAGCTGGACCTCACCGAGCCCGTGAGTCGCTGCAACTGCACCTTCTGCGTCAAGGTGGGCGCCACCAGCTCCATCGTGAAGCCGAGCGCCCTCCGGGTGGTGGCGGGCGCGCAGAGCCTCGGCGAGTTCCGGAAGCAGAGCGACAGCAAGAACTCCCGCTCCTTCTGCAAGAACTGCGGAACGCACTGCTTCGCGGGGGGCTACGTCGAGGAAATCGGGGGCGACTACCGCTCCGTCTACGTCAACTGCCTGGATGACGTGGACCTCACGGAGCTGACCATCCGGTACTGGGATGGCCGCAACAACAACTGGGAAGCGGGCATGCGCGCGGAGCCGTGGCCCGTCCGGGCGCAGGCGCGGGCCTAGCGCGAGGCGCAGCTCGCCGCGCGCTCCAGCAGCAGCTTGCGCTCGCGGGCGTTGCGGGTGAGCGAGGCCGCGCTTTCGAACTCCTTCCGGGCCTCGTCGAGGCGGCCGAGCTTGAAGAGCAGGTCACCGCGCACGCTCGGCAGCAGGTGGTAGTGCTTGAGCGACGGCTCGGAGGTCAGTTCGTCGACGAGCTCCAGGCCCGCCGCCGGGCCAGAGGCCATCGACACCGCCACGGCGCGATTCAGCTCGACGACGGGGGAGGGCATGAGCTGGGCCAGCTCGCCGTAGAGCGCGGCGATGCGCGCCCAGTCGGTGTCCCCCGCCGTCCGCGCCCGGGCGTGGCACGCGGCAATCGCGGCCTGTGACAGGTATGGGCCCCGAGGGCTGGCCAGCTGCTCGCCACGCTCCAGCGCCGCGAGCCCGCGGCGGATGAGGAGCTGGTCCCACAGGCCGCGGTTCTGGTCGAGGAGCAGGACGGGCTCGCCCGCCGGGCTGACCCGCGCCCGCATGCGCGAGGCCTGGATTTCCATCAGCGCGACGAGGCCATGGACCTCCGGCTCGTCGGGCATCAGCCCGGTCAGGATGCGGCCGAGGCGGAGCGCGTCCTGGCAGAGCTCCGGCCGCATCCAGTCGTCACCGGCGGTGGCCGAGTAGCCCTCGTTGAAGACGAGGTAGATGACGCCGAGCACCGACGACAGCCGCTCGGCGAGCTCGGGCCCCCGAGGGACCTCGAAGGGGACGTGCGCCTCGGCGAGAGTCCGCTTCGCCCGGACGATGCGCTGGGCGATGGTCGGCTCCGGGACGAGGAAGGCGCGGGCAATCTCCTCGGTCGTCAGTCCGCCGAGCAGCCGCAGCGTGAGCGCCACGCGCGCCTCAGAGGAGAGGACCGGGTGGCAGGCGGTGAAGACGAGGCGCAGCAGGTCATCGCCGACGTCGTCGTCCAGCGCGGCGTCCAGGTCCGGCGTGGACTGAGCCTGCTGGGCCTCCATGTCCTGACCGAGCTCCTCGTGCTTGCGCTGGAGCAGCTGGTTCCGGCGCATCTCGTCGATGGCGCGGTGCTTCGCGGTGGCCATCAGCCAGGCGCCCGGGTTCTCCGGGACGCCCGCCTGCGGCCACTTCTCCAGCGCGGCGACGAGGGCGTCCTGCGCCAGCTCCTCGGCACGGCCGACGTCGCGCACGAAGCGCGCGAGGCCGGCGATGAGCCGGGCCGACTCGATTCTCCAGACCGCCTGGATGGCACGGTGCGTCTCGGTAGCCGTCACGGCGTCCGACTTACGCAGGCCCGGCGGTCAGTGCAAGGCCAGGCTCGGGGGGCCTCGCGCTTACTTCCCCGGCCGGAAGCGGATGGCACTCCAGACGGAGTCGATTGAAATCTGGCGAACGCCGTCGATGTCCTGCCTCAGCAGGTGCCGCGCGAGGATGTCGCGGTTGAGGTCCGTGTCCAGCTGTCCGGCCTTGGGGTACACCGCCCAGGCGAGGCGGTCCGCCTTCGCGGCCTCGACCAGGGGCGCGCACTTCGCGTCCACCTCGGCGAGCGACTTGACGAAGAGGAGGATGCCGTCCGCCTTGGCGGAGGTCGTGGTCGTGACGTCGTCCAGGTCGACGCCCGCGGGCTTGCCCACCACGCGGACCTTCATGCCCTCCTTGAGGTTCAGCTTCTTCGCGAGACTCATCGACGGGTGGCCTCCTTCGCGGGCGAGCTCCCGCGCCTGCCTTCTACCGGGGCGGACGGGGGCTTCGCAAAGGGCGGGAAGGCGCGCGGTCGGGGACGCTCCCGACGGTCTCCTTACGAGGCGACCTCCGCTCCGGCGGACGGGGCCGGCTCCGTCTTCGGCATGGGGATGCGGGGGAGGGTGACGACGAAGCGGGTACCTTGAGGCCTCACGGCCTCGATGGAGACGGTGCCCCCGTGGCCCTCCACGATTTCCCGGACGACGTACAACCCCAGGCCCATCCCTCCGAAGTGGCGCATGGAGGCCGCACGCTCGAAGCGGCCGAAGATGCGCGCCCACTCGGACTCCGGGATGCCCGGGCCCTGGTCGGAGACGGTGATGACGGCGTTGGCTCCCTCCGCCCTCACCGCGAGCTCCACCGGAGTCCCGGCGGCATACTTGAAGGCGTTGGCCAGCAGGTTGGTGACCACCTGCTCCAGTCGCAGCCGGTCCCACTCGCCAGGGACGGACGCGTCCAGGTGGAGGATGAGCTCGCAGCCGGCCCTGGCGGCCTGCTCACGGAAGCTCTCCGCGACTTCTTCCACGCTTCGGGTCAGGTCGAATCCACTCCGGGACAGGCTGAACCTGCCCGTGGCGATGCGGGACACGTCCAGCAACGCTTCCACCAGGTCCAGCAGCCGCACCCCGCCTTTGTACGCACGCTCGGCCTTGTTGCGGACCTTCGCGTCCAGGCCCTGCGCCGACAGGAGGAGGCTCTGGAGCTGGAGCTGGATGGCACTCAGCGGCGTCTTCAGCTCGTGGGCGGCGATGGAGAGGAACTCGTCTCGCAGGCGGATGGCCTCGTCGGCCTGGGCGAATCGGAGCCGCTCCGCCTCCGCCTCGCGCCGCTCCGTCAAATCCCGGGTGACCTTCGCGAAGCCGACGAGCCTCCCATCGCGGTCCTTCACGGGTTCGATGACGACATTGGCCCAGAACCGGGTGCCGTCCTTGCGAAGGCGCCAGCCCTCTTCCTCGAACTTGCCCTCGGCGAGGGCGACGCGGAGCTCCATGTCGCACTTGCCGCTCGTGGCCTCCTCGGGAAGGTAGAAGCACGAGAAGTGCTTGCCAATGATTTCCCGAGGTGAGTAGCCCTTGATGCGCGCGGCTCCCGCATTCCACGTGGCGACGTGCCCCTGGGGGTCGAGCATGAAGATGGCGTAGTCCTTCACGCTCTCGACGAGGAGCCGGAAGCGCTCCTCGCTCTGACGAAGCGCGTCCTCCGCTATCCGCTGCTCCGTCAAATCGCGGGTGACCTTCGTGTACCCCTGCAACACGCCCGCTGCATCGACGACCGCGGTAATCACCACGTCCGCCCAGAAGCGCGTCCCATCTTTCTTCACCCGCCAGCCCACATCCTCGATGCGTCCCTGCTGGAGGGCGACGTGAAGGAGGCGCTGCGGCTTCCCCGCGGCTACGTCCTCCGGCGTGTAGAAGACGGAGATGTGCTTCCCGATGACCTCCGCGCCGGTGTAGCCCTTGATGGCCTCGGCGCCCGCGTTCCAGGTCTCGACGTGCCCCTGGGTATCCAGCATGA
This sequence comes from Pyxidicoccus trucidator, assembly GCF_010894435.1. Taxonomy (NCBI): domain Bacteria; kingdom Pseudomonadati; phylum Myxococcota; class Myxococcia; order Myxococcales; family Myxococcaceae; genus Pyxidicoccus; species Pyxidicoccus trucidator. Next base: position 240,598 of record NZ_JAAIXZ010000001.1, on the reverse strand, counting down.
AGATGGCGTAGTCCTTCACGCTGCTCACCATGAGCCGGAAGCGCTCTTCGCTCTGGCGCAGCGCCTCCGGGGTGGGAGCGGATCCGCTGGAGGGCTGGACGGGCGGGATGGCGACAGTCACTTGGGGCTCCAGCGAAATCGGACCAAAGAGCCATCTAGTAGCCCACGCGGCAGTGAGGTTCCACCTCCTGGCGCTCCGCCGCGACCGAGCGACTGTTCAGTCGTGCACCCGCCAGCCGGCAGGTGCGCTTCAATAGCAGTCGGCCCGGCTGCTGTCCGCCAGGGAATATGCCGGAAGAACAGCCGGCCGGCCCTTCTCCTGGTGCCCGGGAAGGCACGCTGCGTCAGGCGCTGTGGGGGGCCGCGAACTCCCGCGCGTAGATGTCGCTCACCTTCTCCAGGACTCTCGGGCCGTGCTCGGTGAACGGGAGCTCCTTCGGTGCTCCATTCGTGACGTAGGCGCCAGACGGCCCTCCGCGCGCACCCACCGCCGCGTCGTACAGCAGTGAGGCGCCACGGCTCGGGTGCGGGAAGAACAGCTTCATCACCAGCTCGACAGGCAGGGGCAGCCCCGAGTCCTTTCCGCGTCGCAGGGTGTTGTTGCCTCCCGGGTCCACGCTCAGGACCTTGATTCCCTCGGAAGCGACCCGAGGGCCCAGCTCCTGGGTCCACAGGGAGAGCGCGAGCTTGGTCGTCGCATACGGGCCGAAGAGCTTCTTGAACGTCGCGGGCCGCTCCAGCGTGTCCGGGTCCCAGCGCTTGACGAACTTGAAGGCGTTGGACGAGGTGTTGATGACGGTCTTCAGGTTCCCCCGCTTCAGCAGCTCCGTCAGCTCCATCAGGAGGATGTAGGGGACGACGGTCTGCAGCTCGAAGTGCAGCTCACGTCCCTGCTTGGAGAAGGTGAGCGTCGGGAAGCTGCCGCCCGCGTTGTTGAACAGCAGGTCCACCTTCTCTTCCGCCGCCTTGAGCCGAGCCAGGGCTTGTCTCAGGCTGTCGAAGTCGGCCAGGTCCGCGGTGTAGACCCGGAGCTGCTTCCGGCTCAGGGCGTCTTCGATGCGCACGTCGTCCTGGGCGAAGCCCGAGCGGTTCAGCGCGATGACCTGCCAGCCTTCGGAGAGCAGCTTGCGCGTCAGCTCGAGCCCGATTCCCGAGCTCGCACCTGTGATGAGCGCGGTCCGCTCCTGTCCTGCGGTCTTCATGACGACTCCTCCCTGGGCCTGCCGCCGGACAGGGAACAGCCCTGAGCGCGGTGGCCCGAAAACGGATGACGTATCCGATTGCTGGATGTAAGAAGGAAGAAGCGGATAAGCAATCCGTTCGGATGGCGTGTCCGGCTTGTTAGATTGGGCCTATGAAGAAACGGGAGGCCCCGGCAGAGGACGGTGCGTTGCGCGCGGATGCCGCGCGCAACCGCGAGCGCGTGCTGGCGGTGGCCCGCAAGCTCCTTGCTCGCGGCGACTCATCCCTGCAGATGAACCAGCTTGCTCGCGCGGCGGGCGTGGGCGTGGGCACGGTGTACCGCCACTTTCCCACCCGGCAGGACCTGCTGGAGGCGCTCGTGAACGAGCACCTCCAGGCGCTGCTCGACACCGCGCGCGAGGCCGAGGCGTCCGACGAGCCGCGAGCCGGCCTCCAGCGCTTCCTGCGCGCGCTCCTGGACCTGATGCTGGCCGACATCGGCCTCGCGGAGGTCCTCAATGCGGCCCGGGATGCCCACCCCCAGACGACGCAACTGAAGGCCGGGTTCCTGGCGGCGACCGAGCGGTTGCTGGCCCGCGCCCACCGGTCTGGCGTCGTGAGGGCGGAGGTCCAGGCCGACGACATCCGGAGGCTGATGTGCGGCCTGGAGCACTCCGTGCGCATCGGCGGAAACCCGAAGGTCTACGCCGACCGCTACCTCACCATCCTGCTGGATGGACTGCGGCCCGCGCCGCGTTGAGCGGGCCTGCTTTCATCGACCTCAGACCACGTTCTTCAGGTGGACGTTGAGGTGGGTGTCGCTCGTGCCCAGCGTGCTCGCGTCGTCGGTGGGGATGACGTAGCCCTGGTCCGCGCCGACCTGCTTGCGGAAGTAGTCCACCACCTGCGGGTCCTGGACGTTGGACGTGGTGGTCTTCTTGATGCCGTACGCGGAGCCGTTCGCATCCTTCGCCTTGATGGAGTCCGGGGCGGACGCCACGAGGTTGTCCAGCGTGCCGGACTTCCGGCCACCGCTCTCGGGCTGGATGGTCATGCTGGCGTTGTGGCCCTCGATGTAGCTCACGTCGTAGTAGGTCTGGTTGTGGCCGCCGTTGAACTTCACCTCGCCGAGCGTCGCCGCCGCGCCGTCGCCGGACGTGCTGCGGAAGTTGCCGGACCAGCCCTGGGGGAACTCGACCTTCCGCGACTCGCCCGGCGCCAGGGTCACCGAGTCCACCGCCTTGTCTCCGGCGTTGGGCGTGAACTGGATGGTCATCGGCTTCGTGCCGTCGTTGTTGAAGGTCATGGTGTTGCCGCCTTTCGACGGAGCGCCGGGCGCGTCGACGGCCTTCGCCTCGGCGACCGGAGCGCTCTGCGGAGCCGGAGCGCCGGCACCCGACGGCGCCGAGCCACCAGCCGGCGGGACACCCGGAGCGCCCTGGCCACCGACGTCACCCCCCAGCAGACTGAGGGAGCGGGCCAGCACCTGCGCCACCCGCGCGAGCATCCGCTCCACCTCATCCAGCTGGCCCGTCTTCTGCGCGGCCATCGGCGAGTCGAAGCCATCGGTCGCGAGCATCCGCCGCAGGGCCGCGCCCGGCTCCTGCTTCGGGCCCTGCACGTCGAACGCGCCGCGGGCGCGAACGGGGCTCGGCTCGAAGCTGGAGGTGCGCGCGGAGGACTGGGCGGGGACGGAGGGACGGGAGACCGGGGGCAGGCTCATGGCGGGATTCCTCGGGGGAAGGCGACCCGCTCCGGTAGAGCAGGGGTCGTGCCATGTCCCACCTTCGCGCCGGGCCACGTCCTTCCGAGGGGAACCGGCGGTCGCCTTCACCGCCGGGACGTCCTGGCCCTGGTCACCGCGGTTACCACCCGGTCACCGCGGTGACCACCCGCTCCACGAGCGCGCCCTAGCTGGACTCGCTCGCGCTGAGGCGCTTGCTGCCAATGCCGTTGCCCTTGCCGAGGCTCTCCGTCTGCCCCACGTTGCTTCGGGCGAGGGCCTCTCGCGCCTCGGGCGTGGTCGCGTCCGGCCGGTTCTCGAGCAGCATCATGCCGCCGGTGTTCTTGTGCTGGATGCGGGCCGTGTCCATGGCCTTCAGGAGGTCCCGAGCCCCCACCCAGTACGTGCTGCCGTTGGCCGGGTCCTTCACCCGCAGCTTGTCGTCCATGGGGTCATGGGCCAGCTCCCCCTTGTTGTACCCGTCGATGGTCACCCAGTGCAGCGCCCCGGTCCCCTGCTTCTGCTGGTCGGGCGGAAGCGCGGCGTTGGCGAGCGCGTTGGAGTCCACCATGGCCATGCCGAACTGGCCCGACTTCAGCGCGTCGCTGATGGCCGTCGGGTCATAGTTCGCCATGCTCCGGGTGACGGCGATGCCCATGGAGCCCAGCGTGGCGCCCATCTCCTCGGGGCGGCTGCCATCCGCCAGATTCACGTCGAACCGGTCCTGCACGGCCTTCGTGGCGGCGGCCGTCGTGGAGCGCACCTCCTCGCGCTTCTGGTCGTCCGACGCGGGCGCCGTACCCTTCGCCTTGTTCAACTGCGTGAGGCTCGCTTCGCCACAGTCGGTGTCCGTCTTCTGCGCGACGGCCGAGTCGTCACCCTGCCATTGCTGCCGGGCCTGGGCCTCGGCGGCCTCGTTGACGGGCTGGGAGCGGGGTGAGACGGCCAGTCGCGCCGGAGGCACACTCAGCGCGGGAAGGCCCGAGCGCACGGAGGCGGCGTCCTGGAAGCTGTCCCGGTAATACGCCGAGGGGCCCCGGCTTCGAGCCGGAGCCTCGGGCCGCGTCGCGCCCTCGGGGGAAGGGGAGGTCCTCTCGAAGGAGCGGACTCGGAAGGAAGTCGCCGGGAGAGTCAGGCTGGGGGGGAGCTTCATGCGAATGGCCGCCTCCGGGGGAAGGGCGCCGCGGTGCGCCAGGGGCATTATCTGCCCGAGACTTTGATCGTTGCCCGAAAAAAGTCGATACCCCGGGGGGCCCTGGATGGGTCCCACCCGACACAAGCGACTACACTGGAACCATGCAGGACAGGGATGATTCGGGCTCCGCGCTCGGCCCGCCACCAGAGCCCACGCAGACCCACTCGCTGTCGGACGCCGCCGCGCCCTCGCCACCACGCACCGGCCCGAACACGGCCCCGACGCCCTCTCCGGGCCAGCCGGGCGGGCTCCCGCGTGCGGGAACCGAGCGGGTGGGTCGCTTCCTCCCGCTGAAGGTGCTGGGGCAGGGCGGCATGGGCGTGGTGTACGCGGCCTATGACCCGGACCTGGACCGCAAGGTCGCGCTCAAGCTCCTGCGGGTGCTGGGAAAGGGCGCGGACCTGGAGGAGGCGCGCGCGCGACTGCTGCGCGAGGCGCAGGCCATGGCCCGCATCTCCCATCCCAACGTCATCCCCGTCTTCGAGGCGGGCCCCTGGGATGGCCAGGTGTACGTGGCCATGGAGCTGGTCGACGGGGGCACGCTGCGCGACTGGACGGAGGCGAAGCCACGCTCCTGGCGCGAGGTGCTGGACACGTACCTGGCCGCGGGCCGGGGGCTGGTGGCCGCGCACGCGGCGGGACTGGTGCACCGCGACTTCAAGCCCGCCAACGTGCTGGTGGGGCGCGACGGCCGCGTCTGCGTCACCGACTTCGGCCTGGCCCGAGCGGTGGGAGACACCTCGCCAGACGACGCCAGGGCGGTGCTGCCCCCGCCGACGCAGGGCCTCTCCCGCGCGCTGTTCGAGCCGCTCACGCTGTCCGGCATGGTCATGGGCACGCCGGCCTATATGTCCCCCGAGCAGTTCCGGGGTGAGGCGGACGCGCGCTCGGACCAGTTCAGCTTCTGCGCGTCGCTGTACCGCGCCCTCTACGGGCAGCGCCCCTTCGACCCGGACCGGCTGTCGAAGGTCGCGGAGTCGCTGAAGCCGAAGGGCCCGCCCACGGGAGAACCAGGGAGGACCGTCTCGCTGGAGCGGCCCGGGGCACCGGTGCCCGAGTCCCCCATCCAGGACCCGCCCAGGGACGCGAAGGTGCCTGCCTGGGTGCGGCGCGCGGTGATGCGCGGGCTGTCGCTGGAGCCGGAAGTCCGCTTCGCCTCCATGGAGGCGCTGCTGGAGGCGCTGTCCCAGGAGCAGCGGCTGTCGAAGGGGCGCAGGCGGCTCGCGCTCGCCGGAGTCCTCGCGGGAGCGCTGGGCGCGGTGGGGGCGGGCACCTGGTGGAGCTCCCAGGTCTGCGCGGGGGCCGAGGGCTTGCTGGTGGAGACGTGGGGCCCCGCGACGCGGCAGCGCGTGACGGCGGCCTTCGAGGCCACGGGAAGTCCGGCGGCCGGCGAGCTGGCCCGGCGCGTGGGCGATGCGCTGGACGGCTACGTGGGCGCGTGGGCGCGGCAGCACACCGAGGCGTGCGAGGACACGCGGGTGCGGCAGGTGCAGACGGAGGCCCTGCTGTCCCAGCGCGTGGTGTGCCTGGAGCGGCGGCGCAAGGACCTGCACGCGCTGGTGGAGGCACTGGCGGGCACGGACCGCGCGGGCGCGGAGAAGGCGCTGGACGCCGTGTACGCGCTGCCCTCGCCCGGCGACTGCGCCGACCTGGAGGCCCTGTCCGGACAGCAGCCCCGGCCGGCGGACCCGGCGCGGCGCGCGGAGCTGGAGCAGCTGGAGGGCCGGGTCTCGGAGGTGAAGGCCCTGCTGGACATGAGCCGCTACGCGCCCGCGAAGGAGCGCGCGCGAGCGCTGGAGTCCCAGGTGCTGGCCACGGGCTACCTGCCGCTGATGGCGGAGCTGCGCTTCCACCTGGGCTGGCTCCAGGCGGTGCTGGGCGAGAAGGAGCAGGGCGCGGGGCTGCTGGAGCGGGCCGTGTTCGACGCCGAGGCCGGGCGGTCCGACCGGCTGAAGGTCTCCGCGCTCAACAAGCTCCTCTACGTCGAGGGCGAGCGGAAGCGCTTCGAGCACGCCGCGCGCTGGGCGCAGCTGGGCGAGGCGACGCTCCAGCGGGTGGGCGGGGACGCGGTGCTGGAGGGCGACCTGCTGGTGAATCAGGCCAACCTCGCCCTCATGCGAGACGAGCCCGAGCAGGCGCGCGCATTCCTGGAGAAGGCGTCCGAGCGGCTCTCACGGGCGCTGCCGCCGGGACACCCCAAGCGGGCGCGCGTCGCCTTCACGCTGGGACGCACGCTGCTGGAGCTGGGCGCCGCCGCGGAGGCGAAGCCGGTGCTGGAGGAGGCGCTCCGCCAGACGGAGGCCGCCGTGGGGCCCCTGCACGCGGACGTGGCGCGCAGGCACCTGGCCCTCTCCATGGTGCTGCGCGAGCTGAAGGAGTTCCCCCAGGCACTGGAGCACGCCCGGGTGCTGGTGCGAATCCAGCGGACGCTGCTCGGCGCCACCCATTTGAGTGTGGCCGAGGCGCTCGACGAAGAGGGCATGAGCCTGCTTGCGCTGAAGCGGTACGACGAGGCGCTGAAGGTGTACGAGGAGGCGCTGGCCGTGAAGCGCCAGCAACTGGAGGAAGGGGACGACGACCTCCAGTACTCGTATGACGGCGTCGGCCAGGCGCTGCTGGGCCTGGGGAGGACGCGCGAGGCGGTGGAGCCGCTGAAGCGCGCCGTGTCGTTCACCGGAGCCCAGGAGGACTCGCTGGGCGAGTCCGGCTTCGCGCTCGCGCACGCGCTGTGGAAGGAGGGCCAGTCCACGGAGGCCCGGGCGGAGGCGGCCCGCGCGCAGGAGCGCTTCACCGCGTCCGGCCGCGCCGCGCAGGCCGAGGCGGTGAGGGCCTGGCTCGACTCGCTTCCCCAGGAGCCCGCTCCGGCGCCACCCAAGCGCGTCACGAAGCAGCGACGGCAATGAGGCCAGGGCACGGCGCCCGTTCCGTCGCCACCCAAGCTCGTCACGAAGAAGCGACGGCGGTGATGTCCCGGTGTGGAGCCTGTTCCGTGGGCGACCCGCGCCGGTGTGCTCCCGTCACTCCAAGCGCATCACGAAGAAGCGGCGGCGGTGAGACCCCGGCGCAGCGCCCGTTCCGTGGGCCATCCGCGCCGGTGCGCTCCCGTCACTCGTCGCTGTCGCGGGCGGAGATGCCGTGCTTGTGGAGCAGCTTGCGCAGGTAGAGCCGGGCGATGCCGGCCTCGCGAGCGGCGCGGGAGATGTTGCCGCCGCAGCGCTCGATGAGGCCGCGCAGGTAGTCGCGCTCGAAGCCCTCGATGAGTCGCTCCTTGGCCTCCTTGAAGGGCAGATCCAGCGCGGCCCCACTCCCGCCGGAGCGCTCCAGGGACTGAGCGGGGGCCCGCTCCATGTCGGGTAGGGCCTCCTCGCCAAGGTTCACCACCTGCTCCACGACATTGCGCAATTCGCGCACGTTGCCGGGCCACGGGTACTGGAGCAGCAGCGCCCGCGTCGCGTCCGACAGGGTGCCGGTGGGACGGCCGAGCCGCTCCAGCACGGTGTCGAGGAGGAGGGGAACGTCCTCGGGCCGCTCGCGCAGGGGCGGCAGCGTCACGCGCAGCACGGCGAGCCGGTGGAACAGGTCCGCGCGGAAGCGTCCCTCCTGCACCGCCTTCTCCAGGTCCACGTGGGTGGCGGCCAGCACCCGCACGTCCAGGGCCCGGTAGTCATTGGCACCCACGCGCTTCACCTGCCGCCGCTCCAGCACGCGCAGCAGGCGAGGCTGGACCTCGGGCGGCAGCTCACCCACCTCGTCGAGGAAGACGGTGCCACCGGTAGCCCGCTCGAAGGCGCCCGCGCGGTCCGCCTGCGCGCCGGTGAAGGCGCCCTTCACGTGGCCGAACAGCTCGGACTCGATGAGGGTGGGGGCGATGCCGGCGAGGTCCACGATGACGAAGGGCCCCTTCGCGCGCGGCCCGTGGGCGTGGATGGCCTCCGCGCACAGCTCCTTGCCCGTGCCCGTCTCGCCCTGGATGAGCACGTCCGAGCCGCCCGGCGCGAGCCGCTCCAGCAGGGTGAACGCCTCGCGCATCCGCCGGCTGCTGCCCACGAGCCCGCCAAACGAGGTGCTCTCGGACGGAGGGATGACGCGCTCGCGCGAGCCCTCGGGCACCAGCTTCAGCTCGGTGGAGCCCAGCCGGAGGAGCGCGCCCGGCCGCACCTCCAGCTCGGAGAAGCGCGTGCCCTCGTAGAAGGAGCCGTTGTGCGAGTCCAGGTCCGTGGCCCGCACGCCACCCTCGGACACGTCCAGGCGCAGGTGCTGGCGCGAGACGGCCTTGTCATTGAGGACGATGTCGCACTCGGGAGACTTGCCCAGCCGGTACGCGCCGGGCGCCAGCAGGTGGCTCTGCCCCACCTGGGGACCCGACAGCACCAGCAGCTTCAGCCGCGTCGGGCCGGAGCGGGCCTTCATGAGGGAGACCGTGGGGTCTCCGCCCTCCTGCTCATCCTCGTCCGGTGCACGTGCCACGGGCCAAGGCTATCACTTCGTGGGCCAGGCCATGAGCGCAAGCTCGGCAACCCGCCGCAACTGTGGAGGCGTGGCGCCCCCCGCGGCCTGCACGGAAAGCCCATTGGCCACCGTGCACACGTACCGCGCCAGGTCGTTCGGCCGCGCCTCCGCCGGCAGGTCGCCTTCTTTGTGGGCACGCGTGAGCCGCTGGGCGAGCAGGGCCTCCACGTCGTGGCGTCGCTCCGCGACCTCCTGCTGGACTTCGGACGACTCGGGGCTGCACGCCAGCGCTCCCTGGACCAGGAAGCACCCGGGGGGCGAGTCGGGGCAGCCCTCGGTGTAGATGCGAAGGAATTGACGAACGACGTCCTCGGACCTGGGCTCGTCCAGCGCGCGCAGGAACTTCTCGCTAGCCGCCTGCGCGTAGCGCTCCACGGCTTTCGTGAAGAGGGAGCGCTTGTTGCCGAAGGCCGCATAGAGGCTGGGCTTCGCGATTCCGAGCGCGGTCGTCAGGTCCTCGAGCGAGGTCCCCTCATAGCCCTGTCGCCAGAACAGCCGCATCGCGCGCTCCAGCGCGACGTCCTCATCGAAGCTCCGGGTTCGTCCCATGACACGACTAACTATACCGCCCGGTACAAAATCGGCTTGACGGAAATTGCCTGCGGGCGCATTCAGTACCGGTCGGTACAGAAACGGGCCGGGCGGTTCGAGGGCCCCTCAGGAGGTCGTCATGGCTGACGTGAAGAAGGTTGCATTCATCACGGGTGGAAACCGTGGCATCGGGCTGCAGACCGCGCGCGAGCTGGGGCAGGGCGGCTTCGAGGTCATCATCGGCGTACGTGACCCGAAGAAGGGCGAGGCCGCGCTCACGGAGCTGCGCGCTGCCGGCGTGAAGGCGGAGGTCGTCCTCTATGACGCCAGCCGGCCTGAGACCGACCAGACAGTGAAGAGCTACTTCGAGAGCAGGTACGGCAAGCTGGACGTGCTCGTGAACAACGCCGGCATGATTCGTGAGGAGCTCCTCGCGAAGAACGCGTCCAATGTCCCGGGGGACATCCTGCGCGAGACGTTCGAGACCAACCTGTTCGCGGTGGTGCGCCTGACGCAGACGCTGCTGCCGTTGCTCAAGAAGTCTCCGGCGGGCCGGATTGTCAACGTGTCGAGCATCCTCGGCTCGCTGGGCCTGCACTCCGCGGACGACTCCCCCATCGCCCCCGCGAAGGCGTTTGCCTACAACGCCTCGAAGGCCGCGCTCAACGCCTTCACCGTGCACCTGGCGGATGAGCTGAAGGGCACCCACGTGAAGGTCAACTCCGCCCATCCGGGCTGGGTGAAGACCGAGCTGGGAGGCCCCCACGCCCCCATGGAGTTGGCCGACAGCGCCAGGACGAGCGTGCGCCTGGCCACGCTGGCGGCGGACGGCCCGAGCGGTGGGTTCTTCCACGAGAACGACCGGCTGCCCTGGTGAGCAGCCGGTGACGCAGGGAGGGCCCGGGAAGTCGGGCCCGCTCCACCTCAGGCCCCGCGACCGCGCAGGGCCAGGGGGGACCCCGAGAACACCACGACCAGCCACGTCAGCGAGACGAGGAACCAGGCCGCGGTGAGCGCGCTCATCGCCGGGGCTGCCCCGGCCTGCATGAGCCACACCGTCACCGCCACGCCCATGGCGAGCACCCGCCCGAGCTCCAGCGGCAGGCTCCAGCGCTTGGACTCCAGCATCCCGCTCCAGGCGGTCGCCATGGCCCAGAGCAGCAGGCTCAGCGCCACCTTCCGCCAGGCAGTCAGCGGCGAGGCATGGTGGCTCACCAGGAGCATGAACGGCATGGAAGCGAACAGCTGGAAGACGAGGTAGCCGCGGATGCCGGGCAGCTCCGTCGAGGAGAACTTCACCTCCACGCCGTCCTGCTTCCAGTAGCCGAGCGAGCGCGGCGGAAGGTCCGCGGGGCGCCAGCCCGTGGGCATCAGCCAGATGCGCAGGCGGTCCCAGTGGCTCTTCGTGGCAACCGCGTCCCCGACGAGCCGGCCCCAGGTCTGGAAGTTGAGGACGGTCGGGTCCCACGTGTTCGGCGGGGTGGTGAGGCCATAGGAGCAGGGCTCGGTCTCCTCGGCGTAGGTGCCGAACATCCGGTCCCAGATGATGAGGAAGCCCGCGTAGTTCTTGTCGATGTAGGCGTCATTGCGCGCGTGGTGCACGCGGTGGTGCGAGGGCGTGTTCAGCCAGGACTCCACCCACCGGGGCAGCTTGGGGATGACGCGGGTGTGGGGGATGAACTGCAGCACCAGGTGGAAGGCGACCATCGCCAGCACCGCCTCCGGTGGGAAGCCGACCACCACCAGCGGCCAGTAGAAGAGGAACGAGAAGAGCCGCTGCGTCACGCTCGCGCGCAGGGCCACCGCGTAGTTGAGCTCCTCGGTGGAGTGGTGCGGCGAGTGCGCCGCCCAGCCGATGTTGGTGCGGTGGCCGAAGCGGTGGAACCAGTAGAAGAGGAAGTCGACGCCGAGGAAGAGGGCCACCAGCGCCAGCGGCGACGAGACGTCGAGCTTCCACGGCGCGAGTTGGCCCAGCTGGGTGAACAGGGGCAGCACCATCAGCGCCACCGCCACGTTGACGCACTGGTTCATCACCGCGGTGCCCATGCTCGCGATGGAGTCCTGGAAGCTGTAGTAGCCATTGCGCCGCGCCACGCACCAGGCGAACTCCGCGAGGGCCAGGGCGATGACGAAGGGCGTGGCTACGGCGTAGACATTCAGGGTCATTCGGCAGGTGTATGGCGTCCGGCCCGGTCCCCGCCTTAACCTGGGTCAACCCGAGGTCCCCTCCGCTTGAGATTTCCGAAGCTCTTCGAGCGCTTCGCCGCGCTGGTCTCCCTTCCCGCCGAGGAGTGGGAGAAGGCGGAGGCGTTGGCGAGGGAACAGCCGCTGGCGAAGCGGGAGCTGTTCCTCAAGCCCGGAGACCCGGCGGACCGCTTCGCCGTGGTGCTCCAGGGCGTCTTCCGGGCCGTGCGCGTCTCCGCGCGCGGCGGCGAGTCCATCAAGGCCTTCCGCGCGGAGGGCGAGCTGATTGGCGCCTACGTGGAGATGCTGCAGCGGCTGCCGTCGATGACGTCGATTGAGGCGCTCGAGCCGAGCCGCGTGCTGGTGTTCCAGACGCGCGACTTCCAGACGCTGGAGCGGGGCCACGTGTGCTGGGAGCGGCTGGCGCGCCGGGTGGCGGAGCACCACTTCATCATCAAGGAGCGCCGCGAGCAGGAGTTCCTCGACCTGTCGGCGGAGGAGCGCCTCGTGAAGTTCTGGGACGAGCATCCGCACCTGAAGGGCCGTGTCCCCCAGCGCGACGTGGCCGCCTACCTCGGCATCACCGATGTGGCGCTGAGCCGCATCATGTCGCGCCGCCGCAAGCGGGAAGGGTGAGCCGCCGCCCTCAGGCGAACGCCACGTAGCCCGCGACGAGGAGCATGCAGGTGCCGAACGTCCAGCCCTGGATGCGCATCGCGCGCTCGGACCGGAAGCGGCCCAGGAGGAGCTTCCCCGCGTAGAGCCACGGGAAGTGGCACGCCACGCAGACGATGAGGAAGGCCACCGTGAGCTGCGCCGTCTGCGAGAGCATCGCGCTGGCCGGGTCGAGGAACTGGGAGAACATCACGACAATCATCGAATGGATTTTGGGGTTGAGGGCGACGGCGAGCAGGCCCTCGACGAACCCGAGCCTCGCTGGCTCCTCCTGCGCCCCAGCCGGGCTGGCGGACGAGCGGAAGAAGCCCCAGGCGAGGTAGAGCAGGTACACGACGCTGCCCCAGCGCAGCGCCTGGTGCAGCGCGGGGGCGTCATGCAGCACGCGTCCGAGCCCGAGTCCGTAGACGACGCAGAGCGCGAGGTTGGCCACCTCGAAGCCCATCCAGAAGGGGAGTGAGCCCCGGATGCCGAAGCGCCCGCCCGCGGTGGCGAGCACCGTGTTGCCGGGCCCCGGGCTGAACACCATCGGGACTGTGTAGCCCAGGAACAACAACCAGACTTCAGCGGAGATCATGACCGGGTGCCCTCGCGCGCCAGCGCGTCCGTCGCGCTGTTCGCTACACAGGACAAACACCGTTTCGGGGCGGGCACCCAGCGAGCTATCCTCGCGGGCTCGATAAAGGGAGTTCATCGAGCATGCGCCGCATTCCACCGCTCGGCGCCCTCCGCGCCTTCGAGGCAGGGGCGCGGCACCTGAGCTTCACCCGCGCCGCCACCGAGCTGGGTGTCACGCAAGCGGCCATCAGCCACCAGGTGCGCCAGCTCGAGGACTGGCTCGGAGTCTCCCTGTTCGACCGACGGGGGCACGCGCTGACGCTCACCGCGAAGGGGGCAGCGTACCTGCGCGAGCTGACGCCCGCGTTCGACCGCCTGTCGGAGGCGACCGCGCGGCTGTACGAGGGCGAGCAGGGGCCGCTGCGAATCACCGTGCTGCCCTCGTTCGCCTCGTGCTGGCTGCTGCCCCGACTGGAGGGCTTCCGCCGGCTTCACCCGGACCTCGAGCTCCACCTGACCAGCTCGGCCGAGCTCTGGGACTTCCTCGACGACCGCTTCGATGTGGGCCTCCGCTCCGGGCTGGGGCGCTGGACGGGGCTCAAGGCGGAGCAGCTTGCCCGGGAGTCGCTCAGTCCCGTGTGCAGCCCCGCGCTCGCGAAGCGGCTGCGCTCGCCTTCGGACCTGAAGAAGGTCCGGCTCCTCCATGACACCCCGAAGGACGGCTGGCGGCGCTGGCTGGATGCCGCGGGAGTCGAGGGAGTCGACGCCGAGGCCGGGCCTGGCTTCAACGATGCCGGGCTGGTGCTCCAGGCCGCCGTCCAGGGACAGGGTGTGGCCCTGGGCCGACTGACGCTCGCCTCCGCCGACTTGAAGGCCGGGCGCCTGGTCCAGCCCTTCGAGACAGTCCTACCCAACGATTTCAGCTACTGGCTCGTCCATCCCCGGCCCCTGTCGGGGCGAAGGGACGTGGCCGCCTTCAAGGCCTGGCTGCTCGCCGAGGCTCGGGCCGCCGCGTAGGCGGTGAGCCCGCTCCTGCCCCTGCGCAAGCGGCTCAGACGGCCGGGCTGCCGGCGAGGAGCGGGAGCACCACCGTGAAGGTGGCCCCTCCGCCTTCCGTTCTCGTCAGCCGGAGGGTTCCCGCGTGGGCTTCCGCGATGTGGCGAGCCATCCACAGGCCCAGGCCGAAGCCCCCGTAGTTCCGGGTGGGCGCGGCGCGCTCGAAGCGGCCGAAGATGCGCTCCTCGTCTTCGGGCGCGACACCTTCGCCATGGTCCGTGACGCGAATCGAAGCGCTGCCGGCGTCCTCTGCCACGGAGACTTCCACGGGCTTGCCCATCCCGAACTTGAGGGCGTTGTCGAGGAGCCCCTCCACCAATTGGCGCAGCCTCGCGCGGTCGAAGACGCCCAGGACGGGCGAGCTCGCGCTCGAGGTGAGGGTGCAGCCCAGGCGTGCGGCCTTCTCTCGCGCCTCCTCGACGACGGCGCCCACAACGGCAGCGAGGTCGAGCGCCTCCGGCGTCAGCTCCAGGCGACCCGAGACGAGCTCCGCGACCTCTGTGAGCTGCTCCACCTGGCGCGTCAGGCGGTGGAGGTGTCGCTCCGCGGCACGCGCCTTGGTGCTCGCTTCTTCGGGAGAAAGCGCGGTGCGCTCCGCGGAGGTGACACCGCGAATCAGCGAATGAACGCTCAGCGCCAGCGCGCTCAGCGGCGTCCGCAGCTCGTGGCTCACGACGTTGAGCCACTCGTCGCGCGCCTGCACCTTTGCCCGGAGGTGTTCCTCGGCAAGCTCATGGCGCGCCATGCTCCGGCGCACGCGCGCCATCTCCAGCTGGGTACGAACCCGGGCGAGCAGCTCTCGTGCCGAGAAGGGCTTCACCAGGTAGTCGTCCGCGCCGCTGTGCAGCCCCTCCACCGTGGACTCGTTGCCCGCTCGGGCGGACAGCAGGATGACGGGGATGGCCCGGGTGCGCTCGTCGGCGCGCAGGGCACGCACCAGGGCGAAGCCGTCCAACCCGGGCATCATCACATCGGAGAGGATGAGGTCCGGCGGATGGGCGCGCGCCTCTTCCAGCGCCTGGTCTCCGTTCATCGCCATCTGGACGTTGGGGAAGCTGCGACGCAGCAACCCGGAGACGTAGGTGCGCAGGTCCGCGTTGTCGTCCACGAGGAGGATGCGGGCGCGCGCATCCTCCGGCAGCAGCTCCACTGTGTCGTCGAGCGCCTCGGGGCTGGCTGCGTCCTCCTCGGCCCCGGTGTCCGACGACCAGCGCCGGGCCTCCTCGACGAAGGGCGCGGCGCCAGCAGGGAGGACGCGTGCCCTGTGCGGCTGCTCGACTCGCTCCGGGGGCAGGTGCGCCGAGCCACGCGGCAGGCGCACGGTGAAGGTGGTGCCTTCTCCCAGCCTGCTCGCCACCGTGACGCTGCCGCCGTGCAGCTTCACCAGCTCCTGCACCAGCGCGAGGCCGATGCCAGTGCCCTCGTGGCTTCGTCCCTGGGTGGTGCGAACGCGATAGAAGCGCTCGAAGACTCGCGGGAGCTCTTCTTCGGGGATGCCCACGCCGGTGTCCTGAACGGTGAGGACGGCCTGCTCGCCGGCCCACGCGAGGCCGATGCGGACTTCACCCCGGTGGGTGTACTTCACGGCATTCGAGAGAAGGTTCAGGACAACCTTCTCCCACATGTCCGGGTCCACGTAGATGGCCTCGGGCAGCGGTGGGCAATCCACCACCAGCCTCAGGCCCGCGCTCCCCGCGGCGGATTCGAAGGCGCTCGCGAGGTTGCTCGTGAAGCGCGCGAGGTCCGTCGGAACGAACATCGCCTGGGCCCGGCCCGCCTCCATTCGCGAGAAGTCGAGCAGGGTGTTGACCAGCTTGTAGAGCCGCAGGGCATTGCGGCGAACCAGGTCGAGCGGCTCTCCTTCCAGGGCCTTGTCCGTCCCGGACAGCGCGTCCTCGATGGGGCCGAGAATCAGCGTCAGCGGAGTCCGGAACTCGTGGCTCACATTGCTGAAGAAGGCGGTCTTCGCCTGGTCGAGCAGGGCGAGCTCCTCTGCCCGCTTCCGCTCCTGCTCATAGGCGCGGGCGCTGGAGATGCTGGCGGCGAGCTGCCGTGCCAGCAGCTGCAGGAAGCTCCGGTACTCGCCATCCAGCGCGCGCAGCGGACTGAGTCCGACGACGAGCACGCCCGTCGTCTCCACATCCGCGCCCATCGCCACCGGAAGCACGAGGGCCCGCGTCGCGGGCTCGGGCCAGGGTCCGCCCGGAAGGGGACCGAACTTGGATTGGAGGCCTTCGACGAGGACTTCCTGCCCTGTGCGGGCAACGCTCTCGAGCGGCCAGGATGAAGTGTCGCCGGGCTTCAGCTCGGTGGGTGCCGCGCTCGCGCCCTGGGTCAGTCCGGCACAGCTGACCAGGCGCGCCTTGTCGGCATTGACGGCGTAGAGGAGGGCGAAGGGCACGTCATGGCCGGCCTGCGCGAGGACGACGTCCAACGAGCGGTAGATGTCGTCGACCTTCTTGTCGAGGGCCGTCCGGATGGACAGCTCGCGGAGGATTGCCAGCTGCCGGTCACCGACCACCTGACGCGTCGTCTCGCTCGCGATGGCGAAGAGGCCCGCGATTTCCCCCGCCTCGCCGATGGTCGGGTTGTAGGACCAGGTGAAGTAGGCCTCTTCCCTCAAGCCGCCGGGGCGGCGGGCGAAGTTGACGTTCCCGTTCTCGATGAACAGGGGCTCGCCAGTCTCGTGGACGCGCTTCATCAGGGGCCCGAGGAGCGTCCATTCCTCGGCAAGCGCCTCATTGCCGCGCGCGCCCAGGGTCTGGGGATGCTTGGCACCCAGGATGGGTCGGAACGGGTCGTTGTACAGCATGATGAGCTCGGGCCCCCAGAAGAGGATGATGGGGTAGGGGGAGCGGAGCATCGTGCTGACGGACGTGCGCAGGGACTGCGGCCAGCGTTCGAGCGGACCCAGGGAGTTCTGGGACCAGTCGATGGAGCGCATCAGGGCGCCCATCTCTCCGCCGCCCTGGATGAAGTGCTCCTCGGTGGCCGGCCGCGTCGGCGGTGGGGGCGCCGGGCGAGTCGCCCGCGAGGCCGCGGGCACGACGGCCTTCGTCTGCCAGGTCAGCGGAAGTGCGAAGGAGAAGGTGCTGCCAGCGCCGGGCGGGCTCTCCAACTGGATGTGCCCACCATGGCCTTCCACGATGCCCTTCGCGATGGAGAGGCCCAGCCCGTGGCCCTCCCGCCGCTTCTGGGCCGCGTGCCAGTAGCGGTCGAAGATGTGGGGTTGCGCCTCGGGAGGGATTCCGGGGCCGGTGTCCGCCACGCTGAAGCGCACGCTCCCGGTTCCCGGCTCGGGCTCTGCCCGCACCCGCACGCTCCCGCCGGGCGGTGTGAACTTGACCGCGTTGGAGATGAGGTTGCCGAGGACCTGGAGGATGCGCCCCTTGTCGCACGGGACGGGTGGGAGGTCGGAGGCGATGTCCGTCTGGAGCGTGACGCCCTTCTCCGCCGCCTGCGGCTCGAACGTCTCGCGGACTTCCTGGACCAGCTCCTCCGCCAGGTGCGGCCGGGGCTCGAGGGAGAGGCTGCCGGAGTCGATGCTCGCCAGGTCCAGCAGGTCCCCCACCAGCCGGTTCATGCGGCTCACGGAGCGACGGATGGAGTCCGTCTGCTTGCGCATCCGTGCATCGCGCTCGTCACCTCCCAGGGCGCGTTGGAGGAGCTCCGCGGCGGCACTGATGGTGGTCAGGGGAGAGCGCAGGTCGTGGCTGACGATGGCCAGCGTCTCTTCACGTGAGCGGGTGGCACGCTCGGCCTCGGTGAGCAGCCGGCTGGCTTCCTCGGCATGGCTGCGCTCGGACTGGACGGACTGCTGGCGCAGGGCGGAGACGGTGAGCTGCGCGTTGACGCGAGCGAGGAGCTCGTTCGCGGAGAAGGGCTTGACGAGGTATTCGTCGGCGCCGCTCTTCAATCCCTCGATGGTGGCCTCTTCCCCCGCACGCGCGGAGAGGAGCACCACCGGGACGGTCTGGGTTCGCGGGTTCGCGCGCAGCGCGCGCACCAGCTCCAGGCCATTCATGCCAGGCATCATCACGTCGGACAGGATGAGGTCCGGAGGACGCACCTGTGCCGCGGCGAGGGCCCGCGCTCCGTCGCTCACGGTCTCCACCGTCCAGTGCGGCGCCAGCAGGCGCGTGAGGTACGTGCGCATGTCGGCGTTGTCGTCCGCCACCAGGATGCGCGCCCCTGCCTGGCGCGGGGAGGGCGCTTCCTGGGCGGGGCGCGACGCGCCGACGTCGTTCCATTGGGAGACCTCGGCCAGGAACGCGTCGCGTCCAATCCCGGTGGGGGCGAGCGTCCGGGGCGTGCCGAGCTGTTTCCTGGGCAGGTGCGAGGTGCCGGTCGGGACGTCCACGGTGAAGGTGGTTCCCTTCCCGAGGACACTCTTCACCGCCACCTTCCCGCCGTGCAGGTTCACCAGCTCCCGCACGAGGGAGAGGCCGATGCCCGTGCCCTCGTGACTCCGTCCGCGCGCGCCCTCCACCCGGTGGAAGCGCTCGAAGATGCGTGCCAGCTCCTCCTCGGGGATGCCCGTGCCCGTATCCTGGACGGTGAGCTCCACGCGTCCGCCCAGCCACTTCAGCGCGATACGGATTTCACCCTGGAAGGTGAACTTGAAGGCGTTGGAGACGAGGTTGAGGACAATCTTCTCCCACATCACCGGGTCGACATGGACGGCCTCCGGCAGGGCGGGACACTCCACCACCAGCTTGAGGTCCGCGGTCGCCATCGCCGAGTCGAAGGTGCTCGCGAGGTCCCGGGTGAGCCCGGCGAGGTCCGTGGGCACGAAGGAGACCTGGGCGCGCCCTGCCTCGATGCGGGCAAAGTCCAGGAGCGTGTTGACGAGCTTCTGGAGCCGGAGCCCGTTGCGGCGCACCAACTCCTGGCGCTCGCGCTGTCCGGGCGGTAGCGGCTCCCGGGCGTCCGCCAGGCCGTCCTCGACAGGACCCAGCATCAGCGTGAGGGGCGTGCGGAACTCGTGACTGACGTTGCTGAAGAAGGCCGTCTTGGCGCGGTCGAGCTCGGCGAGTGCTTCAGCCCGCTGCTGCTCCTCCTCGTAGGCGCGGGCGTTGCTGACGGCCGTGGCGATGTGGTCCGCCACCAGCCCCAGGAACCCACGGTAGTCGTCGTCCAGTGGGCGGCGTGCGCTCAAGCCGGCGACGAGAAAGCCGTAGGGGCCCTCGGCCCCCGGACGGGAGATGGGCAGCACCCAGGCCGAGTGGGGCGCCTCGGGCCAGGTGCCGCCGGGCAGCTCGCCGAAGCGGGCGCGCACATCGGAGACGAGCTGGGCGCTCTGGGTTGCCGCCGCTTCGACAAAAGGCCACGTGGGGCTGTCCGGGTTCGTGCCAGAACGCGGGGGCGCGGCTGTGTCCTCGCCCCAGCCCGCCGTGGCCATCAGGTGGGGCTGCGCGCCCGTCTCCTCCAACCGGTAGAGCAGGGCGAAGGGAACGTCGAAGGGGTTGCCCTGCAGCGCCTGGGCTGCTTCCCGCCAGGCCTCGTCCTCCCGCTTCACCGCGCCCGCGCGTGCCGCCAGGTCCCTCAGCGTCCGCAGCCGCCGCTCTCCGAGGACGCGGTCGGTGGTCTCCGTCACCGTGACGAGGACACCACCGACGCCCGCGCTCTCGTCACGGATGGGGCTGTAGGAGCAGATGAAGTAGCACTCCTCGGTGAACCCGTGACGGTCCAGGGGCAGCAGGAAGTCCGTCAGGCCGACAGCCTTTCCCCGCATCACCCCTTCGAACATCGGACCGATGATGTGCCAGATCTCCGCGAACGTTTCTCGCGTGCCGCGCCCCATGGCGGAGGGGTGCTTCGTCGAGCCCAGGATGGGGCGGTAGCCGTCGTTGTAGAGCTGGACGAAGCCCGGCCCCCACGCGATGTACATGGGGAAGTGTGACTCCAGCAGGATGCTGACCGCGGTGCGAAGGCTCTGGGGCCAGCCCTCCACGTCACCGATGGCCGTCTTCGACCAGTCCGTTGCACGGATGAGGGCGCCCATTTCCCCGCCGCCCGCGAGGAAGGTGCCCGGCGTTGCCTCGCGAGAATCCGTCGAGTGACTCATCGAATCTTTCGCTACCACACACCGCTTCGCCCCCAAGTCGGATGTGGACGAAGGTTGGAACGTCAACGCCGGACGTCTGCCTGCCAGGCCTGGCGGCCGGGCGGACGGACCTCCCGCCTGCTTCGTTGCGGGGGAAGCAACCGCCGTCTGGTATGACGCGCCAGGCCAGCCCTTTGCTCAGCAGGGCTGCCGCGTGCGTCATTCCAGTTCCTTCCAGGAGCGAGCCCATGCCTGCCATCAAGCACCGCACCGTCGAGACGAACGGCATCCACCTCCACCTCTCCGAGGCCGGTGAAGGCCCCCTGGTGCTCCTCCTCCACGGCTGGCCGGAGTCCGGGTACTCCTGGCGTCACCAGCTCCCGGCGCTCGCGGCGGCCGGCTACCACGCCGTCGCGCCCGATGTTCGCGGCTACGGGCGCAGTGACAAGCCTGGGGCCGTCGAGGCGTACAGCATGAAGAACCTGCTCGCCGACTACACCGGCCTGCTCGATGCCCTGGGGGAGAAGACCGCCGTCGTCGTCGGCCATGACTGGGGCGCGGCGATGGCGTGGAACAGCGCCGCGCTACACCCCGAGCGCTACCGCGCCGTCGTCGGCATGAGTGTTCCGCACCTCGGCCGCACGCCCATGCCGCCGACGCAGCTCTTCAAGCACATCTTCGGAGAGAAGTGGTTCTACATCCTGTACTTCCAGGAGCCGGGCGTCGCGGAGGCGGAGCTCGAAGCGGACATCCCGAGGACGATGCGCACGATTCTCGCTGGAGTCCCCGGCTTCGATACGACCTCCGACGTCGTGCGGGCTCGGAAGCGGGGTGACAGGTTCCTCACGGGCCTCGACGCACCGCGCACGCTTCCCTCCTGGCTCACGGAAGATGACCTCGCGTACGTCGTGAAGGAGCTCGAGGGCAGTGGCTTTCGTGGAGGGCTCAACCGCTACCGCAACATGGACCGCGACTGGGAAGAGCTGCCCGAGCTCGCGACGGTGAAAATCGAGCAGCCCGCGCTCTTCATCATCGGAGAGAAGGACCCGGCGCGCGCCATGGCCCCGGTCGACCTCATGAAGCCGCTGGTGCCCAACCTCCAGGAGGTGCTCGTCATCCCCGGCGCGGGCCACTGGGTCCAGCAGGAGCGCGCCGCCGAGGTCAACGCGGCCCTGCTGGACTTCTTGAAGAAGCTGCCCGCCTGAACGGACGGGACGCGGCCGCTTCACGGAGGCTTTCCGAGAAGGTCCGGGAAACCTGGATATAGTGCTCCGGGTCTCTCTCACCCTTGGAGGTCTTCCCATGAAGCACTCTGTCGTTGTGATGGCGGCATTCGTCAGTCTCTCCCTGCTGGGCTGTGGCGGTCCCGCCATGGAGGCCGAGGAGCTGGGTGAGGTCTCCCAGGAGCTCACCACCTGTTCGGCGACCTGCAGCGGAGGACAGACGGTCTCCTGCACGGGCACCACCTGCTCCGCGACGCAATACTCCGGGGTGACGTGCGACGGAGTCTTCACTCCCTGCCCGCCCACGTATCCCCCGCCGCCCACGTGCGACTATGCCCCCGTCTCCTGCTACGACATCCAGGGCGATAAGTGTTTTGGCTCCGGCACGAGCAGCCGGAGGAACTGCTGCGATGGGGAATACAACAGCTGGTGCGTGTGCTCCTCGGGCCGATACGTCTGTATCTGAAGTGGCCGCGAGCCTCTGACATTGCCACCCCCACGACCCGCTTCGGCGGGCGTGGAGCGGTGCGCGCCGCGTGGTGAGCTGGAGGCGCGACAGGGGCTACAGGACGTAGCCCTTGGCCCCCACGAGAATCGACCGGCTCAGCAATGAGTGGAACTCGGAGCGATTCGTCCCGTGATTGATGACACCCACCGCGAAGAGCGCCAGGCGGCTCAAGACATTCCATTCGACATAGGCGGACCCCTGCCCGCTGCCGTCCACCAGATTGAGTGAATAGCGGAGCTGCCACATGGGCCCGCTGTCCGTCTGGTTGTTCTGCACTTGCAGGAACAGATAGTGGCGCCCTTGCAGCGCGAGCCCATTGTTGAGCGCGGCTCCCAACGTCTGGCCCGCGAGCGGCGAGTCGGAAGAGGGGGTAGCCAGCGTCGCGGAAGCACTGGCGGCGATGTCGAAGTACCGCACCCCGTCCGCCCACCGGTAGCCCTCATTGTTGCTCAGGTACTCCAGATAGACGGTGTGGCCTGAGTCCAGCGTGTAGCCGCCCCCGACGAGGGCGGAATAGAAGAGCGGGTTGTCTCCGGTATGGCGGGGCAGGAAGCCGCCCCCCAGCGGTGTCGGCAGCCTCTCCGGGTACAGCGCGGAGGTCCCCTGACGCAGCCCCGCCTCCGCGTAGACGAGCAGTGCCTCGCTGACGGTGGCCTGCCCGAACGCGCCGAAGCGGGGACGCTCATCGGTCCACTGCTTCGAGGCGTTCAGGCTCGCGACGTAGACATCCGCCGTGTAGTCCACCTTCAGCAGCGACAGCGCCTTGAAGCCCTCATCCCTCTCCCACTGCCAGTCCCCGCGCCCGTCGCCGAATTGGTGCATCAGCGACAGGGACAGCGCGGGCGTGGGCGACCAGGCCACCTGGGCCACGTCCACCCCGAGCAGCTCGCGGAGTGGGTTGTTCCGGCCGTTCTCGAAGTAGATGGGATTGCTGGGCGAGCGGAAGTTGGAAGGCCCCCAGGTGAGGACGTCCCTGCCCACCGACACGGCGAGCTCCTGGACCGGATAGGCCGTCACGGACCCCTGGTTCACCCAGGCGTCGAGCCGTGTCTCCGGGCCCGCGCCTCCGAAGCGCCGCCACTCGAAGCGGGCCCGGGGCTTCAAGCTCAGCACGAAGGTGTCCGTGGTGAGCTTCAAGTCGAGCCGCCCCTCCACCTCCGTCTGTCCTTCCGGAAGCCGGGCGATGAGGTTGCCTGGATTGAGCAGGCTGTTCTCCCGCAGCCCTCGCTCGCTGTCGTAGGCCAGCACCTGGAGGCTGGCGGAGCCCTTCTCCTGTAGCTCCTCGAGGACGCTGGCCTCGACAGTCGCGCCAATCCCCGCCACCAGCAGGCCCGCGAGCAGCGGCAGGCCCGGGGTGGCGGCGACTGTGATTCGTCTCGCGCTCATCCCGCTCAGTTCCCAAGCCGGTTGACGTCGAACTCCGCCCGGGCCAGCTCCGTCACCTGGATATCGGAGTACACCAGCGTCGTCCTGGCGGGCGTGAGCGCGTCCTGGATGGTCATCTTGCTCACGAAGGGAATCGTCTTTCCTTCGTGGGTGAGCTGGTTGCCGTACTCGAAGGTGGCGGACTTCAGCAGCTTCCCGGAGAGGGAGAAGAAGTCTGCCTTCACCCCCACCAGCCGCTGCTTGGAGACCCAGTAGGTGATGCGGTCATAGGTGCAGAACTTGTTGACGGCCGTCAATTCCAACACATAGCTGGCTTCGCCATTGACCTCCTCTTCGCGGAGCAGCTTGCCCTGGTAGTCGACGGCGTAGTTCGTTGAAGCGATGTCGCCCTGCGAGGCCTGCCCCGACAGCTTCTGCCGCGGCGAGATGGGAATCGGCTTGCGGAGCCCCGGCCGGCTCATCCACATGTTCCGGTCCACCTGCAGCAGCTTGGAGCCCTTGAAGCGCACGGGCTCACGCGTCTCCGCGAGGCTGGCGGTGGCATTGGCCTTCAGGGTGAGCAGCCGCTCGGGCTCCGAGTCCACACCGTTGACGGGTTGGATGCGGACTGTCCAGCGGATGCCGGGAAGCCCGCCACCGCGAGCGCGGTCCGAGGACTTGAGAATCTCCGCCGCATCCGGTGCGGCGGCCCGCGCGGAGCCCGTGAGCAACAGCATCCCCGCGATGAGAAAGAGTGCGTTCTTCATGGTGATGTCTCCCGCGCTGTCAGACGTGGCCCAGAGAGTCGATAATCAACTTGCGAGCCGCGGTGCGTGCCGGGAAGAAGGCCGCGGCGATGCCCAGCACCGAGAGCATGACGAACGTCCTCGCCATCCGGGGCACGTCGAGGTCGACCATGAGGCTGACCACGTTGGACGAGTTTGGCGGCGTGTAGGTGATGCCCGCGCTGTTGACGGCCAGGCGCACCAGCAACGTGAAGAGCAACCCTCCGGCGCACCCCATCACCACGAGCATGAAGGCCTCCGTGGTGAAGAGTCGCAGAATGCCCGAGCGGCGCAGGCCCATGGCCCGCAGCGTGCCGATTTCCCGGGTCCGCTCCACCACCGTCATGCTCATGGAGTTCACGATGCTCATGACCACCACGATGAAGACGTTGCTGAAGATGAAGGCGAAAATCATGTCGAACAGCCGCTTCACCTGCGAGTAGAAGCTCGAAAGCTCCAGCCACGTCTTGAGCTCCACATCGAAGCCCGCCTGCTTGAGCTGGGCCGTGAGCTCCGTCCGGGCCTGCTCCGTGAGCTCCTTGTCCTTCAGCAGCACGATGAGCCGCTCGGCGCCATCGAAGTCATACAGTGACTTCGCCAGGTCGAAGGGCAGGTACAGGAACTTGTCGTTGGTGCCGACGTTGCCCGTGTTGAACGAGTCCACGATGTCCACGTCCAGCGCGTTGGCCTGCCCCGTCACGGTGCTGACCAGCAGCGCGGCCGAGTCTCCGGGCTTCAGGTTGAGAATCTTGCCGAGGTCCTCTGCCGTCGCCACCCCGATGGGGTTGTCTGACTTCAGGTCGCCGGAGAGCTTGCGCTGGAAGTCCCCCTGGAGCTTCTTCACGTCCTCGGGAACCATTCCCTCGCCAATGAAGACGGTGGATGCCGCGCCGTTGGACACCATGCCGCTGAGGGACATGCGCGGCGTCACGAGCACCGTGTGAGGGTATTGTCGGATGATGGGCTCAGCCCGGGCCAGGTCCTCCTTCGAGAACATGTATTGAGCCGGGTGGAGCCTGCCTTCCGTGCGCAGGCCGCTCTTCATCACCGTCAGGTGCCCCAGCAGCTCACCGTGGATGGCCTGCCTGGCCAGCCCGCTGTACACATACTTGATGTATCCCGCGAAGAGGCTGATGGAGGCGAAGCCGAAGCCCACAGAGATGAGGGTGACGATGCTTCGGCGGCGATTCTTGAGGATGTTCCGGAAGCCAATGGAGAAGTAGTTCATCGAACAGCCTCGTCCGCTTGGAGCAGGCCGTCCTTGAGCAGGAGCTTTCGGTCGACCAGGTCCAGGAGACGCGGATCATGGGTGGTGAAGATGAAGGTGACGCGCTTGGAGCGGTTGAGCTCACGCATGAGCTTGACCACCATGTAGCTGTTCTCCGAGTCCAGGTTGGCCGTCGGCTCGTCCGCCACGACGATGGAAGGGGAGGTGACGAGCGCGCGGGCAATCGCCACGCGCTGGCGCTGGCCGCCGCTCATCTTGTCCGGACGGGCGTTCGCCTGATTCTCCAGGCCCACGTCCTTGAGCGCCTGGCTGGCACGCTCGCGCACCTCGGCCGCACCCACGCCCTGGATTTGCAGGGGCACCATGACGTTCTCCAGGGCGCTGAGCACGGGAATGAGGTTGAAGCTCTGGAAGACGAAGCCGACCTTGCGGCTGCGCAGGTCCGCCAGCGCGTTGTCCGACAGCTTGCCGATGGGACTTCCTTCCAGCGTCACTTCGCCGGAGGTGGGGGCATCCACCAGCCCCAGGATGTTCATCAGGCTGGACTTGCCGCTGCCGGAGGGACCCCAGACCGCCACGAACTCACCCCGGTGGATGTTCAGGGAAATGCCTCTCAGTGCCTCGACTCGCGCTTCCCCCAGCACGTAGTCGCGTCTGATGTCACTCAGGGCCAGGAGCAATTCCGCTCCCGCGGTGCTCGTCGCCGCCATGACCGCCTTGCTCGCGGCCCCTTCCAGGTTCGCCATCTCGGTATTTCCCAATGTCAGAGCGCTCGGACCAACGCCGCTCCGGCGTTGCCCCCGAACGAGTAGGAGTGTGCCAGGGCCGCCCGGACTGGCCGGTGGGCCTGGGGTTGTCGCACCAGATTGAGCTCGAACTCCGGCTGCTCGGTGCCGACCTGTACAGGCAATGCGCCACCCCGGACCGCGCCGATACAGGCCAGGAGGTTGAACATGTCACTGGCGGCTTCCGCCTCACCCGTGAGGGCCTTCAGGCTGCTGAGCGGGACGGTGCCCGCCCTGGCCCCCAGCACCGTGCGGAGGGCGGCCACTTCCGCCCTGTCCAACGACTGCGTGGAGTTGCTCGCCGCGGCGATGTAGTCCACCGCCTCGGGGGAGACCGCCGCACCGCGGAGCGCCTGACTCATCGCGGAGGCCAGTCCCCGGCCCTCCGGGTGGTGGGTGCCGAAGCCGTGCCCGTCATGCGCCACGCCCAGCCCCGCGATTTCCGCCAGGACGGTGGCGCCCCGCGCCCGCGCGGACGCGAGCGTCTCCAGCACCACCACCGCCGCTCCCTCACCCATGATGAAGCCATCCCGTCGCGAGTCGAAAGGACGACTCACAT
This sequence comes from Pyxidicoccus trucidator, assembly GCF_010894435.1. Classification (NCBI taxonomy): domain Bacteria; kingdom Pseudomonadati; phylum Myxococcota; class Myxococcia; order Myxococcales; family Myxococcaceae; genus Pyxidicoccus; species Pyxidicoccus trucidator. The sequence goes on along the minus strand of NZ_JAAIXZ010000001.1, from coordinate 214,486 downwards.
TGGAATCGCTCAACACGCCAATGTCATCCATATCGTAGTGGGTGGCGGTGGTGAAGAGGTCGAACGTGCCCGAGATGATGGCGTCGGCCCGACCGCTGCGCAGGGCGTGCGCCGCCAGGGAGAGCACCTGGAACCCGCAGGCGTTTCCCGCGCTGATGGCGTAGTTGGTGCCGCGCCAGCCCCAGCGGATGCTGAGCGCGCTGGCCACCGCGTTCGTCACCGTCTCCTGGAACAGCAGGGGCTGGACGAAGCGTGGCTCGCTCGTGATGATTCGGTGCCAGATTTCCTGGCTGACCTCGGCGTTCGCCCGGTACGTCCCCAGGAACACGCCCACCCGCTCCGGGTTCCACGTGGAGGGGCCATGGCCCGCCTGCTGGAGCGCCTCCTCCGTGGCGAGCATCGTGTACTGCGTCCCCCGGGGCGCACGCCGGAGGTTGTTGGAGCCCGTCAGCGCGGCCAGGCTCCCGTGAGGGACACGTGCCCCGTGCGTGCACGCGCACCCGGAGGCATCGAAGTCCTCGATGGGGCGGATGGCGCTGCGCCCTTCGGCGAGTGCGCCCAGCAGGGCAGGGACACCTGCCCCGTAGGGGGACACCGCTCCCATGCCGGTGATGACAATCCGCATGTTCTCTGCTTCGTCCGTCATACGCGTGGAGCCGGCCATGAGCTTCCCCTTTCTTCTCCGGTGGCGAGTTCTTCCTGATACATCAGCCCTCCCATCGCCGGAAGACCATCGCGGCGTTGTTTCCCCCAAAGCCAAACGCGTTCGCGAGGACCGCCTCCAGCTTCGCGGGCCGGCTGCGATGGGGCACGTAGTCCAGGTCGCACTCGGGATCTGGCGTGTCCAGGTGCAGCGTGGGCGGCAGGAAGCCCTCGTTCAGCGCCACCACCGCCGCGGCCGCCTCCGTGGCGCCGCTCGAGCCCAGGCTGTGGCCGACCATCGCCTTGATGGAGCTGACGGGGACCTGCGTCCGCTCGCCGAAGACATGCTTGATGGCGCGCGTCTCGATGACGTCATTGGCCGGGGTGCCCGTGCCGTGCGCCTTGATGTAGCCGATCTGCTCGGGCTTCATGCCGGCGCTGTCCAGGGCGGCCTGCATGGCTCGCGCCGGGCCACGTCCCGTCTCATCGGGCCGCGTCATGTGGTAGGCGTCCGTGGAGCCGCCGTACCCGGCGAGCTCCGCCAGGATGCGCGCCCCACGGCGGGTGGCGTGCGCCTCGCTTTCGAGCACCCAGAGCGAAGCGGACTCCCCCAGGAGTGTCCCATCGCGGTCCTTGCTGAAGGGCCGCAGCTTGTCGCTCGCCAGTGAGCGCAGGACGCCGAAGCCGGCCTGGGGCATCTCACTGAGCGGATCCACTCCGCCCGCGAGCATCACCTCGGTGTGGCCCGAGCGAATCGCATCCACCGCCACGCCGAGGGCATGCAGGCCCGCGCTGCACGCGGTGGACATGACCAGACTGAGCCCCGCCAGCCCGTACTGGCTGGCCACCTGGTCGCTCATGGCGCAGATGAAGCTGTCGAGCACCAGGGCACGCCAGGGCTCCTTCGGACCCGCGCGTCCGCGTCGATAGGGGTGGTGCAGCGCGGCGTAGCCCTCCTTCGTCGCCGGCATCCCTCCCAGGTTGGTTCCGAGCACCACGCCAATCTTCGAGCGGTCCTCGACGGCCAGGTCCAGCCCGGACGCCGCCAGCCCCTGCGCCGCCGCCACCCGAATCATCCGGGTGCCGCGACTGAGGTAGGGCAGCTCCTCGGGGCTGAAGTGCGCCGAGAAGTCGAGGTTCTTCAGCTCCCCCGCGGACTGACAGCGGTGCTTGCTGGCATCGAAGTGGGTGACCGGGGCAATGCCATCCCTCCCCGTGCGCAGCCCCTCGGTAAACTCCGCCAGGTTGTTTCCTATGGGCGTGAGAACGCCAATGCCGGTGACGACGACCCTGTTGCTCATCCTGTTCCTCTCAGCCGTGGTTGCGCGATTCTTCGAGAACGTCGGCCCCTGCTGGGGGCGCGCTACATCACCAGTCCGCCATTCACGCGCAGCACGTCGCCGACCACGTAGGCGCTCTCCGGAGAGGCCAGGAAGAGCGTGGCATTGGCGACGTCCTCCACCGTCCCGAGCCTGCGGATGGGCGTGGCCTGGATGAACCCCTCGCGGACACCCGGGCGCTTCATCAGCCCCTCCACCATCTCCGTCTCCACGAAGCCCGGCGCCACGCAGTTCACCCGGATGCCATACGGCCCGAGCTCTCCCGCGAGCGTCTGGGTCAACCCAATCAGGGCCCCCTTGGTGGCTGCATAGGGCACCTGTCCCGCGCGCCCCCGGATTCCGGCGGTGGAGGACATGTTGATGATGGCGCCGCGCCCCTGCTTCATCATGGGGCCGATGACCGCCTGGCAGCAGGCGAGCGCGCCGTAGAGGTTGACGTCCACCGTCTCCCTCCATGCGGCGCTCTGCAGCATCATCAGGTGCCCATCCCGGCTGATGCCGGCGTTGTTCACGAGCACGTCGATGCGGCCGAAGTTCGAGAGCGCCGCGTCCCGGAGCTGGCCGGGCAGCTCGGGGTTCGCGACGGAGCCGGGCACCAGCACGCAGCGCCGGCCCTTCGCCTCCACCTCCGCGGCGGCCTGACGCGCGGCCTCCGTGTTGCTCCCGTAGTTGAGGACGATGTCCGCGCCCTCGGAGGCGAAGGCGAGGGCAATGGCCCTGCCAATGCCCCGCGAGCCCCCGGTGATGATGACCGCCTGCTGCTGGAAACGCTGGCGCGCTGCCTGGGATTCACTCACCACAGACCTCCGGTTGCTGACAGGCGCTGTCCCGTCGTGAGGTTCGCCGCGCTCGAGAGCAGGAAGAGCGCGGCCTCCGCGATTTCCTCTGGGCTTCCGGGCCTCCCCAGGGGACCCAGCTCGCCGCCGAGCCGCTCGCGCTGCGCGGGGGGGAGCTGCTCGGCCTCTTCCGCGAGGAGGTGGACCGCCAGGGTGTTCACGGAGATGCCCTGCCGCGCCACTTCGTTCGCCAACGAGCGGGTCATCGCGAAGACGCCTTCGGCCGCCACCCGGCTCGCGCCTCCGGGGCCGACATCCAGGAGGTTGAGGATTCGCCCCGAGCGCTTGCGCATCATCGGGCGGATGACCTCCTTGCAGAACCAGGCCGTGCCGCTCAACTGGCGCTCGAGCAACGACTTCCACTGCTCGGGCGCCAGGTCACACAGCCGGCCGGGCTCGCGGCTCAAGGACGCGTTGACGAGCAGGTCGATTCCTCCCAATTCCGTGGTGACGCGACGGACCACCGCGCCCACCGCCAGTGGGTCCGCGAGCTCACAGGCCATGGCCAGCTCCGCGCCGAGGGCCTTGGCGAGCGTCGTCGCCTCCTGCTCGTGCTCCGGCAGGAACACCAGGGCCAGCCGCGCGCCCGCTCTGCCGAGGCGCCGCGCAATGGCATTGGCGATGGGTTGTCCCGCGCCGGTGACAATCACCACCTGCTGTTGGAGCAACCCCTCGACGAACGGCGTGACTGTTTCCGCGCTACTCATTGGAACCTGAACCTCTCTGGGAAAGCACCATGAAGCCGCTGGCGGCCGGCACCGCGCCAACCCAGGCCTTGACCTCGACCCGGGCCGTGGTCCGCCACCGCTTGAGAATGCTGGCTTCCATCCGCAGGACGCTGGCGGCCGGGATGGGCGTGTGAAATGTCATTGCCTCGATGCCGCCGAGGTACCAGACCGACGCGGCTTCGCCGTCCCGCCCGCGCAGGAGCATGATGGCCACCTGTCCCATGGCATCCACCAGCAGGCAGGAGGGCAGGGTGGGGTGCGCGTCGCCGAAGCGTTCGAGCATCACCTCGTTGGCGGAGACCTGCTTGAGCGCCCTGCCAACGCCCGGGGAGAGCTCCTCCACGGCGTCGACCAGGAGCATTGGGAACCGGTGAGGCGTCCCCCCGTAGATGGGGGCCATGGAGTGGTCACTCATGGGCGGCACCCGCGCAACACCACGGCAAGGGCGCTGCCCTCCCCACCCAGGGCGGTGACCAGCACCCACTCGGGCTCGAGGCGCCACGCCGCGCCGGACAGCAGGTTGAGCTGACATCCAGGGGCGCGGGGAGGGCTTCCCGCGGTGCCTGGCACCAGGCCCGTGTCGAGGGCCAGCGCGCCCAGCAGGACGGCCAGCGTGCCCGCGGCGCTGAAGGTCTCTCCGAAGACCGCCTTGGGACACGTTACCGGCACCCGTGCCGCGTGGGCACCGAGGGCCTCGTGAAGTCCGCGGTACTCCCAGGCGTCGAAGTCCCTTCGGCCATTCGCGCAGGAGAAGACGACTCCCAGTTGCTCGGGCTCGATTCGGGCGGCGCGCACCGCGTCCCTCACCGCGCGGGCCAGCGTGCGGGCCTGCTCCGTGAGCGGGCCTCCCCGATGCCCGGTTCCCGCCAGCTCCGCATAGACGTGCGCGCCGCGCTTCCGGGCCTCCGTGTGTTCCTCCAGCACGAGCGTGCACGCCGCCTCGCTCACGCGCATTCCGTCAGATTCCTCGGTGTAGGGCCGCGCCGTTCCCCGGCGGCTGAGCCACCCCTGGAGCGACAGTCCCTCGAGGAGCTTCGGGCTGAGCGTGTCCGCGCTGCCCACCACCATCCGCTCGGCCTGTCCCTCCTGGATTTGCTGGACGCCGAAGCGAAGCGCCTCCAGGCCCGCGGTCCACCCCGAGCACAAGGTCGCGTTGGGCCCGCGAAGGTCGTGCACCATGGAGATGTAGCCCGTGGCCGCGTTGGTGACCGTGTTCTGGAACACCACCGGGTTTCCGTAGCGCGCGCCCCGCTCCAGGATGCCCTCCAGATACTCCTCGTTGGTGGGCAGGCAGCCGTAGCCCGAGCCGAACGCGATGCCTGTCTGGAGCGGGTTTCCGGGCGAGGTCCCCAGCCCGGAATCCTCGATGGCGAGGGTGGTGGCCGCGAGCGAGATGCGCCCAAGCCGGTCCATGTGCCGCAATTGGGCGGGCTGCCCCTCGAACGTCGCATCGGGAATCCGCTCCGGCGCGGGTGCGGAGGGCTCGGCGCCGCCTCGCGAGAAGCGCTCCCAGAGTGCGGTGTGGCCCGTGGCCCGTGGGCAGACCGCGCCGAGTCCACTGATGACGATGTTCCGGCTCATCGGACCACCCTCCCGGCTTCAGGGAGGCGGCGGGCGACGAGGGCGACATTCGCCCCGCCGAACGCGGACTTGGTGCTCATCATGACGTCGATGCGCTGGGCGCGTCCCTCGCCTCGCACCACGTCGACGTCGCACTTCGGGTCCAGGTCCTCGCAGTGGAGCGTGGGAGGAATGAAGTCGCGCTCCATGCCCAGCACGGAGCCGATGAGCTCCAGCGCGCCCGAGGCGCCCAGGGTATGGCCGAAGTAGGGCTTGAGGGAGTTGACCGGCAGCGACGCGGTCCGAGCGCCGAAGACGCGGCGCAGGGCATGACACTCCGCGGGGTCATTGGCCGGCGTCCCGGTGCCATGGAGGTTGACGAAGTCGACCTGGTCCGTCGTCAGGCCCGACTGCCGCAACGCGAGGCTCATCGCCTGCTGAAGCCCCCGGCCCTCCGGGTGGGGGCTGGTGGGGTGGTGCGCATCACCGGCGGTTCCCCAGCCGCACAGCTCCGCGTGGATTCGCGCGCCCCGCTTGAGTGCGTGGTGCAGCTCCTCGAGCACGACGATTCCCGCGCCTTCTCCGAGCACCATGCCATTGCGTCGGTGGTCGAAGGGCCGGCACACGGTGGGCGTCATGGCGCGCAGCACGGAGAAGCCACTGAAGCTGAGGTGGGTCAGTGCGTCCGCGCCCCCCGCCAGCATCACCGGGGCCCGGCCATGGCGGATTTCGTCCAGGGCCCTGCCGATGGCGAGGCTGCTGGAGACGCAGGCCATCGTCACGGTGGACAGGATGCCGCCCAGTCCGAACCGGGCCGCGACGTTGTGGGCAATGGAGGAGAAGGGCAGCTCCCCGAAGAGCGTTCGGCGTGCTGCCTCGCTCTCGGAGCGCATGAAGCGTTCGAGGGAGAGTGCCGGTCCGCGGCTCGTGCCGAGCATCACCCCCGCGTCCTCCCTCCAGTCCGTCTGTGCTTCGAGGCCACTGTCCCGGAGGGCCTCCTCCGCGGCATGGAGGGCCAGCTGTGACACCCTGTCCACCCCCTCGGCGGAGGAGTCAGGCAGCTCCACCTCTCCCGCGGAGCGAGCCCGTCCCTCGCTGCCGAACCGGTCGGTCTGCCGGATTCCGCTGCGGCGCTCCACCAGGGCTTGCGCGAGCTCTCTGGAGGACAGCGCATTGGACGCGGTCACCCCCAGGCCCGTGATGACGACTCGATGTGTGCTCACGAGGTGACCTCCATGGGCTCAGGCGATGCGGTGTCCACCAGGCCGTCATGGCCTGGAATGATGTGGCGGTACTCGCTCAAGAGCTTCTTGCGTGTATGGCTATAGAGCTCGACGTCCTGCGCGAGCTGGAGCTCCCGCTCGGCATTCTCCAGCAACGTCTTGCGGGTGAAGAGTGCATCTCCCGCGACGAGTATCTTCCTCGGCGCGTCCTCGCTCCCTGTCTGGGCGCGGTGCGCGACGACGGAGATATGGCCATGGGTATGTCCCGGGGTGGGGAGCACCTCGACCTCTTCGGTGAGCCAATGGCTGCCGTCGACGGGGACGAAGCGTGCGTCGCGCTCGAGCACCCGGTTGTAGAACTCGATGTTTCGAGTCACCTCCCGCACGATGGACCGGACGTAGAAGGGCTTCACCGTCTGGTAGTTCTCGAGCAGCAGCTCCGAGGTGGCGGTCTTCCCGGGGGTACGGTCCTGGTGATAGGCCCTGATGAAATGGGCGTTCTCGATGAAGTCCTTGGCTCCCACGATGTATCGCGCATTCCGAAACATCAGGTGGTTGCCGCAGTGGTCGTAATGCAGGTGGGTGGCGACGACCACGTCCACGTCATCCGGAGTCAGTCCACGTTCCTTGAGTGCCAGCACCAGCCGGTCCGCGTCGTCGCACAGACCGCTATCCACCAGGATGTTCCGCTTCTGGGATTGCACGAGGGTGACCGTGGAGCGCAGCCGCGGAAATCCACTGCCCTGGATGAGCACATTCAAACGCATGGTGATGAGGTTCCTTGCGACTAGGCGCCAAGCATCAGTTCGCCGTCAGCGACGAGCTCTTCGCCCACCCGTGCTTCGACCTTCACGTGATGGACGGTGCCGAGACTCTTGAGGTGCGTGGCCCGAACGCGGAGCTGGTCTCCGGGGACCACCGGGCGGCGGAAGCGCATCCGCTGGATGGTTGCCATCACCCCCGGGCGGGCTGGCTTCGCGGCTGTCTGCCCGTCGGACTCAATCCCAAACAAGCTCCGGGTGCGCAGCATGACGCCGGCCACCTGGGCCATGGACTCGACAATCAATACGCCCGGCATGATGGGGTGCTCGGGAAAGTGCCCCTGGAAGAAGGGCTCGTTCGCCGTGACGCACTTGATGCCCTCGGCGAACACGCCGGGCTCCAGGCCGTCGATCCGGTCGACCATGAGCATCGGATAGCGATGCGGCAGGAGCTTGAGGATCTCCTGGATGCCAAGGCTGGATGGCTCTTCTGCCTGCGCGCTATGCACCGGCGGCCTTCCTTCCGCCTTCGGAGATCAGCCGGCTGACCAGCGCCGCGAGCGTGTTGATGGAGTGGAACTCCTTCGCGACGCTGTCGTCCGCGATGATGACGCCCCACTTCTCCTCGATGCCGACCACGATCTCCAGCGCCTCGACGCTGTCGAGTCCCAGGCCGCCCGCCTCACCGTCCCGCGAGTCACCACCGAACAGCGGTGCCCCATCCGGGATGCTCGCGGGGTCGATGCTCAGCCGCAGGCGGTCCACGATCATGGCCTTCAGGCCGTCCTTCAGTTCCTTGGTATCCGGTTGCATCAGCTTCTCCTTGTTGAAAACCGAACGTACAGACCACCTCTGACATCTGGTGATCAGCCGGGAGAATGTGACGGTAGGTTCAGTTTCTTGAAATCCAAGACAAGGTGTTGCGCCCGTCGCGGGGACTCCCTGCACGGTTCATCGAGCTCATCCCTCGTGGCCGTGGAGTAGCCTCCCGCCAGTCATGGGAAACAGTCGCAACCGGGTTGCTGGGAGTCGAAGGTGGGGCTGGTTCTTCCTGGGGCTGGTTCCATGGCTTGTCGGCGCGGCGCCCGTGCCGGTGGAGTCCGCGGATCAGCTGGTGGGAACCTGGGGGAGTGAGCGCGTCTTCGGTCCACAGGTCCGGGGGGAATTGACGCTGGTGCGGGGGGAGGGCACCTGGCGCGCGCGCATCGGGGGCTTTGACGTCCCGGCCCGGGTGGACGGCAGGAAGATCTCCGTCGTCCTCCCTGGGGGCCAGGGCGAGCTCCGGGGAACGCTGGCGGAGGACGGCCGGCACATCACCGGCCACGGTGTACTGCTCGGCGAACATCAACCTGCTGGGCGGCGTCCTGCGCAACGCCACCCGCATGTGGATTCCGGAGTTCTTCGAGAAGCACCTCGCCACGCCCCTCCAGATGCGCGGCTACCACCTCGACCTGATGCCCACGGGCGAGCAATACCTGGGCGGCGGCATCTACATGCGCCCGCGCGACGCGCTCAAGCTCGGGCAGCTCTACCTCTCGGGTGGAACGTGGAATGGACGGCGTGTGGTGAGCCAGCGTTGGGTCGAGCGCTCCACGGCGAACCACGCGACGATGGGGGACGGCCGGACGTATGGCTACATGTGGTGGCGCCATGAGCTCCGCGTCGGCGACCGCGTGTACTCGGAATACGAGGCCAGCGGAAACGGGGGACAGATGGTGATGGTCGTCCCCGCGCTGGACCTCGTCGTGATGTTCACCGCGGGCAACTACAACCACGTGGCCATCTGGAGGAAGTTCCGGGAGGAACTCCTGCCCCGGTTCATCCTCGGTGCTGTCACCGCGAAGTAGGCCCGGCACTCCGCACCGCAAGACCCACCGGGGCTCGAGCAGCGACACGCTCGAGGGCCTGGGTGGGTGGACCTCACACGGATACACGGGCTCTGGAGTGCGACGCGGGCTTGCGTTGACCGAGTGACCGATTTATCATTTCGGTCAATGAGTCTGCCTCCCGTACCGCCCTCAACGCCGCCCCCGAGGTCCGGGTGACGCAAGCGCTGGACACCTGCCGCGAGGTCTTCATCCGCGGCCGCGCGTCCCAGCTCGCCCTCCCGTGGCACAAGCGCTGAAACACCGCATGAGCCCCACTCCGCACCCGGGCGGTGGGTCTTCTCACGGCCGGGACTGACTGGAGAACCATGTCAGTCAGGAAGTCCGGACGCCGCGAAGGTGCCGGCCCCCGAAACGAGGAACGCAGTGATGAAGGCGTCCATGAAGTCGATGGCGGTGGCAGTGGCTGCGGCGGGTGGAAGCCCTGGCATGTGTGGAAGACGGACGTTGCGCAAGGGCCTGGGGCGCGGCGCCGCATTCGCCGCGCTCCTGCTCATCGCGGGCGTGGCGAGGGCTGACGCCTCCGAAGCTGCCACGTTCCAGCCCGGCCCCCATGCGGCCGCCTACTCCCTCACCGTCAGCGGCGGGGTGGCGCTGGGCGCCTACGAGGCGGGCTTCCTCGCGTACGCCGTCGCCGCGTCCCGTACGGAAGGCGTGGAGCGCATGCGGCTGCTGACGGGAGCCTCGGCCGGCAGCCTCAACGGGCTGCTGGCCGTGCTCGCGACGTGCGGTGAGGAGGCGCCCGGGCCTACCCGGTCCCTCTTCTGGGAGACGTGGATTCCCGTGGGCTATGACCGCCTCTTCGTCCCCGAGGACGTGACGCCCCTGGGCGCCTTCTCCCGTGCGTGGCTGGAGGCCCAGGCGCGTCGCATCGAGGCGGCGTGGAACCGCGGCCTCTCGCCCGCCTGCGATGTGGTGCTGGGCGTGTCTGTCACCCGCGTGGAGCCGCGCCTCGTGCACGTGGCGGGCGGGCGCCTGCCGCTGCCGCGCATGGAGGAGAAGTTCGCCCTGCGCATCCAGGGGCGCGGCCCAGGCCGGCTGCCACGCGTGACGAACTACACCGCCCCCGGCAGTACGAGACGCGAGCCGCTGCTCGTCACCGACGCGCAAGGCGAAGTGGCATTCGCCCGGGTGCGCGACCTCGTCCTCGCGTCGATGGCCTTCCCGGTGGCCTTCCCGCCCAAGGCGCTCGCCACCTGCGCGGCGGGCGCGACGGCCCGTCCTGGCGTGTGCCTGCCCACCGAGGCGCACGAGGCCGACTACATCGATGGTGGCATCTTCGACAACACGCCGCTGCGCCTGGCGGTGGGCCTGGCGCGCGACGGACTCGCGCCCGCGCCGGAGGGTGGCCCCTTGCGCTGGCGCGACGCGCCCGAGCCCGGCGGCCAGCGCTCCCCCACCGATGTCTTCTTCGTCTTCGTGGACCCGGACGCCACCGAGTACCCGGCCGCGCCCGGCCCGCGGGGCCCCCGCCCGGCGCCGCAATTGCCGCGGATGCTTGGCGGCGTGGTGGCGGCCTTCATCGACACGGCGCGCTCCAAGGAACTCGCGCTGCTCCTCGAAGAGGAGCCGGAGATTGCCGAGCGCCTCGCCCTGCCGCGCCGGCACTTCCCGGCCGCGAGCGCCCCATTGGCCGCCTTCCTCGGCTTCTTCGAGACGGCCTTTCGCAGCTTCGACTTCTACCTGGGCATGTACGACGCGCGGGCCATGCTCCAGGAGTCGGCCGCGGCGGGACTCGGGCGCTTCGAGCCGCCCGAGGGGAAGGGGGCGGACTGGACGCCCTTGTCGTGCATGCGCGCAGTGTACGACGGGCTGCCCGAGGCCGAGGCAGCCTGCGCCGGCGAGGCGCTGGCCGACTTCCGCGTGCTGCTGCAGGTGTCGCTCGACCGGCTGTACGCCGTGTGCCACGACGCGAAGGCCGTGTCGGGCCCGCGCGGCTGGCGCAACGCACACTGCGAGCGCGCCACGGCAGGTGAGGCGCCGCCACGGGTGCCGGGCCTCTCACCGAAGCGGTGGCCGGGCTGGAGGCAGGACGCGCGGGAGACGGAGCTCGCGCACACCCTGCGGCTGCTGGGCTCCTACGGCTTCCACTTCCGCGACCTCGGGGCACCCTCGGGGCGTGACGACATCGCACTCATGCGCATGCGGCAGGCCATCGGGCGCACCGTGCAGCGGCTCGCCGAGGTGCAGCCGGGCGACGGCGCCGGGGCCGTCGACTTCGCCGGAAAGCTCGTCGCCGATAGCCTGTCGTACGCGCCCCCGCGCACCTCGTTGCACCTGGTGATGGGGCCCACCCTCACCGAGCTGGGCGTGAGCCTCGGCACCGACGCGCCCGCGATTCCCCGCGGGCTGCGGCTCTCGGGCGCACTCGGCCTGCGCGGGCTGCAGCGGGTGTTCTCCTCGGGCGGAGGGGAGCCCTTCGCGCTGGCCGTGGTCGCGGGCCCCGAGCTCCGGCCGTCCGCGCTGCAGGCGGCGCTCGTCCAGGGGCGCATCGCGCTGCGCGCCGGCTGGCAGTTCAGCACGGGGAAGCCTTCGGGCGGCGAGGACTGTGGCTCCGCGGGGGTGAGCGCGTGCTCGCGCCCCGTGGTGCAGGGCCTCCTCGGCGCGGCGTTCCTCGAGCGCTTCCGCGTGCAGGTGGTGGGGGAGTGGTACCCGCCCTCGGGTGGGCACCGGGGGCTGTGGTCCATCGCGCCGGGCATCGGCGTCGAGCTCAGCCCATGAACCTTCGAGACGACATGCCAGACGCGCTGCATCCCGACGCGGCCCCCACGGGAGCGACAGCGCACCCGGCGGACGCGACGACGGCGATGGACGAGGTGCTCTTCGACTTCGACGGTGTGCGGGTGACGACGAGAAGCGTGGCGGTGCACGGCCGGACGTGGGGTCTGGAGCACGTTTGCGGAGTCACCGTGCTGTTCCAGCGGCCCTCGGACCTCTTGCTTCGCGCGCAGGCCGTGCTCATGGGGGCGCTGCTCCTGGTCTACGGGCTCGTGCAAGGCCCGCTGGCGGCGTTCGTCCGCGATGGCAGCCCCGGGGGCGTGGCGCTCGGCGCGGCAGCGCTCATGGGCTACGCGGCCCTGGCCTGGCGGTTGTTGCACTCCGAACGCGCCTACATCTGGGTGCACACGCGGTTCAGCTCGCAGCCGGTGTACCGGGGGCGTTCCTGGACGACGGCACGCGCGCTCGCCCACGCGCTGCGCCAGGCCCTACAGCAAAGGGGGACGGACTATGCCCATGAGGACGCGGCATAGGGGCTGGCTCGACCGTCCTCCTGTCAGCCTGCCCGGCTGCTGTGCGCACGGGGCAGCACCCCTCGGGGCCTGGAGCGGGTTGGGAAAGGCTTGCGCTGACTGACTGACCAGATTACTATTCTGGTCAATGAGTCCGGACCCCCGCATCGCCATCCTCAACGCCGCCGGCGAGGTCTTCGCCCGGTTCGGCTTCAAGAAGGCCTCGGTCGAGGACATCGCCCGCCGAGCGGGCGTTGGCAAGGGCAGCATCTACCTGCACTTCGAGAGCAAGGAGGCGTTGTTCGAGGTCTGCGTCCGGCAGACGCATGCGCAGAACCTTTCCGAGCTCAAGGCGTGCGTTGCTCGTGCCACGACGCCCGAGGCTCAGGTCCGCGCCTTCATCCGCTGCAAGCTGGACCAGCACACCCGGGCGCCGGTGGGGCCGCGCATCGAGATGGTCACGCTCTTCGAGCTGGGCACCCAAGCGGTTCACCTCGTGCCCGAGATGATGGAGGCGGACGCGGCGGTCCTGGTGCGCGTCCTCGAGGCGGGGGTGGCGCAGGGGGTATTCGCCGTGGCCGCCCCCCAGCTGGTGGCCCGCGGCTTCCTGGAGCTCCTCATGACGCTCGCGCCCAGGCTGATGACGCAGGAGCCTGATGTCCAGGTGAAGCAAGCGCTGGACTCCTGCTTCGAGGTCTTCATCCGCGGCCTCGCGTCCCCGCCTGCCCCCTCGCGACACAAGCGCTGAAACACCCATGAACCCCACTCCGCTCCCGGGCGGTTGGGTTTTTCGCACGCCCGGGACTGACCAGAAAACCAATTCAGTCACTCAGTGCCGGACTCCAGTGAGGCGCCCGGCCCCGCAACGAGGAACGAAGCGATGAAGATGCCCTTGAAAGCAGCAGCGGTCGTGGTGGCGGTGGTGGCGGCGGGGTGTGGCGGTGGCGGCAAGCCCGTCGTCCCGCCCTCTGCCGCGCAGGTCGTCCAGAAGCCGGTGGGCGTCCGGGCCGTCACGCCGGCCACCCAGCTCGAGTCGAGCGTCCTGCAGGCCACCGGCAGCGTGCGCTCCAAGCAGTCGGCGACGCTGAGCGCGCAGGCGTCCGGCGCCCTCACGCGCGTCACCGTGAATGTGGGCGACAGGGTGAAGCGTGGCCAGGTGCTGGCGCAGCTCGACACCTCCAATGCGCGCATCGCCGCCGACCAGGCGCGCGCCGCCAAGGCCGCGGCCGACGCGGCTTTCGACGGCGCGACGACGGAGGTGGAGCGGGCGCGGGTCCTCGCGCAGTCGGGCAGCCTCGCGCGCGCCGCTCTCGACAAGGCCGAGGTGGGCCATCGCCAGGCGCAGGCCCAGGCCGCGCAGGCGGCCGCGGCCCTCGCCAACGCGCAGGAGGTCCTCCGCGATGCCTCCCTCACGGCCCCTTTCGAAGGTGTCATCACCAGCCGCAGCCGCAACGAAGGCGACTACGTGTCACCGGGCACAGCCATCTTCGGCCTCGTCAACACGCATGCGCTCGAGGTGCGCGCGGCCGTGCCCGAGGCGTTCGTGGACCGCGTCAAGGTGGGCACCGTCGTCAAGGGCTCCCTCAACCCCTCCGGCGCTCCCTTCGAGGCGCGGGTGACGAGTCTGGGCGCCACCATCGACGAGCAGACGCGCACCGTCGAGGTGCTCGCGGAAGTGCTGCCGGCGAAGGACGAAGGGGTGCGGATGCGCGCGGGCGCCCTCGTGGAGCTCGACTTCTCGGCCACGGTGGCGTCCGACGGTGCGCCGGGACAGGCAGGGCTCTTCCTGCCCGCGCAGGCCGTCAATGCCAAAGGCCAGCAGGGCTTCGTCTGGGTGGTGCAGGACGGCAAGGCGCAGCGCCGTGACGTCAAGGTGGAGCGCGTGCTGCCCGGCTTCGTGCGCGTGGTGCAGGGGCTCGGCTCCGAGGAGCGCGTCGTGGCCGACGCAAGCCTGCAGCTCCAGGACGGCGCCGCACTCCAGGTCGTCCAGTAGTCCGGCCCGTCTTTCCATTCCACTCACTCTCCACCGCACGCCACCCACATGCTCCAGACCTTCATCAAGCACTCTGTCTTCACCGTCATGCTGATGGCGGCGGTCGTCGTCTTCGGCCTCTTTGCCTTCCCGCGCATCGGCGTCGACCAGTATCCCAACGTCGACATCCCCGTCGTCACCGTCACCACCTTGATGCCGGGCGCGGACCCCGAGTCCGTCGAGAAGAACGTCACCACGCCGCTCGAAGAGGCGCTCAACACCGTCAACGGCGTGGACGAGCTCAACTCCATCAACCTGGAGAACGTCAGTCAGGTGACCATCAGCTTCAAGCTGGGCACCGACGTGGACGTGGCGGCCCAGGACGTGAGAGACCGCGTGCAGGCCACGCTGCGCTCGCTGCCGGATGACATCGAGACGCCCGTCGTCGAGAAGTTCGACATCGGCGCGGCGCCCATCCTGACGCTGTCCCTCTCCGGCTCGCTGCCCATCGAGGAGCTGACGCGCGTGGCCGAGGACGTGGTGAAGCCCTCGCTGCAGAGTCAGGCCGGCGTGGGCAGCATCAGCGTGGTGGGCGGTCGCGAGCGGGAGATTCAGCTGGTGGTCGACCCGCAGCGGCTGCGCGGCTACGGGCTGGCCATTGGCGACGTCAGCCAGGCCCTCCAGGCGCAGAGCGTGGACCTGCCCGGCGGACGCGCCACGCAGGGAGGCCGCGAGCGAATCGTTCGCCTGACGGCCGAGGCGCGCAGTGTGGGGGAGATTGGCAACATCATCCTCGCCAGCCCCAACGGCACGCCGGTGCGCGTGCGTGACGTGGCGGCGGTGGTGGACGGCGCGCAGGAAGCGCGCGGCCTGGCCCGCTCGGACACGGGCACCGCCCTCGCCCTCGTGGTGCGCAAGCAGTCGGGCGCCAACACGGTGCAGGTCGCCGAGAGCGTCAAGGAGTCGCTCGCGGAGCTCAACGCCGAGCTGCCCCAGGGCGTGACGGTCAGCACCATCAGCGACAACTCCACGAGCATTCGCGCCTCCATCCACGGGGTGCAGGTGGACATGCTGCTCGGCGGCGTCCTCTCCGTCCTCATCGTGCTCGTCTTCCTGCGCAACCTGCGCTCCACGCTCGTGGCCGCCATCGCGCTGCCGGTGAGCGTCATCGGTACCTTCGCGGTGATGGCGCTCCTGGGCTTCACCTTCAACCTCATCACCATGCTGGCGCTGACGCTCTCCATCGGTCTGCTCATCGACGACGCCATCGTGGTCATCGAGAACATCGTCCGCCACCTGGAAGAGGGGAAGACGCCCATGCAGGCGGCGCTCGAGGGCACCCAGCAGATTGTCATCGCGGTGCTCGCGGTGACGCTCGCCGTCGTGGCCGTGTTCATCCCCGTGGCCTTCATGGAGGGAACGATTGGCCAGTTCTTCTACCAGTTCGGCGTCACGGTGGCCGTGGCGGTGCTCATCTCCTACGCGGTGTCGATGACGCTCACGCCCATGCTCGCCAGCCGCCTGCTCAAGAGCCACGGCCACGGCCCCACCAACCGGGTGAGCGCCGCCATCGAGCGCGCGCTCGTGGGGGTGGAGGCCTGGTACCGCCGCGTCCTCGGCCGCGTGCTCGAGCGGCGGGGCCTCGCCATCGCAGTGGCCGTTGGCGTGCTGGTGATGACGCTGGGGATGGCTCGCTTCCTCAAGTTCACCTTCATCCCGACCTCCGACAACGGCGCGGTGCGCGTGACGCTCGAGCTGCCCGTGGGCTCCACGCTCGAGGACACCGAGCGTGAGCTCGGCTCCGTGGCAGCGCAGGTGCGCACCCTGGAGGGCGTGAAGGAGACGTTCAGCACGGCCGGCGGCGGCACGCTCGAGGAGGTGCACAAGGGCGAGGTGCTGGTGAACCTCATGCCCCGCAAGGAGCGCGACTTCGACCAGGAGGCCTTCAAGGTGCGCCTGCGCGGCGTGTTGCCGCAGCGTCCCGGAGTGATGCTCTCCGTCCAGGACGCCTCCGGCTCCGGCGGTGGCGGCCGCACCCAGCAGGTCCAGTACGTGCTGCGCGGCACGGACTGGCCCCAGGTCGTCGCCTCCAGCGAGAAGCTGCTCGCCGTGATGAAGTCCAACCCCGGCCTCACCGACGTCGACACGACGTTCCGCAGTGGCAAGCCGCAGTACGACGTGCGCATCGACCGCGAGCGCGCCGCGAAGTTGGGCGTGCCGGCCGCCCAGGTGGGCGTCGCCCTGCGCGCCTATCTGGGCCGCGACGAGTTCATGACGTACCGCGAGGGCGGCGAGACGTACGACGTGAAGCTGCGCCTGCCCGATGCCACGCTCGCCTCCGAGGAGGCGCTGGGACAGCTCACCGTGCGCAACTCGAGCGGGCAGTTGGTGGAGCTGCGCAACGTGGCGAGCATCATTCCTTCCGAGGGCCCGGTGCAGATTGACCGTCAGAACCAGAAGCGGCAGATCACCCTGCTCGCAAACCTCGCGCCCGACTACACCCTGGGCGAGGGAATGAGCTTCCTCACGGCGCAAGCCGAGAAGGAGCTGCCCCAGGGAGTGGTGGGGAGCTTCGCCGGCAACGCGAAGGAGATGGGCAAGACGGCCGCGGCCTTCGCCACCGCGCTGGGGCTGGGCATCCTCCTGCTGTACATGATTCTGGCGGCGCAGTTCGGGAGCTACATCCACCCCTTCACCATCATGGTCTCGCTGCCCTTCGCGCTCATCGGCGCCATCGGGGCGCTGCTGCTGTCGGGCAACGCCATGTCGATGATTGCCCTCATCGGCATCATCATGCTGATGGGCCTGGTGGTGAAGAACGGCATCCTGCTCGTCGACTTCACCCAGCAATTGCGCGACGCGGGCAGGAGCGCACGCGACGCACTGCTGGAGGCCGCCCCGGTGCGCCTGCGCCCCATCCTCATGACGACCATCGCCATGGTGGCCGGCATGGTGCCGGTGGCGCTCGCCAAGGGGGATGGCGCCGAGACGCGCGTGCCCATGGCGCTCGTCATCATCGGCGGCCTCATCAGCTCCACGGTGCTGACGTTGGTGGTGGTGCCCGTTGTCTACTCGCTGCTGGACGGGCTCTCCGAGCGCTTCAGCCGACGCAAGAGTGACGCGCATGCCGCGGATGCGGAGGTCGCGGTGGCCTCCGGCGCGGTGAGCGGCAACCTCCTGGAAGAGGGCTCCCACTGAAGCAGAAGCCCGCGCGTCGCTGACGGCGGGAGCGAGCGCCGTGCCCTCGCTCCCGCCACCTCTTTCCACCCAGCTCCGAGGTCCACGCTCCGGTCCCCAGGGGACCGCAACGCACCTCGTGTGTCCTCTCACTCCCTGACGTCTTCACCTCGGTCTCCTCCATGCTCATCCGTGCTCTTCTCTCCAGCGTCCTGCTGACCCAGGCCCCCAGCGTCTCCGCCACTCCAGGACGCGTCCTCACGTCCCAGTCGGCTCCCGCCACCACCGACGCGCCGATGCAGGAGCCCACTCCCCAGGCGGCCTCCAGCGCCTCCGGTGTGCTGAAGCAGGACTCCAGCACCGGGGCGACAGTGCCCACGGCTTCGGCGTTCCCGCTGCTCACCTTCGAGGAGGCCATTGCCCTCGCGGAGAAGCAGAACCCCGGCCTCGACGCCGCCCGCGCCCGGCTCCAGCAGTCCCGGGAGCTCGGCAACAAGGCCTGGTCGGGTTACCTCCCCAGCATCACCGCGAACGGCTCGTACATCCGGAACCCGGAGGAGCTGACGTTCTCCCTGCCTGGTGCTCCGGCGCCCATCACCCTGCAGAAGCAGCATCAGCTCTCCGGTCAGCTCTCCGCGCGGCAGGCAGTGCTCGTCCCCTCGCTGTGGCCGGCCATCCAGAATGCCTACCTGGGTGAGCGGGTGGCGGCGCTGACGGCGGAGAACACCCGCCGCGAGACGCTCTTCGCGGTGGCCCAGGCCTATCTCGGCGCCGCGAGCCTGCGGGAGTCCGTGGCGGTGCAGGAGCAGCTCCTCGAGGTCCGCCGCGGCTTCGAGCGAGACGCCGAGGCGCGCTTCGAGGCCGGCGACGTGGAGCGGCTGGCCCTCCTGCGCGCGACGCTGGACCGCAAGCAAGCCGAGCAGGAGGTGGTGCGAAGCCGCAACGCCTACGCCACCGCGAAGAGCGCCCTGGCCGCGCTCCTCGGGCGGCCGGTGGACTTCGAGGTGGCGCCGCCCCAGGTGGCGACTGTGGCAGTCCCTCCCGAGGCAGGCGATGTGTCCACCGCGGAGAAGACGGCACTCGACCGACGTCCGGACGCCGCGTCAGCGCGCCTCAACGTGGACCTCGCGCGCGGCGGCCGCCGGGAGGTGCTCGCCGAGTACCTCCCCAACCTGTATGCCACCGGCAACTACTCGACGACGAACACCGCCGGCCTCACCGGGGTGTCGTCCACCTGGACGGTGGGACTGGCCCTGTCGTGGACGCTGTTCGACGGCGGGCTGCGCGAGGCCAACCTGCGCGAGTCCTCCGGGAAGATTGCCGAGGCGAACGCCAACCTGCGCGGCGCCGAGGAGAAGATTCGCGACGAGGTGCGCAAGGCCCGCGGCGAGCTGGGGAGCGCGGAAGCCAATCTCAGCACTGCCGAGGAGCGGGTGAAGCTGGCGTGGGAGAGCGCGCGGCTCGCGAAGCAGAGCTTCGACGCCGGGGCCTCGACGTACCTTCAGGTGACGGATGTCAACGCGACGCTCGCGAGCGCCCAGATGTCCGCCGTGGCCGAGGCCCTCAACGTGCAGCTGTCACGCCTGGCCCTGGCGAGGGCGATGGGCCTCTTCGACCCCACCGGCAACTCCCTGGTGCCTCGGTGAGGAGCGCGTCCAGGGTGGACACGTCGCTGCGCCGTGTTCGTCTGCCCTGAACGTTTCGGGCTCCGCAAGGTGACGGTGCAACTCGCCAGCTGACACCGGGGACGGGCAGACTCCTCCCATGCCCGACGAGTACCGCTTCCGCGTGGACGGTCACATCCCCGTCCTCAAGGTGCACTACGAGCCCCGGCCCAGCCCCGCCGTCATCGTGCTGCACGGGCTGTTCTCGAATGCGGACGCGCAGCGCTGGGAGCTGGAGGCGCTCGCGAAGTGGGGCATGACCGCCGTCGGCATGGACGCCCCGCACCATGGCGCCCGGCGCGATGGCTGGCTCGACGGGATGCCTTCGCTCGGCCCGACCGACTACCACGCGCGCCTGCTCTACTTCGTCCGCGAGGCCATCCCCGAGGTTTCACGGGTCATCGACCATGTGGCAGGGGAGGGCCACGGGCCCATCGGGCTCGCGGGTGTGTCGTTCGGCGCGTACACGGCGCTGGCCGTGGCGGCCCGGGACTCTCGCGTCCAGGCGACGGTGTCCATTCTTGGCTCTCCGGACTGGACGCCCCGGGATGGCTACGTCACCGATGAGCTGCGCTGGCTGATGCAGGACGCACCCGTCCACCGTCCGTGGGACTGCGCGCGCAACCCGCTGCTCCTGCTGAACGCGGGGAAGGACACGCTCGTCCCCGCGCATCAGTCCCGGGACTTCGCGCACCGCCTCTGGGGGGAGTTTCCCGGGCTGGGCTCGCACGTCGGACACCACGAGTACCCGCATTCGGACCACTACATGCGGGCGGAGGACTGGAACGACGCCTGGGGCCGGGCGCTCGGCTTCCTGCGGCGCACCCTCTACCGTGCCGCCACCTGAGAGTGGGGAGGGCCACCTGGTTCGCGTCATATGTCTTGACGGGAATATGAACGCTCAGTTATATGTCCGTCGTGGAATCCACGTTCACCATCGTCGCTGAGCCCAACAGACGGGCCATCTTGAGCCTGCTGCTCTCGTCGGAGCGCTCCGTTGGCGAGCTCGAGCGCGAGCTTCGACTGTCGCAGCCGTCCGTCTCCAAGCACCTGCGAGTGCTGAGAGAGGCTGGGTTCGTGGAGTCACGAATTGAAGCGCAGCGGCGCCTCTATCGACTGAGACCGGAGCCGCTCATGGAACTCGATGAATGGCTCGTTCCCTTCCGGCGCTACTGGTCAAAGCACGTCGATGCCCTGGAACGACACCTGGACAAGATGGACGAGGTGCCCTCGCTGGAGAAGGTGCCCTCTGTGAAAGGAAAGAAGAAACATGAGCAGCCGTGAGCAATACGCGCCGGGCGCCGCTTCTGGCGCCGAGGTTCGAAAAGAGGGAGAGAAGTGGACGCTCGTCCTCGTTCGCGACCTCCGCCACCCTCCTGAAAAGGTCTGGAAGGCGATCACGGAGCCCGAGCATCTGCGCGAATGGGCTCCGTTCGATTCTGACCGGAGCCTCGGTACCGTTGGCACCGCGAAGCTCTCGGCAGCGGGGGCGCCGACGCCGGTTGTCTCCGAGAGCCAGGTGAAGCGGGCTGACGCGCCCAAGGTGCTCGAGCTCAGCTGGGGGGGACAGGACATGCGCTGGGAACTGGAGCCGCAGGGCGCCGGCACCCGGCTCACGCTCTGGCACAACATCAACCGTGGCTTCATCTCGATGGGCGCCGCGGGCTGGCACATCTGCTTCGATGTGCTGGATCGGCTGCTCACCGGTCAGCCCATTGGACGCATCGTCGGCGCCGAGGCCATGAAGTTCGGCGGCTGGCAGCGATTGAACGCCGAATACGCAAAGCAGTTCGGCGTGGAGACCCCCTCTTGGCCCTCGCGCTCGACATGAACATGCCCCGCTCCAAAGGAATCGTCCTCGGCTTCTGGATTGTCACCGCGCTCTTCTGCCTGCAGATGGGCTTCACCGCCTACGCGCAGCTGAGCCTGCCGCAGGTGGCGGAGGCGTTCACCCACCTCGGCTTCCCCGCCTACTTCCGGGTGGAGCTCTCGTGGGCCAAGCTCCTCGGCGTGGCGCTGCTGCTTGCGCCGGTGCCGGCGCGGCTCAAGGAGTGGGCCTATGCCGGCTTCGCCATCAACCTCGTCTCTGCGCTCATCGCCCACCTCGCGGTGGGCGATGGCCTGGAGGTGTGGGTCTGGGCGGCGGTCACCGGCGTGCTCTGGGGACTCTCGTACTTCTTCTGGCGCCGCCTGGAGGCCACGCCAGCTGGAACGTCCAGGGTGACAACATGAAGAAGTCGGGCGAGAGCCAGGAGCCGTCGGCCTCGGAGCTCATCTCGAAGAAAATCGCCGAGCTCGGGGGTTGGCGCGGGGAAACCCTCAGCAGGATGCGCAAGCTCATCAAGGAAGCAGACCCGGACGTCGTCGAGGAGTTGAAGTGGATGGGCACTCCGGTCTGGTCGCACGACGGCATCATCTGCACTGGCGAGTCCTACAAGAAGGCCGTGAAGCTGACCTTCATCAAGGGCGCGTCTCTGATGGACCCGGCCCGCCTCTTCAACTCGAGTCTCGAGGGAAACGCACGCCGCGCGATCGACATCCACGAAGGAGAGGAAGTTGACGCGTCCGCCTTCAAGGCGCTCATTCGCCAGGCGGTCGCCCTCAACAGTGCTGGCAAGAAGTCGAAACCTTCGAAGACGGCGAAGAAGCGCTCCACCCTGGAGTGAACCCAATGGTCGGCAAGACATCCAAGAAGTCGGCGAAGGTCGCAAAGAAGGCCGCCGCCAAGCGAGGCGCTACGAAGGCTGCCAAACCGCGCAAGGCGGTCGCCAGGTCATCTGCCCGCAAGCCCACGAAGGCCGCCACCGCAACCAGGAGCAAGGGCCCCGCGGTGGCCGCAAAGCCTGTCCTCCTCTCTGGCGGCAATCCTCAGATTGCGAAGGGCTACGGCGACGCTCCCGTGCAGGCCTTCATCGCGGCCATGCCGGGCTGGAAAAGCGACGTCGGGCGCCGCCTCGATGCGCTCATCGTGCGCACCGTCCCCAGCGTGAGCAAGGCGGTCAAATGGAACTCGCCGATGTACGGAGTCGAGGGCCAGGGCTGGTTCCTCGGCATCCATTGCTTCACGAAGTACGTCAAGGTGGCCTTCTTCCGCGGCATGTCGCTGCGTCCTGTCCCCCCCGGCGAGTCCAAGCAAAAGGAAACGCGCTACCTCGACATCCGCGAGGACGACAAGCTCGACGAAGCCCAGTTCGCCGCCTGGGTGAAGCAAGCCAGCCAATTGCCCGGCGAACGAATGTAAGCGGCCAGTGCGAGGTGCGTGCGTGGTGTGAGCGGATGCCAGCGCCACCACGCGCCCCCGCTGCGGGCGCGCCCCGGGCCGGCGCAAAGCCGGAGTAGGTGAACACAGGGGACAGGTTCAGGCCGGCGGTCAGGTCAGCTCGCGACGCTGGCGCGCCCAGGTCTCGAAGCTCGTGGGCGAAAGGCCGTAGGAACGCGCGAGCTCGGGTCGTGCCAGCACCGGGGCGACGTTCATGTACGTCAGGCCTCGCGCCACGCCGGGATGCAGGCCGGCCGCGACGGCCTCCTCGACCGTGCCGGACTGGACGACGTACTCCTTGCCGTCGAGGCGCGAGAGGACCTCGGCGACCTGAGGAAGCGTGAGCAGGTCACCCGCGAGCTGCAGCGTCACTCCGTTGAACGTCGCGGGAGCGTTGATCGCCGCCGCGCCCGCCTTGCCGATGTCCTCCGGCGCGACCAGCGCGATGGGCAGGTCGGTCCTGATCACCGTGAGCAACCGGCGCCCGTCGACGAAGCAGGCGGGATCCAACATGGGTTGATCCATGAAGGTGGCGGGCAGGATGAGGGTCCAGCTCTTGAAACCCGCGTTGCGTACGAGGTCGCAGGTGGCAAGCTTGTTCTCCCAGTACTCCTCGTGCGACTTCCAGCGCCCCTCCGCCCAGCCCTCGACGTTGCGGTGGTCGCCGACACCGGACGTCGCGGTGTGCACGAACGTCCCGACGCCTTCGGCAAGCGCGGCCTCGACGAGGTTCCTCCCTTGCTGGCGCTCCTTGCTGTAGTCGACACCGGTCGCGGAGAGGATCGGCGACTGCATCGAGAAGACCGCCCGCGCCCCGGCGCAGGCGGCGCGCAACGACGCCGGCTCGTCGAGGTCCCCGACGACCACCTCGGCGCCAGCCGCCGCGAGGGCCTTGGCGTTTGGCGCCTCTGGATTGCGCACCATCACGCGCACCGAGGTGCTGCCTTCGGCCAGCAGCGCCCGGGCGGTGGCGCCGCCCTGCCGCCCTGTGGCGGCGGTGACGAGAACGGGAGCGGTGCTGCTCATGGGCAGCTCCTTTCGTAAGTGGGGGACCCCACCGTTTATTTTCGTGGTTGAATATGGAGGGGTACCCCGTTTGTCAAGGAAGGTTCACCTGAGGAGAACATCGCAGTGGAGCGTGTGAAGCCGTTGCGAGCGGACGGGCGACGCAACCGGGAGCGGATTGTCGCGGCCGCCGCGGAGCTGGTCGGCAGGGATGGCGCACAGGCGTCGCTCGAGGAGATCGCGCGGCGCGCGGGGGTAGGCTCGGCGACCCTGCACCGGCACTTCCCGTCGCGGCAGGCGCTGTTGGAGGCGGTATTCCGCGATGGCGTCGCGCAGCTCTGTGCGCGGGCAGCCGCGCAACCGGGCGAGGACCCCGTCTCCGAGTTGGCGACCTGGCTCGAGGAACTGACGGTCTACACGGCGACCCACCGCGGGCTCGCCGCTGCGCTGCTGACCGGCCCGGATGGCCTCTCGGCCGAAGAAATCTGCTGCACCGACATGCTGCTCGAAGTGTTGAACGTTCTGGTGGCACGGGCGCTATCGGCGGGCGCGATTCACGCTGGCGTCACAACGGAGGACCTGATGATGCTGGCGAACGCGATCGCCGTCGCCAACGAAGACGAGCCGCTCACCGCGCGCCGGGTGCTGCGCCTCGCGCTCACCGGCCTACGGCCGTGAACGCAGCGAGAGCGCCTCCTCTCGGCCTCCGCTGCGAGAGCAGCGCTCGGCTTCGCCACCGCGCTCTGGAGTCGCTGGGGGACTCGAGAGGTGCCGAGTGCAGCACGGTGTCCCACGCTCGACGCCTGCTGCGCGAGTACCCGCGCTACTACATTGCCCGCGCATAGCGGCCCGGAGACTGGCCCACGTGTCGACTGAACGCCGTGCTGAAGGTGCTCGCCGAGCTGTACCCGACGCGCTCGGCGACCTCGGCGATGGCGAGTTCCCGGCGGCGAAGCAGCCCCCTCGCAACGGCCATCCGCCAGTCCAGCAGGTACTCCATCGGGGGCAGACCCACGGTGCGCGTAAAGCGATCAAAGAACGCCGAGCGCGAGAGCGCCGCGCTCTTCGCGAGCTGCGCCACCGTCCATGGCCGCGTGAGGTGACCGTGCATCTGCCGTATCGCGGGTGCGAGCCGCGCATCCGCCAGGCCGCGCAGGAGCCCCGGAGGCGCGTCGTCGCTCGAGGTCGACCGCAGCGCCTCGATGAGCAGTAGCTCCACGAGCCGCGTGAGCACGAGGTCGCGGCCCGAGCGCTGCTCGCTCGTCTCGTCGCCGACGAGTCGTACCAGCACGGAGAGCCGCTCCACGCCGCGCACGTGCACCAGGGCCGGGAGCAATGACACCATCAGGGCCGCGTCAGGCGAGTCGAAGACGAAGTAACCGCCGAGCAGGCGCACGTCGGGACGGCCGCCACGCGTGCCGTAACGCACCTCACCCTTCGGAGAGGGCGTCACCTTGGGGTCGATGCGCTCGGGGGTCACCGGCTCGAAGCCGGACATGGTGAAGCCCGGCGTCGCCGGCAGGAGTACGAAATCGCCCGCCTCGAGCGTGAGGGCGGGCTGGCCGTCGACAGCGAGTCGGCAGCGCCCTTCGAGCACGGCACAGAAGCTCGGCTGGCCAAAGTCCGAGTAGCGAACACCCCAGCGGCCCGCTCCGCTGATGCCCTTCGAGAAGACGGCTCGTGGCTGAAGCAGGGCGATGACTTCCGAGAGCGGGTCGGTCATGGCCGGACTCTAGCAAAAGAAATACGGACCATACGTGGTGGAGAGTCCTGTCGGCCGCAAGTACCTTGGGACCATCGACGCCGCGCGAATCGCGGCAAGGAGTCGACATGAAGGCAACGTACGGATTCCGGGCGACAATGACTGCTCTTCCGGGAAGAGGCGACGAACTGGCTGGCCTGTTGCTCAACGCGGGAGGGTGGTCATGAAGACGGTGCTCATCACGGGTTGCTCCTCCGGCTACGGACTCGAGACCGCGCGCCACTTTCACGCGCAGGGCTGGAACGTGGTCGCTACCATGCGAACGCCACGCGAGGACGTCCTCCCTCGTTCGGACCGGCTGCGCGTGGTGCCGCTCGACGTGACGAAGCCCGAGAGCATCGCGGCGGCGCTGGAGGCGAGCGGGCCCATCGACGTGCTCGTCAACAACGCGGGCATCGGGCTCATGGGGGCCTTCGAGGCCACGCCGATGGCCACGGTGCGTGACGTGTTCGAGACCAACGTCTTCGGGGTGATGGCAATGACGCAGGCGGTGCTGCCCCGGTTTCGCGCACGCAGGTCGGGAGTGGTCGTGAACGTGACGTCCAGCGCGACGCTGGCGCCGATGCCGCTGGTGGCTGTGTATACCGCGAGCAAGGTGGCCATCGAAGGGTTCACGGCGTCGCTCGCGTTCGAGCTCGAGGCCTTCAACCTGCGCGTGAAGCTCGTCGAGCCGGGCTATTGCCCGAGCACCCGTTTCACGAGCAACGGCGGCCCCCGCATGGAAGGGCTGTTCCCCGAGGCGTATGCGCCTTTCGCACAGCGCATCTTCGCCTCATTCGGGCAGCCGGCCGCGGTGACGCGCGAGTCCGACGTGGCCGAAGCGGTCTGGCACGCCGCGAACGACACGTCGGAGAAGCTCCGTTTCCCCGCGGGCCCCGACGCGGTTGCGCTGGTTCGGTCGGCGTGAGCAAGCGTCGCTGCATGGGGGGCATGAACGCCCCCTCCTGACGGGAAGAGACAGGCCGGGCGACACCGTTTCCAGCCAGCAGGCACCTCAACACCCGCAGCAACCACAGTCATGCCAGGGGCCGGCGATGAAGGGCTTGGGCACCATGTCCTCGGGGGAGCCGAGGTAGTAGGTGTTGCCAGAAGGGGTCCGGTCCCCTCGGATGAGGTCCCGGGCCTCCTCTTTGGCCGCCGCCGCGACGACGCCGTAGAGGACGTTCTCGTAGCCGCCGCCCGTGGCCCATACCTCGAGCGACTCGCCTTCGTCGGGCCAGGGGCGCGCCTCCACGGGAAATCGGATTGCGTCGTAGCCGATGCGGCTGGTGTGCGAGTCGCATGCGCTCGTGACGCCGAACGAGAGCGCGTACACGAACACCCGGCTGCCCTTCGCATTCAGCTCGCGGGAGCCCTGGATGCGCGCTCGCACCCAGGGACCACTGGGAAACTTGCGCCGCAGCGCCGAGGTCTCCTTCGCCAGTTGCTGCTTCTCCTTCGTATGCTCCGCGAGCGACTCCCGGTGGCTTTCCTGATTGGCCTCGTCGCTTCGCTGCATCTCCTCCAACTCCTCCGGCGTCTCATTCCCCGTTCTGTCGATTTCCGAGCTCGCCGGGCCGCAGGGCGCGCACGTGCCCAGCGAGTCGAACTTCGCGGTGCAGGCGCTTTCAGGCTCCAGGGGGGGCGGCCGGACACATCCGAAGTACATCGCCATCTCCACGGGCCCGTTCGTCTGCCGTCCGGAGGAGGCGGGGGTGGACGCGAGGGCCACCGTCTTCAGCGCGGCGCTGGCGGCAAGGGGATAGAGCTTCGCCGAGGCTGCGACGCGCGTCAGCCGCCCGAGCAGCGTGCCATCATTCGGGGTGACGAGGGAGGCGCGCTCCAGGGCCCTCGCCGCCTCGACAAAGCGGCCTTCAGGCTCTGCCTCCGCGGCGCGTGCCAGGAGCTCCTCGCGCGTGGAGGGTTTGGACACGAGGTAGTCTGCGCCCACGTAGCCCATCCTCCGCTCGGCGGCCTCCTCCGCGCTCCGGGCTGCGTCGGCGGAGAGGTCGACGATCCATACGTCCTTGGACTGGGACGTCCAAGCGACCTTCGCGAAGTCTCCCTCCAGCCCGAGCACGTCGACCGGCGTGTTCAGGACAAGCTCGGAGACGACCTTCGCCGTGCGGGAGGGACTCGCGCGCACGCGCAGCTTCGTCGCGGCGATGTACCGCTGCTCGCCCGCGGCGGCGCGGGAGCCCGAAGCCACTTCCTCCACGGGAGCAGGCTGCGCGGGAAGCCGCGAGCGACGGGCGTAGACCGCCCGCGCCTGGACGACGTCCCCGCGCGCATCATGGATGGCCGCGAGCAGGTCCCACGCTTCACGTGATGAAGCATCGAGCGCGGCCGACCGCTCGCCCCAGGCCACGGCCGCGTCCAGCTTGCCTTCGCCCAGCAGGGTGCGTGCCTGTTCGAGGCTTTGCCACGCTGTCGGAGGCGCGTCGCCCAGGTCCTCCTGGGCAACGAACCCGCCGTCACCCGGACCGCCCACGATGCGCCGGAAGGACACTCCGTCCGCGCTCCGGGTCGTGTCCGCGGCCACGACGACAGACGTCGAGATGGGCAGCGACACGGAGGGAGGCGCCTGACGGTGGGGCTCCCGGTACACATAGGCCTTGAGCGCGAGCACGTGGAGCGTGACTGGGGCCCCGGCGGCTTTCGCGCTCGGGGCTGGCACGGCAGGGGAGGGGTCGGCGCGGCGCACGCAGCCCGTCGCGCATACGGCTGCGGTGGCGGCCACGAAGAGGGCAAGGGTGCGATGGGGATTCATGAAGCCTCCAGGCACGACGGTACTCCGATTGCCAGTGCACCGGGCGGCCCATCACGTTGTGGCTCGCGCCTGGGATTTTGGGGCCTGGCGTACCAACCGCCAGAGATGGGCAGGACGAACCACTATTCAATCCCAGAATCCGAGCTATCCTCTGTGTGCCTCTCACGAGGCTTCACACCAGGAGGATGCATGCGAGGATTGATCGGAGCGCTAATGTTTGCAGGGCTGGTCGCGGGTTGCGGGGGCGGGATGGAGGAGGCCCCGGACGACGCCACGCTCCCTGCCGCTCCGCCCGAGTCCCGGGACGAGGTGAGCGCCATGGCGATGTGCAGTCACAACCAGGTCCACTATGCCCAGTACTTCTACGACAACGGTGTGAATTGCGGCCTGGCGTATCACTACTGTGACGGGAGGATTGTCGAGAGCGGGTGCACGGGGCTGCCCTTCTCCGAGTACTGGTTCTGCGGCTGTCCTTGACCTCTCTGCACGCTCGGGCGCCGCGGGCTCAGCGGCGGACGTCCATGGCCGAGTCATTGACTTGGTCGTAGCGCATCACCTTCGTTACTGCTCGCTGCACCCCGTCCCGACACCGAGCTGGTCAGGACGGGGGCGTTGCCAGAGCGAGGGGCAGTTCGAACCCAGGACGGGGCACGGCGAACAGCTACATGCAGCGTGCCTTGAGTCCCGAGTGGCTGGATGCCTTGTTCGAGCCGCACCGCCACGCGCATCAGGGCTCCTCGTCGGGCTTGGGCAACTCCACTCCCAGGATTTCCGATGCTTTTTCTGGAGGTCCAGCAGGGCCTCGGCGCGCTTGAGCCGCACCTGGGCCCGTGCCAGTTCCTTCTCCTGCTCGGCGACTCGCCGGGCGCTCGCGTCGGGCACCTTCGCCGGCGGGCCGCGCTTCTTCAGGCTGCTGTCTCACTCAGCTTGGCAGAGAGGGCAACCGCTGCCATAGGGCTGCCTTGAAGCTCTGGTCATCCGTTATTGACGGAGTGCCAACAACGGCCTATCGTCTCGACGACGATGCGCCGCAAAGCCACGCCATGACAGGGCGAGAGACCCATTCGGTCGCCGAGCGGGTCGCAAGCCTCGTGCTCCCCCAGTCCGGGGCGCGCGACATGGGCGCCGTGAGCATGGCTTGGCGGACGCGCTCAGCGAGGCGCCCGACGATGAACCTCCGCGCGCTTCTTCTGCCTCGCCGTCAGAAAAGCCCGCTGCGGTCGCCGCCGACGTGATGGTGGCTCCGTGGTGGGTTCCACCTGCTTCCCACCGCGCCGTGGCGGTGGCGAAGCGGGCGCACACCGCGAAGCAGGAGGAACTCATGCCCGTCGAGAGAATGCCGTTCGTAAGAAGCAGGGCCGCCGTGCCATTCGTTCGCATGCTGTCTGTCATGGCGACGTTGGCGGTGCCTGGCGTCAGTGCCGCGAGTGATTTGCTGGGGAGCAGTCGAGGCGGCTCGGTGCAGTGGGATTTCTGCTATGGCAAGCCGGACAGTGCGCTCTTGCCGGTGGACCCTCGAACCCTGGTGCAGCCCGGTATCAGTGATGGTCGGGCGGTGCACTTCAATGCCTACTGGAAGAACTGTCATGTCGACCCGGAGGCAGTGCAAGAGCAAGGAGCGGCGAGGACCTGTGGCGAGCTGCGCGCGCGCTTCGCTCATGGCGAGGGGCTGCTGACCAACGGCCATCCCGGCGTGGGCGTGCTGTTTACCGGCACCAACTACACGCTGCCCGAGTCGGCGTTCGGCATCGCCACCTTCACCGCGGCGCAGTACAACGAGCTGTGGCGCGTCTGGGGCTTTCCCTTTCGTCCCGACAACTTCGACGCCCTGGTCTCCCAGCGCTACGGGTCGGGGCTGAGCACCGCGCGCAATCCCTATCCGTTGCCCGGGCAGCTTCCGAATCTCTCCAATGGCGGGAGCGGGCAGCTTCCGCAGATGCTCACGCAGCTTCGCAAACCGGACGGAAGCTGGAGCGGCCGCATCGGTGTCACCTGTCACGCCTGCCACAGCGGCATGGTGGGCAAGCCCGGAGATGGCCCGGGCCTCGGGGTGCAGGTGGGCGGCGGCAGCAGCCTGGCGGACCTGGACCTGTTCCTGAGTGACCTGTTGCCCCTGGGCTACCCGGCGTCGCTGGCCACGTTCCTGAACCTCAACCGCACCCGTGGCACCAACAACGCCAGCGACATCAACCTCGCCTTCCTGTTCCCGGACGAGAATCTGCTGACGCCTTCCGAGGTGATTGGCCTCATCAACTCCGGGTCGACCGCCGGAATGGATACGCCCGCCTGGTGGAACATGGGGCACCGGCCAGTGAAGTTCGTCGACGGCGTCTTCCCAATGGATGCGCCGCGCGTGGACATGGTGTTCTACACGCCGTTCATCGGCCTGTTCGGAAGCGCCGGGGGGCCGGTGAGCGAAGCGGGACAGGACTGGATGCGGGACAACGGCCCGGCGCTCAACACCTGGGTGGATTCCCTCAAGTCACCGCCCTATCCGTTGCCCCTCAACCAGGCGCTGGCCGAGCAGGGGGCGGTGCTGTTCCACAAGCTCGACATGTGGGCACCGGAGCGCAACAACACCGTGCCGCGGCCGCAGGGCAACGGCTCGTGCGCGAGCTGCCATGGGGCCTACTCGCCTCGCTACGTCAAGGACCCGGCCTTCCTTGCGAAGCCGGAGTTGGAGGGCATGGCGAGCTACATCGTCCCGCTGCGCATCATCGGGACCGACCCGGTCCGGGTGAATACCAACAACGCGGCGGTGCAGTCCGCGGGCGCCAAGAACTTCTTCGGTTATCCCTCAACGGCTGGCACCGCCAACGACTGTGGTCCGCAGAACCAGCCGCACATCCGTGGCAATCGTGAGCTCGGCTACCTCGCGCCGCCGCTGTACGGTGTCTGGGCCACCGCGCCGTACTTCCACAACGGCTCGGTTCCCAACGTCTGGGAGGTGCTCAAGCCCGCCGACCGCAAGCCCATCTGGCGCCGGGTCTCCGCGCCACCGCGCTGGGACCAGCCGCTGGTCATCATGGGCTTCGACACGGACCTGCAACGCGCCTACGACTCCACCAGGCTCGGCTGGAAGTACGACACCATCCCCTGCAAGTGGCGCACGCCCCTGAATCCAACGGTGTCGCCGTACATCAACTGCCAGCCGGGCGACGAGTTCCGTACACCCCTGGCGCAGGAGCTGATGAACGTGCTCTTCAGCAACCTGGTTGTCACCTGGAACGTTCTCGCCCCGCCCACCCGCACGCGGCAGCAACTCGAGGACCGGAAGATCTACAACACCAACGCCTTCGGCCAGGATGACGGCGGACACGAGTTCAACTCCGTGCTCACCGACCCGGAGCGTCTGGCCCTCATCGAGTACCTCAAGACGCTGTGACTCTGGAGTTGGGTTCATCGTGGAGTGACGCGGCCGCCAGGAGAAGCGCGCTTCCTGGCGGCGGCATCACTCCACGCATCGGAGAGCTGATCGCACCGGCTCGGATTGTTTGGCGAGCCCGGCGTCAGCCGATCAACGGAGTCGCGCGGAGCTCGCCGAGAAACCCCTGCGGCGTCACGCCCGTGATCGCGCGGAACTCGGCGATGAGATGCGCCTGGTCGTAGTAGCCGGCTTCGGCGGCGATGCTCGCCCAGCTGGCGTGATCGTCCTCGAGCGCGTCGCGTAGCGCGCGATGGAAGCGTGTCAGCCTGGCGAACGCCTTTGGGCTCACGCCGACGGTTTCACGGAACACGCGACGGAGATGCCGCTCGCTCACACCGAGGTCTACGGCGACGGCGTTCACATTGGCGCTCGTCAGCCTCTCGGCGGCGGCGAGGGCGAGTTGCGCGCGGGCGCGGCGTCCGTCCGCGAGCGCGAGGCGTTCGGCGATCGCGCTCTCCAGGATTGCAGCCGCATCGGCCGTGTTGCGGGCGTCGCCAAGCCGATCGAAGAGCCGCCGGGTCGCGGCGTCGCCCCACAGCTCATCGAGCGCGACGATGCCTCCGGCGATTGCGGAGGCCGGCACGCCGAGCACCGCCTCATGCGAGCCCAGGTGAAGACGCGCCGTCACGGTCCGCTGCCCGCTGCGAATGAGCTTTCGATGCACCCTCTGCCTTCCGCCCAACGCGTGTGCGTCGAGCCCCCTTCGCGCCAACGGCCCGAACCGAACGACGAGCTGGACCTCCGGACGCGGAATCAAGACGCCCGGCACGTCGCGGTCGCGCTCGTCCACGACCAGTGCCGCTACGGCGGACGCGGTCGATGCGCTCGGCGCAACGCAACGGTGGTGAACGGGGCTCGCGTGCATGAGATGACCTTGGCGTGCGCGCGACGGTTGCGCAAGAGTCGGTGCGCGTGTCCGTTTTTTCCAATCTTCGACGAGTCGCGGATGGCTACGGTCCGCACATGAAAATCCTTGTCACCGGAGCGACCGGAAAGATCGGAAGTCGACTCACCAGGCGACTCGCCGAGCGCGGCTATCAAGTGCGCGCCCTCGTGCGCGATCCGACGCGCGCTGCCGCCCTGAAGGAAGCTCGTGTCGAGCTCGCCCAGGGCGATCTGCTCGATGTGGACTCGCTCGCGGCCACGGTGCGCGGCGTCGACGCCGTGGTCCACTGCGCCGCGTTCTTCCGCGGCGCGACTCCCGAGCAAGCGCACGCGGTCAATGACCTCGGCACGCAGCACCTCGCGAGCGCCGCCCGTGCCGCCTCCGTGAAGCGCTTCATCTTCACGAGCACCGGCCTGGTCTACGGTTCGAATGGTGGCCGCCTCGCCCGCGAGGACGACCCCTGCGCGCCGACCGCGGCATACCCGGTGAGCAAGCTTGCAGCCGAGCGCTTCCTCCTCGCGCTCGAAGGGCTCGACGTGCGCGTGCTTCGCCTGCCGTTCGTGTACGGCGACGGCGATCCACACATCGAGGAGGTGATACCGATGATGCGCAGCTTCCCGCCGGCCCAACGCCTGTCGATTGGCCACCACGCCGACGTCGCACAGGCCGTCGCTCGTCTGCTCGAGGCGCCTTCGCCTGCGCATCGCATCTACAACGTCGTCGACGACGAGGCCCCCGACCTCGCCACGCTGTTCGCGTCGGTGGGTGCGCCGCCGCCTGACGGCTCGAACGCTGAGTTCGCGCGTACTTTTGAAGTGCTCCTCGACGGTCGCCGCATCCGCGAAGACCTCGGCTTCAAGCCCAGGTTTCCCCGCCTCGCAGACGCGCTCGCCGCAGGCGCATACGCAGCCGGGTGAAGTCGGGGCGCTGCCGCGCCGCGAAGGGTTGTACTCGTCGCTGCTGAAGTAGAGGCGCTTGCGGCCGGGCAGTGGAGGCATCGAAGCCCGATTCCTGGGTGTCCGGCCGGGAGACGTCACTACGGCAAGCGGGATGTCGATTCGCGCAGAAGCGAGCAGGGCGCGCACGGGGTCCACTTCAAACGTCAACCGGGCGATGTCAATATGTCCTACGCGCCCCAAGCCTGCCTCCAGTGCCTGTGGCTCATGGAGGAAGTGATGCGACGGCTTGGAATGATGCTGGGGCTCCTGGGGTGCGTGGGATGCGCCACCGCCACGCGAGGTATCGCCACCCAGTACAACCCGGAGACGGGTCGGTACGAGACGCCCACGCGCGAGGTCGTCTATCAGGTGCCCGCCGAGGACGCGATGATGACGGCCCGGTACATCCTGGAGAAGAACCGCTATGACGTGATGGAGAAGGAGGGGGGACTGGAGATGTTCTCCTCCTTCATTCCGGACGTCGTCCCCCCCGAGCGCTACTACATCCAGGGAGAGCGGCTCGGGCCCCGGCAGGCACTCGTTCGAGTCTTTCGCATCAGGTACACCCAGGAGGGGAGCTTCGCCGCGGAGGCCTCCGGTCGGTCCAGCGAGCAGCTCTCCGTGTCCGTGTCCGTGCCGGATGCCTTCACCAATGTCCCTGGGCTGGAGGGCTACCGGCCGGCGCACGGCTTCCGCGACATGGGCATCGAGCAGAAGCTCCTGGAGCGGCTGGAGATGGCTCCCGCGCTGGAGCTGGTGGGCGGCAATCCCCCCGTTCCCATTCGCTCGGTGGTGATGGAGAGCTGGGGCGAGGAGGGGGGGACCCCCGCCACCTCCACCGCTCCCGCGTGTGGTGCTCCCGTGGAGGGAGCCTCGTCCCTGTTCTCCGCGGGAGGCGTCCTGCTCGTGGCGGACCCCCTGGGCACGCAGGAGGTGCCGTTCGCGGCGCTGCGGATGGTGTGCGAGGCCACGGCCCAGGAACTGCCGGTGACACTGGCGCTGTCCATTCCCGTCTCCGAGCAGCCGCTCCTCGAGCGCTACCTCGCCAGCGACGGCGATTCAGCGGCCGTTCAGGAGCTTCTCGCGGGGAGCGCTTTCTGGCGCCGGACATACCAGGACGGGCGCAGCAGCCGCGCCATGCTGTGGCTCGTCGAGCAGGCCCGCCGCTTGCGCGTCTCCGGAAAGGACGTGGCCGTGGCCGCCATCGACTCCGACAAGGCTCATGGCAATGAGCGCGAGGCGCAGCTGGCCCAGCACCTGCTGAACGCCCAGTCGAAGCGCCCCCAGGCCTGGACGCTGGTGCTCACGGGCAGCGTCCACGCGCGCACCACGGAGGTGAGCTGGGATGGCGACCTCGAGCCCATGGGCTCTCGCGTGGCACATGCCCTGCCCTCGGTGCGTGCCCTGGACGTGGGCTTCCAGCGCGGCACCCAGTTCGCCTGCCGCTACAGCGTCTGGGACGAGGAGGTGGAGTGCAACGTCTTCGGCATCAGCCCGACGCTCGAGGCACGGCAGTCCTCCAAGCAGGCCGCTGGCCTGAACCTCTTCACCTCCCAGCAGCCCCACGGCTTCCACGGCCGGCTCTACCTGGGCTCGCTGACGGCATCGCCTCCCGCGCTCCAGGCGTCGCGCCAGGCCACCACCGTCAACCCCGTGCCCGCAACGAAGTGACCCCGCCGCTGGCATGAGCCAGGAGCCCCGGCGCTCGAAGGCCCCGCGACATCCACCACGAGTCCCTCGTCCCTATCCGTCTTGTGCTCTCAGCGAGCACGTACGGTGCAGGAGGTCTTGATATAGTCCACATCATCATAATAGGCGCATGTGAAGTACACATCGAGCCTGGCGGTCGCGGTGCAGTCATGGCGCCCGGTCTGGATGGCGAGGTCTGTTTCCATATCCACGCAGTCGCAGCTCTTGCAGCTCTCCTTCTTATTCAGACACACATGGCTCGTTTCAGCGCTTGCAATGGTCGCGCAGTATTGAGTGGCGCGCTTGCAGCTTGTGTCGCCACACTCAATAGTCTCGGGGAACGAGTTGGTGTCCTCGTCCACATCGTCTTCGTTCGAGCCACCACAGCCCACCACCAGCATGGAGAGAAGCACCAGGTACCGCGTCGTCGCCTTCATGTCGTCCTCCCGAGGAGTCATGGGGGGCATGAACGCCCCCTCCTGATGGGAAGAGACAGGCCGGGCGACACCGTTGCATGAAATCGACCGCTACCCTCCCGCCTAGAGATGCCGGAGGGGCTATATGGGGGCAATGGCCCCCCCTGTATCAGGGAGGTTGTCGCCTCGGCGGACACACCGAGCTGACGATGCCCTCCCCGCGCTTCGCTCACCCGCCTTGACGCACTGCCGAAATTGCCCTTGACGCACCCATGACGCAGCGACCGAATTTTGGGTAGGCGCAGCTGTCAACGCGCGATCCCGTCGAGCGCGGTGATGCTCTTCTCCGGCAGCACGAGCGACGCCGCAGCCACGTTCTCGCGCAGGTGCGCGACCGACGACGTGCCCGGGATGAGCAGGATGTTCGGCGCGCGGTGCAGCAGCCACGCGAGCGCGACCTGCATCGGCGTCGCGCCCAGCTCGTTCGACACTTCCGACAGCGTCGAGGACTGGAGCGGCGTGAAGCCGCCGAGCGGGAAGAACGGCACGTAGGCGATGCCCTGCTTCGCCAGCGCGTCGATGAGCGCGTCGTCTCCTCGATGCGCCAGGTTGTAGTGGTTCTGCACGCACACGATCTCGGTGAGCGCTTGCGCCTGCTCGACCTGACGCGCCGTCACGTTGCTGAGGCCGATGTGTCGAACGAGCCCCTCACGCTTGAGTTCGATGAGGACGGCGAGCTCTTTGTCGAGAGGGCCCTCCGTTGGCGTCATGCTCATCATGCGCAAGTTCACGACGTCGATTGCGTCGAGCCCGAGGTTGCGCAGGTTGTCCTGGATGCCCGAGCGGACCTCGGCGGGCGATAGCGCCGGGAGCCACGACCTGTCCGTGCCACGCCGCCCACCCACCTTTGACACGATCACGACGTTCTTGGGATACGGATGCAGCGTGGCGTGAATGAGCTGATTCGTGACGTGTGGCCCGTAGGCGTCGCTCGTGTCGATGTGGTCAATGCCGATCGCGATCGCCTCGCGTAGCACCGCTGCAGCCGCTTCGGGATCACGCGGCGGTCCCCAGACGTGCGGGCCCGCGAGCTGCATGGCGCCGTAGCCCATGCGGTGCACCGTGAGCGATGTGCCGGGGAACGTGAATCGGCCGCCGAGTTTGTCTGTATTCGTCATGGGCTCAAATCTAACGCTGGCCACGATTCACACTAGCAAATAGCATGCATGGCAATCATGAACGTTGTTCGTGCCAGGAGTCTCGACCTCAACCTGCTGCGCGTGCTCGTCGCCGTCGCCGACGCGGGCTCGGTCACGAAAGCGGCCGCGCGGCTCTACCTCACGCAGTCGGCGGTGAGCGCGGCGCTCTCCCGGCTCAGCGAGTCGCTGGACACGCCGATGCTCGTGCGCCACGGCCGCGGCGTGATCTTGACGAGCAGGGCAGTACGTCTCGTGACCGAGGTCCGTCCTCTGCTCGAGGCGATGCTCCAGGCCTCGCTCGCACCGGCGCGCTTCGATCCGCGCAAGAGCGAGCGGATCATCCGCCTCGGACTCGCTGACTTCGCGGACGAATGGCTGCTGCCACCGCTGCTGCGCCGGCTCGGGCGCGACGCGCCCAACATGCGGCTCGTCTGCACGCCGGTCCAGTTCCGCACGGTGGTCGAGGCGCTGGCGAC
The DNA here is from genome assembly GCF_010894435.1 of Pyxidicoccus trucidator. Taxonomy (NCBI): domain Bacteria; kingdom Pseudomonadati; phylum Myxococcota; class Myxococcia; order Myxococcales; family Myxococcaceae; genus Pyxidicoccus; species Pyxidicoccus trucidator. Next base: position 177,661 of record NZ_JAAIXZ010000001.1, on the reverse strand, counting down.
CCGTCGCGTCGACCTCGCGGCCACGGTCATCGACACGCTGCCGCAGGCCATTCTGCGAACGCCTCTCATCCGTGGCCACTTCGTCTGCCTGTTCGACCCGCGCCACGTGCACCTCGGCGCGCGACCCAGCAAGCGCGCGTATCTCGCGCAGGAGCACGTCATCGTCTCCTTCAACGGAGACCTCCGCGGCACGGTCGAGGACAGGTTCGGCGTCGAGCGACGCGTCCGCTGCTCGGTCGCGAGCTTCAGCGCGATCGGCGCCATCGTTGACGGCAGCCAGTTGGTAGCGACCTTGCCCGATGTCTTCGCGGCGCATGTCCTGCGGCAGCGACCGCACCTTCGCAGCGCGTCCTTCCCCTTCGCGCACCCCGTTGGCGGCCTGGACCTGCTCTGGCCCGCCGTGCTGGATGACGACGAGGCGTGCGCCTTCGTACGCGCCGCGATCATCGATATCGCCAAGCAGGTGCCCGCTACTTCTTGACGAACTCGCATGGGTGACTGGCTCAGTCTGTCGGGCTTCTGGAGTAATGGGAGTCAGCGGAGAAGGAGAGCCTGGCGCAGTTGGGCAAGCGCCATGGCGTGTACTACCAGCCCGTCGAGGTGAGCGACGAGGAGCTGCAACTCATGCGTCGCATCGACGCGCTCTACCTCGAGCGCCCCTACGACGGCAGCCGGCGAATGACGGTGGCGCTCGGGGCCGAGGGGCATGAGGTCAACCGCAAGCGGGGGCAGCGGCTCATGCGCATCATGGGACTGGAGGGCATGGCGCGGGGTCCGCACACCAGCCGGCCCCATCCCGAGCATCCCGTCTACCCGTACTTGCTGCGCGGACTGCCTCTTGGCCGCCATCTCCACCTCCGAATCGGGAGGGCGGAGTGGCCTGCTGCTGCCCGGCGCCGTCAACGCTCCTGTCGACCGCCCCCTCACCGCAGGTGCTCGGCTTCACCGGAAGGCCTGCTCTGCATCCCCGGAACTGCTGCTCACCTTGCTCTGGAATCGCTGCTCACCTTGGCCCGGAATCGGTGCTCGGCATGCTCCGGAACACGCACCCCATCGCGCCAAACGGACGCGGATGGGGTAAGCACAGGTACCTTCCTGCCGATACTCTCGCGAGTAGGCGGTTAATCACAAATAACCAAGGGGGCCGGACTATGGCCAGGAAACGAGCACTGCGCCAGGAGCCGCTTCGATTCTGCGACATCAATGTACCTTATGCTCCGGCATGGCAGCCGCTTGCCGGCAACCGCAAATTCCGAGATGCCCTCGAGAGGGCCGAAGAACGGATTGCGGCTGATGTCGACGCAGGGACTTGTACACCGCTGCCGGACTGCATCCTCCGGTTCCTTCAGGTGCCGAGAGTGCAGGCCGTGGTCGTTGGGCAGGACCCGTATTCCCAAGCCGGCCTAGCCACCGGGTTCGCCCTGGAAGTTGGGAACCTGAGGACATGGATGGCCCTTGCGGAGCGTTACTCCGAAAACGCCGATGGCTCCGTCAACGAAGCTGCAGCGGTGCGCTCGCTGGTGCGTTTGTTCTACATGACAGCCACCGACTGGAGTACCAAGCACGCCCATCGTCCTTCTTATAAGGAAGCGGCTAGGGCCGCTGACGCCGGCGACTTCTATCTGCTGGCACCCGAAGAATTGTTCGATTACTGGCAGCAGGTAGGAATTCTGCCTTTGAATACGTCCCTGTCGACGCGCGTCGACGAGCCGCATACACACAGAAAGGCATGGACGACAGTTCGCCGCCTGATCGTGAAGCACATCACTGAGACGTGGCCTCATGCGACTTGGTTTCTGTGGGGGAGTGCCGCTGTCGAGAGGTTCGCCTATAGGCTTCCGGGAGGCACGGCGTGTTACAAGGCGGGCCATCCCAACCTGCAAGGCACGGCTGAAACCGATCCACTGTTCTTCTTCCGCGCCTCTGGGATTCCGGATACGTGGGAATGGCTGAAGTGGACGGGCCCTGGTCAGCGTCCCAAGAACTCGATGCCTGCTTCAGATGTTCGGCAGAATTCGTGAGGTAATCCTCAGTTGGTCGGTGGTGATGTTGGTATGTGGGGCTTCCGTGCGATGCCGGTGCCGTTACAGTAGCTGCGTATTCCGGTGATGGTGAGCACTCTTGACACTTACCGTGACGCAGCGACTAAATTTGGGGTAGGGACAAGTGTGCCCAAAGCGGGTTGCTTGGCCCCTCCACCGGCGCGGCGCACGTCCTTCTGGCCCTGGCCACCTCCCTCTCCCTGCTCCAGCCCGCCCTGCAAGGGCGTCCCCATTCCGCATATACTTCCAGTCCCACTGGCCGCTCCCAGCACGCACTGAAAGGATTCCGAAAAATGACGGTTCTGCGAAGCTACGCGATCTGGAACAACAAGGGAGGTGTCGGAAAGAGCACCATAGCGTTCCACTTGGCATCCAGGTACGCCGAGGCGCATCCGGACGTGAATGTTTTGGTCATCGATCTCTGTCCCCAGGCGAACTCCAGCATGATGTTATTGGGCGGAGGAACTGCAGGCGAGCAGCACGTTCTCGACCTGTGTACAGAGGCCACACCCAAGACCGTCGTGGGCTATCTCAGTACTGTGATAGCTGGTGGTGCCGGCGCCCCGCTGCCGAACCCGTGGCGCTATGTTGTTGGCGCTAACGACTATAATAAATTGATGCCTGATAATGTTTTCCTGCTGTGCGGGGACGGCAATCTCGAACCAATGGCGCCGGCTATTTCCGCTGCTGCAGCGGCGCCTGCGCTGACGCCTACTATACAGCCTTGGAAGTGGATTCATCAGATCTTCGCAAACCTCATCGACAAGATCGCCGAAGCGAAGGATGAGGAATGGATGGTCTTCATTGATACGAATCCGAGTTTCTCTATCTACACGGAGCTTGCCGTATCGGCTGCGCAACGACTGATTACGCCGGTCAACGCCGATGATTCGTCGCGGGTGGCGACCAACGCAATGTTCATATTGCTGCATGGCCAAACGCCGCCACATCCAATCTATGGTACCTGGACTTACGCGGCGCAGGCACAGAAACACGGACTGACCGTGCCTGCGATCCACGTTATTGTGGGTAACAGACTGACGCAGTACGATGGTGCGGCGACCGCGTTCAAATCTCTGTCTGACGCGACGGCTGATACGTTGTTCGCGGCCTATTCAACCCACCCCGCTTACTTCACGATACGTGCCGCGAAACCGAAGACGCTGGCAGCTTTCCGCGATGCCTACGCTGTTGCCTTGCGCGACTTCAACACTGCGGGCGTGGTGTCCGCGCACTTGGGGCGGCCACTCTCCGCCATGGATCAGGGCTACTACGACGTCCACGGCCAGCAAGTAAAGGTCAATGCTGATCGTGTTCAAGAATGCGTAGAGGCTTTGGACACGTTGCTCGCATCGATCGACTAGTAGCTCGGCACAGAGGTTTTGAAGGGTTCAGGCAGCGGCTGCTGCTGCCTGGGCCCAGGGATACGCTCGCCCAAGCTTGGTGCGAGCGCTCTGGACGGTGAAGCGCCAGCGAACCTGGGCGCGTTCTTTGTTTCGCACCCGCTCCCATCGGGCCACCTCCCGGAGGATTTCGGCCTCCTGCGTCTTCTTGCCCAGCAGCCGCTGCAACTCGCGCACCTGAGCCTTGAGCGCTTGCACCTCGGACTCGGGCACCACGGCCTTGACGGCTTGTAGCCCCGACACGCCGCCCGATTCCTTCAACTGCCGCCACCGGAACAGCAGGCTGGAGCTGATGCCGTACTTGCGGGCCACCAGGGAGACGCTGCTCCCTGGCACCTCGCACTCGGCCACCAGGCGCAGCTTCTCCTCCGCCGAGTACCCCCTGTGTCAGGGAAGATACCGCCTCGGCAGACATGCCGAGCTGATGACGCCCTTCGCGCACGCCTCACTCGCCTTGACGCGCTGCCGAATGGAGCTTTGGCGCGCTTTAGGACGCGGCGACCGAATATTGGGTAGGCACAAGCCACAGGCCAACTTCAGCAGGATGGCTGTGTATCCGGCCAACCCGACTGCTCCTACCAAGCCCGTCATTCGGTCAATTGCCCCAGGCAACATACGCATACGGCACTCCACGTTGGATGCAGATGGCGCTTACGGCCTATCGAGTAGGTCAATGTCGCATGCTCTGGCTGGATTTCCCTATGGAGAATGCACCTCGGCGGAAGGTCAACGGACCTCTGTCGGTGGCGGCGCGCAGTTTGGCGCCACCCATGAATCAACGGTGGTCCATCCTTGCCCGTCGATGCGTGTATGGATGACCCATTGCAGTGGAGGCTGCTTGAGCTGCTCGGGCTCGCGTTTCCACACCTCGAAAAGCAAACGGGCTAGTTCGTCGCGGACCTCGCACTTGAGCTCGGTCGAGCAGTCGACCCCCAACAGGCAGACTCTCCATTCCTTGTGAGTGAAGTGAGCGCGTATTTTGTGTGAGTCCTGAAGCTTCATGCTGAGCGTGTCTTTACCTTCGCAGAAGAACAAGTCGGCGTCGCGCGAGTAGCTTGGATCTCCGAGGAACTGAAAGTCCGGCTGCGCAAAAGCGTTGAGTTCGTGTTCGAATGGCGAGAGGTCCATTCCAGGCGTGAGTCCCAGCTCTGCTGCCGTTTCTGCGATGATGGACATGAGTTTTTCGCCCGTCTTTGGCAGCCTTCCATGGCGAACGATTTGAAAGATGAACTCATAGTCCTGAAGGATGGTTCTGGCGCGACGATGAGCTGCAGACCTAGCGGGGTCGATTCTTTCGAAGAGAACACTGGCCGGCTCAAAGAGAATGGGCAGGGTTCGGGCGCCCGGTGGTCCAAGAAGAGTGAATCCGGAAGCGCAGTTGAAGTCTTCGACGGTTCGCTGAAAGGTCAACCAATCTTGCGCAGTAAGCTCGCGTCCATGGGATGACCGGTAGAGCCGTTTGACCTGCTCCAAGAGCAGGCGAAGAGCAGTGTCCTGACTAAGGGCTTCCTGCTGCATGCTGCTCATTAGTTCCTCTTGAAGTATGGCCCCTTAGGCTTGGCTCTATCGAGCCGCGCACTTCGTAGGGCCATATTGCTCGTTCTTAGCAGAAGCCGTCCATGGTCGGCTCCGACATTTTCGACTCCCCCATCTGCCGCTTCAGCTGGGGAATCTCGCTGGCGCTTTGCGCCACTGCTCTCTCCTTGCGGCCTCCGTAAAGAGGGGCTCGACGGTAGGAGGAACGCGTAACGGGAATCAGACACGGGTGCGCCTCGCCGAGCACCTCCGGGCACGCATCGGCTCAGTCGGTTGAGGTCGAGACGAACTCGATGCACGAGGTGGGCAGTCCGGAGTCGGGCCGAGGGGCGACCAGCCTTGTAGGAAGCTGTTCGGTCGTGCAGCAGCGTTCGAGATAGGCGACCACCCGCCTGCCTTCGTCGCTGTCCGCGGACACGTGTATCGGCTCGTTGGCTGGATTGATGATCGCGGGCAGGAAGCCGGCGGAGATGCGCCCGGACGGCGCGATGTGGATCACCGCCGCGCCGGTCAGCCTCGAATCCGGGTGGAACGGCAGCAGTGGGTAGCCCTCCCGCGGGCGAATCATGTACTCGCCGAACTTGCGGGCCCATGCCGCCATCTCTTCCGGCCGTCCCACGCCCAGGTAACCGTCTTTCGCAAGGCGCTCAGCAAGGTTCGGCAGGTCGAACACATAGTGTCCCAGACCGTAGAAGATGGGTTTTCCGGAATGGAACTCGACACCGCGGAGCATGTGATGATGGTGGCCCACGACGACGTCGGCCCCGTTGTCGATGGCGAGCCGGGCCGTCCGTCGTTCGTGGTCGGTCAGCGAGAACGGCACGGTGGAGTCACCCCAGTGGAAGCTGACGACGACGATGTCGGCCTTCGCGCGTGCTTCGGTGAGGCTGTTGATGAACGCCTTCTGGTCCTCGACCAGCGGCTCGGTGCTCACCACAGGGGCCATGCCCGGATTCCATACGTTCAGATCCAGGGGAGTGTATCGGGTGTGTGCACGGAAGGGAGCCAGACCGGGGACACCCGGGCGCGCCTCATAGCCGTAGGGAAACACGGAGCTGAAAGCCAGAAAGGCCAGCCGTGTTCCATTGCGCTCGAGATACACGGGCCCGGTGGCCTCCGCGAGATTCGCGCCCGCGCCCACCGTGGCGATGTCCAGGTCGGCCAGGGTCCGGCGCATGGACAGCAGCGCGGCATGTCCCCCGTCGAGACTGTGGTTGTTGGCCAATGACATGATGTCGAAGCCCGCCTTGGCCAATGGGGCGGCGTTCGCCGCAGGCGCCGTGAGCGTCGAGCCGGCGCTGGGGGCACGCTGGATGTCGTCGCTGAAGACGCCCTCGCAGTTGCCGAAGACGACGTCACCGGAGCTCAGGACGTCGCGGGCGGAGTGGAAGGCCGTCGCCGGGTCGTCGCGGTCCACGAAGACATCGCCCACAGCGAGGAGCGACAGCCCGAGTCCAGGGGGATGAGCGATGTTGTTCGAGGCCACGGTGCACTCCTGCATCCTGCTCGTCTGCGTTCCTCGTGCCTTCTACCAGATGAGGGTGCCGCGGATGCTCATTCGCTGCAGGACAAGGCCCGGGGCGCCCGTGAGACAAGGGCCGTATCCATTCAAGGCTGTCGCAGTGGATTTTCGCGTGTTAGAGGTCCGGGGAAGCGAGCTGTGCCGGACGGCCCCTCCGCGCGGCAGCCGCGAGGTATGTCATTGCTTCCAGGAGCTCCCTTGCCCCCCACGCCCCCGTCCGCCCTGGTGACAGGAACCGAGTACGAACGCCTGCTCTCCAGCCTCCGTCTGAAGAGTCCCTGGGCGCTCGAGGGTCACACCCCGGAGGAGGTGCGGAGGGTGCTGGACGGCGGAGCGCAGGCTGCCCGCGTGCAGGGCGGCAGGGTCGACCATGGACCGTGGCGCTCGGTGGTGGACGTCATCGCCGCGCAGTGCCGGCGGCATGCCGACCGCGTGGCGCTCTCGGAGGGTGCCTCTGAAACCACCTATGCGCGGCTGGAGGAGCGGACGTGTGCCCTGGCCGCCAGCCTGCGGGCCCGGGGCATCGGGCGCGGAGACGTGGTCGCGGTGGTGCTGGAGCGGGGCCGTGCCTTCGTCGAACTCGCCATCGCCGTCTGGCGCGTGGGTGCGGCCTATCTGCCCCTGGCGCCGTCACATCCCCAGGCGTGGCGCGAGGACATCCTTCGCAGGGTCGGCGCGGCGCTCGTGGTGGGCTCGCCAGCCAGCGAGGTGCCGGGGGTGCCCTTCCTGGAGTCGGGTGCCGACGTGGGCTCCGGCGTGGCGGCCGTGGAGGACACGGCGCTTGTCCCGGAGGATCTCGCATACATCATCTGCACGTCGGGTTCGACGGGCGAGCCCAAGCTGGTGATGACCGAGCATCGCGGCGTCGCCAACCTCCTCCATGCGCAGCGGGACTTCCTGGGCGCGTTGGGGCCGGACACGCGGGTGCTGCAGTTCTTCCACCCGTCGTTCGATGCCTCCCTGTTCGACCTGCTGATGGCGCTGCCCAACGGAGGCCGGCTGGAGACGCTGGATGCGTCGCCGCTCTCCGGCGCGCCGCTGGCCCACATGCTGGTGGACCGGCGCATCACCCACGCGGTGCTGCCCGCGACAGTCCTTCGCACGCTGCAACCGGGCGGCTTCCCCGACCTCCAGGTGGTGATGAGCACCGGGGACGTGTGCCTTCCGGAGACGGCCCGGCAGTGGGGCGCGCACCACCGCTTCGTCAACGGCTATGGCCCGACGGAGGTGACGGTGGCCAGCACGCTCCATACGGTGCACACCGTGGAGGGGGAGCGCGTGCCCATTGGCCGCCCCCTCTCCAACGACCACGTGGTCATCCTCGATGAGCACCTGCGCCTCGTCCCCGACGGGGTGCCGGGCGAGCTGTGCATTGGCGGGGAAGGTGTCGGGCGCGGGTATCTGGGGCGGCCCGACCTGACCGCCGAGCGGTTCATTCCAGATGCGTTCGGTCCGGTGCCGGGAGGGCGGCTGTACCGCAGCGGCGACCTGGGCCGGTGGTTGCCGGACGGCACGCTGGAGTTCCTGGGCCGGCGCGACGACCAGGTGAAGATTCGCGGCGCGCGCATCGAGCTGGGCCAGGTGGAAGCGGCCCTGGCCGCGCTGCCGGACGTGCGGGACGCGGTCGCCCTCATCGACGACACGCGGGAGCGCCTGCTGGGCTACGTGATGCCCGTCACCGGAGCGGCGCTGTCCGGCGACGCGGTGCGCGCGGAGCTTGGACGCAGGCTTCCCGGCTATCTGGTGCCGGATGTCGTGGTCGTGGTGGAGGCCTGGCCCCTGAACACCAGCGGCAAGGTGGACCGGGCGCGGCTGCCCCGTCCCCCACGCGCGGAGCGGACGGACTACCAGCCGCCGGAGTCGCCCGGCGAAGTGGCGCTGGCGGCCATCGCCGCGGCGCTGCTCGGGACGGAGCGGGTGGGGCGCGATGACGACCTGTTCGAGCTGGGAGGGCACTCGCTGTTCGCCACCCAGCTCGTGGCCCGGGTGCGACGTGTGCTGGGCGCGCAGTTGGAATTGAGCGAGGTACTCCAGACCCCCACGGTGGCCCGGCTCGCGGCGCGCTTGAAGGAGGCGCGGGGTGGGGTGGACCTGGGCCCGCGGAGCGGCGCCGTGGGAATGGCGCTCACGCCTTCGTTCGGCCAGGAGCGGGTGTGGCTGATGCACAAGCTCAACCCGGACGCGCGGGCCTACCACACGCAGGCGGTGTTCCGGCTCGCGGGCGCGCTGGACCTCGCCGCGCTGCAGGCGAGCCTCACCGACATCGTGCGTCGCCACGACGTGATGCGCTCCCGCTTCCCCGAAGTGGATGGAGAGCTGCGGTGTGAGCTGGAAGCCCCGTGGGAGGTGGAGCTCCCGCTCCAGGACTTCAGCGGCGTGGACGAAGCGCTGCTGGCCACCCGGGTGGCGGAGGCTGTCCGGGACGCGGTGCAGGCCCCGTTCGCGCTCGCCGAAGGCCGGCCCTTCCGCTGGCGGCTGCTGCGACTGGGCGCGCAGGAGCACCTCTTCGTGCACGTCGAACACCACATCGTGCACGACGGCTGGTCCTTCAACGTCTTCGTGCGCGAGCTGCTCAACGGCTACGCCGAACATGTCCGCCACGGCCAGGTGCGACGCCCCGCGCTGGCGGTGCAGTACTCCGATTATGCGCGCTGGCAGCGGGAGTGGGTGGGGACCGAGGCCGCCGCGGCGCAGCGCCGCTTCTGGCATCAGGAATTGGAGGGCGCGGAGACCCGACTCCAGCTCCCCCGCCGCGCGGCTCCCGGCGGAAGACGGTTTCGGGGGGTGGCTCCCCGGGTGGAGCTGGACGGCGACCTCGCGCGCCGCCTCCAGGCACTGGCGGACCGCAACCACGCGTCCCTCTTCACCACGCTCCTCTCCGCGTTCTTCGTCCTCCTGCACCGGTACACCGGCTCCCAGGACCTGCTCGTCGGCTCCTCGGTCGCCAACCGGCGCTGGCAGGACACCGAGGGCATGCTGGGCATGTTCATCAACACGGTCGTCCTGCGGGGCCGGCTGGACGGGGACCCTTCGTTCGAGGAGTTCCTGGCGCGGGTGCGGCGCACCACGCTGGAGGTCTATGACCACCAGGAGCTGCCCTATGAGCAGATCTTCGCGCAGTCGCCCGCGCGGCATCAGGGTGGCCTCAATCCGTTGATACAGACGATGTTCAACTTCCACGACTCGTCGGTGGGCACGCTCGACGCGTCACCCCTCGACGTCTCCTTCGTGGAGGGACTGGGCAACGGCTCGGCCAAGTTCGAGCTGTCGGTCGTCGCGGTGCCGCTGTACGCCGAGCCGGGGCACATCCAACGGCTGGGTGGGGACGTGGTGAGCATTCCCCGTTCGGAGGCCCCCGTGCGCTCCAGTCCCCGCTCTTCCCTGAGCGGCATCCTGCTCTCGTGGGAGTTCGACTCCGACCTCTTCGAGGACTTCTTCATCACCGGCATGCTGTCCGCGTATCAGCAGCTCTTGCGCTCAATCACAGACGCGCCGGACACCCGCGTGTCCAGGCTGTCGCTGCTGAACGACGCGGACCGGCGCGCACTCGTCAGCGTGGGCCCACGCCAGGAGGCCCCCTCGTACCGGGTGCACGACTTGTTCGCCCAGTGGACCCGTCGCGCGCCCGACGCCCCCGCGGTGAGGTCCGGCGACAGCGTGCTGACCTATGCCGAGCTGACGCGTCGGGCGGAGCACCTGGCGCACCACCTGCGTGGCCTGGGCGTCGGCCGTGGGGCGCTCGTGGCGGTGTGCATCCCCCGCTCGGCGGAGCTGGTCGTGGCCCAGCTGGGAATCCTCATGGCGGGGGCGGCCTTCTTGTCGCTGGACCCAGGCGCTCCTCCGGCCTGGCTGGAGCCGCTCATGCAGGAGGCCGGGGCCCGCGCCCTCGTCACCACGGCGGCGCTGGCGGGCCGGCTCACCGGCCTGCCCACCGTCGTGCTGGATGCGCTGCCCCCGGCGTCGTCCGGGCCGCCGCTGCCGGAGGGGAGTCCGTCGGACCTCGCCTACGTCCTCTACACGTCTGGGTCGACGGGCAGACCCAAGGGCGTTCAAATCGAGCATCACTCGGTCGTGTCCTTGCTGTACCGGACGGCCCTGGCCGAGGACCTGGGACCTGGCAAGACGATGCTGGCGATGGCGTCGGTGACCTTCGATATCTCGGTGCTGGAGGTCTGGGGCGCGCTGCTCAACGGCGCCGCGGTCCACTTCCTGCCGCCGGGCTGGGACGTGCCGGGGCTGGCCCGCTGTCTCATCGAACAGCGAATCACGCATGCGGTGATTCCCCCCGTGGTGCTGCCCCGGTTGGCGGCCGACGCTCCGGAGGCCTTCGCCGCCCTGGACCGCGTGGTGGTGGGCGGGGATGTCTTCCCCCTGGAGGCGTTCCGCACGCTCGAGCGCGGAGGCTTCACGAAGCTGACGAACGGCTACGGCCCCACGGAAATCACCGTCATGGCCAGCGGACATCGGCTCGACGACGGGGTCGACTCCGAAGCCACCCACGTGCCCATCGGGCGACCGCTGTTCAATGCGCACCTCGTGGTGCTCGACGCGCACGGGCAGGTGGCTCCGCCGGGTGCCGTGGGGGAGCTCTGCATCGGTGGGGCCGGTGTCGCGAGGGGCTACCGCGACCTGCCGGGCCTCACCGCCGAGCGGTTCGTGCCGGACCCCTTCGGCTCACATCCGGGTGCGCGGCTCTATCGCAGTGGGGACCTGGCCCGGTGGTTGCCCGGAGGCGTCATCGAGTTCCTGGGCCGCCGTGATGAACAGGTGAAGGTCCGTGGCGTCCGGGTGGAGCTGGCCGAGGTGCGTGCCGCCCTGGCCGCGCATCCCGGCGTGGTGGATGCCCTCGCGCGCGTCGACTCGCGCGGGGGGGAGCCTTGCCTCGTGGGCTATGTCGTGGCCGGGTCGGCAACCCCGGTGTCGGCGCAGGCCGTGCGCGAGGACCTGGCGCGCAGGGTGCCGGCGCATCTGGTGCCTTCGGAGGTCATCGTCCTGGAGTCCTGGCCGCTGACTCCGAACGGGAAGGTGGACCACTCTCGGCTGCCCGCGACCGACCGGCGTCCGGACGCGCCCTACACGGCGCCGAGGACCGAGGCCGAGGTCCGCGTCGCGGCGGTGGTCTCCGAGCTCCTGGGCGTGAGCCGGGTGGATGTCCATGAGAGTCTGCTCGCGCTCGGCATGCATTCGTTGCAGGCGATGCGGCTGGCCTCCCGGCTGAGCCGGATGGTGGGACGGGAGGTCGGGCTCGCTACGATTCTCACCGGGCCGACCATCGCGCAGCTGGCCCACGCGCTCGCGGAGGCCCCGGTCGCGAAGCCCCTCATCAAGAGGCTGCCACGCGGATGACGACCGCGTTCCCGATGTCGTTCGCCCAGCAGCGACTGTGCTTCCTGCACCGGATGGACCCCACCGGGGCGGCCCACGCCACCGTTCGCTGCCACCGCGTGACGGGGCCCCTGGACCCGCAGGCCCTGCGGGAGGCCCTGGACGTGCTGGTGGCACGGCACGAACCGCTGCGCACCGTCTTCCCGCTGGGGACGCAGCAGCAGGTGTCTCCGGAAGGGCACGGGCATATTCACTTCCTGGAGGTCGCGACCGAGGCCGAGGCCCTGCGACACGCGCACGAGGAGGCGGCCCGGCCATTCGAACTGGAGCACGGTCCCTTGCTGCGACTCACCGTGATGCGGCTGGAGCCCCGGACGCACGTCCTCGTCTTCGCCGTGCACCTGCTGGTGGCGGACGGCGCCTCGCTCCAGGTCTTCACCGAGGAGCTGGCCATCGCGTACCGGGCGGCGCTCCTGGGGGAGCCCACTGGCCTGCCCGAGCTGCCCGTGCAGTACGTGGACTGGGCCGCATGGCAGCGCGAGCAGCTCACCGCCGAGCGGCGCGAATCGCTGTCGCACTGGTGGAGGGAGCAGCTGTCGGGCGTCCCCCTGTTCCTGGACCTCGTCTCCCCGCGTCCCGTGCTGGGGCGGGGACAGCGCATGCACCGGGTGCTGCCCGCCGCCGTCGCCCACGGCGTGCGCGCCCTCGCGAGCACCGAGCGTCAGACGGTGTTCACGGTGCTGGCCGCCGCCTGCGGCCTCGTGCTCAGGCACCGTGCGGGACGGGAGCAGGTGCTGCTGGGACTGGCCGTGGCCAACCGGGACTTGCCTGAGGTCGAGCGGGTGCTCGGGTTCTTCGTCAACACCGTCGTGCTCCAGGTGGACCTGCGCGGCGACCCCGACTTTCGCGAGCTGCTCACCCGGGTGGCGGCGGCCACGGTGGCTGCCTACGCGCACAAGGACCTGCCCTTCGAGCAGCTCGTCGCGGACCTGGCCCCGCCGAGAGACCCGACGCGGTCTCCCGTCGTCCAGGTCAACTTCGCGTACCATCCGGCAGGCACGGCGGGAGCACTGTCATTGCACGGCTGCGAGGTGACGGAGCCCCTGCTGGACCTCCCCTCCGCGAAGTTCGAGCTCACCCTTCGGGTGGAGGAACGCTCCGACGGCGCGTACACCGTGTGGGCCGAATTCGATGAGAGTCTCTTCGAGCCCGCCTTCATCGAGGGGCTGCTCGCGGCCTACGAGGAAATCTTGCGGACCGCGACCCCCCATGCGCGGACCTCGCTTCCGCGCTCCCCGATGGGGGCGAGGGAACAACACCTCAGCCGCATCTTCGCTGACGTGCTGAAGGTCGCCTCGGTCGCTCCGGACGACGACTTCTTCCAGCGCGGCGGCCATTCCTTGCAGCTTGTCGAAGTCGCGGTCCGGATCCGGAGCGAAATGGGCCAGGACCTCAGCCTGCGCGAGCTGTACCAGCACCCCACCGTGGCGGGAGTCGCTGCCCGGCTCGACCGAACAGGAGCACCCCGATGAGCCCTTCCTATCCCTTCCCCAAGGACTGGAGCCTCCCACTGGAGCCTCCCGCTGAATACAAGCGGCTGCGGCAGGAAGCCCCGGTCTGCCCCGTGCGGTTGTGGGACGGAAACACGCCGTGGCTGGTGAGTCGCTACAACGACGTGTTGACGGTCCTGGGAGATCCCCGGCTGGTCGCGGACTCCACACTGCCAGGGTTCCCGCACCTGTCGCCCGCGGCGGCGGCACGGCAGGGGAGGCCGCTGGCCTTCTTCCTTCGCCCTGATGCGGAGTACCGGGTGCAGCGGGCCATGCTCGTGCAGGAGTTCATGCCCCGGCGGATGGAAGCCCTGAGGCCGCGCATCCAGGCCACCGTGGACGCGGCGCTCGACGCGATGCTGGCCGGCCCGAAACCGGCGGACCTGATGGCGGCGTTCGCGCTCCCCGTTGCCCTGCAAGTCATTGGCGACCTGCTCGGCGTGCCCCATGACGGCGCTGACGACCTGCATGTCCTCAGTCGGACCGTCGGCTCCCGCGCGTCCTCCCGCGAGGAGGCGAGGGCGGCCCTGATGGCGCTGGATGACTTCTTCCTACGGTTGGTGGAGGCGAACCTGCGTGAGCCTGGCGACACGCTCATCGGTCGCGTCGTCACGGAGCAGGTGGCGACGGGAAGGCTGAGCCCTCCGGACGCGGCCTCCCTGTTCCACGCGCTGTACTACGCCGGGCACGGGCCGTCCGCGTACATGTTCGGCCTGGGGACATTGGCGCTGCTCATCCACCCCGAGCAGCTCGGGAAGTTCCGTGAGCTGGAGGACCCCGCCGCCATCACCGCGGCTGTCCAGGAGCTCCTGCGCTTCGTCAATGTCTCCCATCTCGCCCGGCAGCGCGTCGCCACGGTGGACGTCACCGTGGGCGGCCAGCTCATTCGCGCCGGGGAGGGCATCCTCGCGCAGCCGGACTCCGCCAACCGCGACGGAACGGTCTTCGAGGAGCCGGACCGCTTGGACCTCCACCGGGAAGCGCACCGCAACTTCGCCTTCGGCCATGGCATCCACCTGTGCACGGGGCGCGCGCTGGCCCTCATCGAGTTCGAGGTGGTGTTCAAGACGCTGTTCCAGCGCATCCCCACGTTGCGGCTGGCCGTGCCGCTGGAGGAGGTCCGCTTCAAGAAGGATGAGAACCTGCTCGGCGTGCACGAACTGCCGCTCACCTGGTGACCCGCTTCCCTCTACTCCCCACGATGACCCGACCGAACGCGCGCTCCTGCGCTCGCTGCTGGAGCGCGTGGAGTGCGTGGAGTGCGCCGCGAGCGAGGCCCTGGGCTGCGCCCCCCGATGCGCCGCCAGCCACGCCATCCACCGAACCGCTGTATCCTTGCTGACTCCCCGGGAGACGGCATGAATCGGATGAGGGTTTTTGCGATTGTAGTTGCGGTCCTCCTTGCCGGAGCGGCAGTGGCCGTTGTTGTGCTTCGAGGCCGCACAGCGGAGGGACAAGCCATCGCACCAGGGCCAGGCGACGACTTTGCCTCTGACCTGGAGCGGCGCCCGAAGTGCTGGGTGAAGGTGAAGTCATCGGAGCCGGGGAAGTGCCCTCACGGCGTGGGTCGCATCCACAAGGGTGAGTGCTACATGGCCGACTGGGCTGCCTGCGCGAAGTCCCTCTGAAGGGCCGGCCCATGTTCTGGAGCCGGCGCGCTCGCCATCAGGCGGCCTTGGCCGCTCCGTCGTGTCCCGCCGCTTCCAGTCTCCGCGCGGCCACTTCGCAGTAGCGCTCCTCGAGTTCCACGCCCACCGCGCGCGTCCCTGGGCGCACCGCGCTGGCAGTGCTCGTGGCCGCGCGAGGATGCACGGGATGACCAGCCGGGTAGGCGCTCAACCCCACCTGCTGGCCGCGTTTCTTCCAACCATCTCCAGGGTGAACGGCCCGCCGCCCCAACTGCTCCGAACTGCGATCCGCTTGGCCGCCCCCGCTACGAACAACTTGGGTGACCCGACTGCGATCCATTACCCAGGCCCGTCACACCCTCCCCAAAACGGGCGAAAGAGCGCTCCAGAGAGCCCAGTCGGCGGCGGAGAAGAGGCCCCATCTCGCTCTGCGGGGGAGAAGGCCGAGACTGGGATCCTCCTGCGGGAAGATCGCAGAGGCATGAAAGAGCGTGCCGCGATGCGTTCGGCAGTCGAGGCAGTGGCACACGCCGACGCGGTACGGCCGTCCCGACGCGACGATGCGGACGCTGCCGCACAGGCAGCCGCCGGTGAAGCGCTCGGGTCCTTCCACGGTCATCCCGCTTTGCGACGGAAGTGGAGCGCCTGCACGCCGGACTTGAACCGCTGCGTCGATAGGAGCTCGAGATGCCGCGCACTCGACAGGCCATGAAACAACGTCGGCCCGCGGCCACTGATGATGGGATGAACGACGATGCGGTACTCGTCGATGAGCCCCAACTCCTCGAGCGCAGCCGCGAGCTTGGGCGCTCCGACGAGGACACCCCGCTCGGTCTTCGCTTTCAGCGCCGAGATCGCCTCGCGAAGGTCACCCTCCACCTTGATCGTGTTCTGCCACGGAAAGTCGCTCCGCGAGCCCGACACGACGTACTTTGCCTTCGCCTCAAGCTTCTGTGCCCACTCGCGCATCGCGCGCGGCGCCTTTTCGTCGCGTGCCACCGCGGGCCAGGCTCCCTCCATCAGCTCGTAGGTGTTGCGCCCGAAGAGCATCGCCCCGCTCTGCTCCATGAGCTGCGTCCAATAGTCGTGCAGCTCGTCGTCCGCGATGCCCTGGGTGTGATCGGTGCACCCGTCCAAAGTTACGTTGAGACCGAAGGTGAGGAGGTTCATGGCGTGGGATTCTACGAAAAGCGCGCCCAGCGCGCAGCAGCCCGAGCCAGCGACGCAATGCCCCATCCCCGGTGGGTATCGGCGCGCAGAAACTCGACACCCTCCAAGCCATCACCCGGATCTGCTGCGCACTGCGCGCGGAAACCAGACCCCATGTCCCTGGCTACGGGTGGCCCCATGCGGCTGGCTCGTGACACACGTTGATCCGAGCACGCCGCGTGGTCCTGCACCCGTGTGGAATACGGCCTCTGTGGAGGTGAGGTCGGGTCAGGCGCCTGCGCGTCTTTCGGTGCGCCGCGCGCGAAGCACGCGGCGCACCGATTCTCCTACCGAGACCGCGCTGAACTCAGGGCACACCGCCCCATCGCGGTATCGCGGACAGCGACTTAGAGTCCGTTGGGGACCACGGTCACTGTGCCGGAGCCCCTGTTGGTCAGGATGAGATCGGCGTACCCATCCGCGTCCATGTCCGCGGTGGCGATGGCGTTGAGGCCAGGCGAGGCGCCAGTCGTGACGACGGTGCCCGAGGTGAAGCCTCCATTGCCGTTGCCGGTCATCGGGCGGACGCCGCCCGAGGCCGCTGTAACGAGGATGTAGGCGTCGAGCTTGCCATCGCCGTTGAAGTCACCGGCCACGACGCCCAGCGCCGAGTTGGCGGCCGTAGCGGCCGCGGCGGTTGACTGAACGCCGCTCGCGAAGGTGCCGTTGCCGTTCCCTTTGAAGAAGAAGAGGTACCGGCCGGCCGCGCCGTTCGAGAGGATGTCGAGCGTGCCGTCGCCGTCGGCGTCGCCGAAGGCGATGCCCGCCGTCTGGCCGCTGGCGGAATTGCTGTAGGCGACGGGTGCGGCGAACGTGCCGTCTCCCTGGTTGATGAGGACCGACAGGCGTGCGCTGGCGGGGCTCGTCACCACGATATCGGAGAAGCCATCGCTGTTCAGGTCACGGCAGGCGATGGTCGACTGAGTGCCGCCGGTGCTCTGGATGCCGATGAACGTGGGCGCGCCGAAGTTGCCCGCGCCGGTGCCGAAGAGCACGCTCACCTGGCTCTGGGTCACGCTGGTCGTGGCGATGTCAGCCACCCCGTTGTGATCGAAGTCCCCGGTGCAGAGGTGGACGGAGCCCGGGGTGCCAGTGGTGAAGCTCGTCGGCGCGCCGAAGGTCCCGGGCGCGCTCGAGCCCAGGTTCTTGTAGACGCTGATGTCTCCGTTGATGAGGGGCAGGTTGGTCTGGCCGTTGACGGTGACGGCGTCGAGCCACCCGTCGCCGTCCACGTCCACGGCCACGACCGCGTTGCTGGAGAGCGAGGCGCTCCCGTAGTTGACCTCCGACTGGACGCTGGCGTCGCCATTCCCCAGGAAGACGGAGAGCGAGCCAGAGGGAGTCTGGGTCGACCCGGATTCGGCATTGGTCACCAGGATGTCGAGCTTGCCGTCGCCATTCACATCGGCGACCGCCGGGGCCAGCGGGTTGTGGTTCGCGGGGGAGCTGACCGGCGTGCCGGGGACCTGGCCGGTGGGGGCGGTCTGGCAGGTGGCGTTCGAGCAGATCTGGCCCGTCGAGCACACGATGCCGCAGGCGCCGCAACTGTCGACGTCGCTCTGGAGGTTCACCTCGCAGCCGTCGGACGAGTTCGCGTTGCAGTCCGCGAGGGTGCCTGAGCAAGACTGGCAGTTGTTCCCCTCGTAGGTGGGCGCGCACTTGCAGGTGTAGCTACCCACGCCGTCGATGCAGGTGCCACCGTTCAGGCAGGGGTTTGCGGCGCACTCGTCGGTGCTGGTGCAGGTCACGCCGTCGCCCTCGTACCCCGCATTGCAGGCGCAGGTGAAGGAGCCCCCGATGTTGGTGCAGGTGGCGTTTTCGTTGCAGTTGTCGGTACCGGCGGCGCACTCGTCGATGTCGGTACACACTGTCGGCGCTCCCGTGCAGGTGTAGCCCGGCTCCACCTGGCAGACGCTGTTGCAGCCGTCTCCCGAGAGTTGATTGCCGTCGTCACAGACTTCGAATCCGCTCAGCACTCCGTCACCACAGACGGGCCGCAGCGACGTCTCCACCGCGTCCACCAGGTAGAGCGCGACCGCACCCCTCAGGCGCACGTAGCGATAGGGCACGTTCCCCGGGTACGTCGCCACGGCGATATGCGTCCCCAGGCCCAGCTCCACCAGGTGCAACGAGCTGGAGCCGATGAAGGTCCCATCCGCCTTCAGGAAGTCCACCTGGGCCACCAGCGCCAACGACAGGCCCCGGTAGTAGACGCGCAGGTCGCCGGTGCCTTCCTCGCCCTGACCCAGGTCCAGCACCAGCGCCGCGTTGAGCAAGCCCAGCAGTGTCGCGGCCTGCCCGTCCGGAGCGCCCAGCGCCGCGCTCGCGTTGAGAACCGTCGCCGTGGTGCCCGACGCCACCGCGTCCGCATACGGGTCCCACGTCAACGAGGCTTGCGGACGCTCACGCGTCAACGCTCCGTCGTCCTCTTGCGACACTCCCTCTTCCGGAGGACGGACCTTCTCCTCCAAAGACTCCACACCACACGCCCCCAGTGACAAGGCCAGCATCACGCCCAGTCCCCACGACCACGGCACACCAGGACGGCTTCGCATCGAGTGTCTTCCCCCGAGGAGCAGGATGGAGCCCGGAATGGACCGTCCCCCCCTGGAATGAACGGCACCCCTCCTTGCGCCCAACGGTTCGGTGCGCAACACATGGATGGCCAGTGTCCTCAGGCCAGCAGTCGAAAAGCACTTGAGTACGATGGACACAAAGTCCATGACATGCATCCGCCTGCCGCCGCGAATCGACGGGGCCGTGACAGGGAAGGGCCGCGAACCGCCGACCGCACCGGTGAGCCCCAGGAACGCGGCGAGGCGTCGGACCTTCGCGCGAAGACGACGCCAGCAGCCGAGCAGCGCCAGCACGCCCGCGAGCGCCAGTCATCCATGCGCGGAGACACAGGCGCGCGAGGAGGACTTCCCCGTCACACACGACACGTTCGCGGAGACGAAGAGGTCGCGCTCCTGGCCATCGATGGAGATGGTGGAGGTTTCCTCCTGGAGCAATGTGACAGCGCACCCGACGGAGGAATGGACGAAGCAGCAGTTGCGAGAGGCTTTCCCCTGGGCCAGCGCTCCGCGGTACTTGCACCGAGCCAGGGACAAGCTCTACACCGAAGGCGTTCGCGCCACGCTCACCCCGAGCGCTTCCCTTGTGGCGCACCCAGGCCGCAGGCCCTTCCGAACGCAGTCTGGATCAACAACCCTGGGCGGCTCGCCAACTCACAGGAGGCTGCGCAGTAATCTCTCGAACTCGCTGTCTCATCCGCGTTGACAGGTTCCGAAGCGCACCAGTTCCGAGACATGCCAGCCGGTGCCGGCTTCACGTCCATTCCGTCACTCCAGTGAGGCGCAAGGTGCTCGCGTGCGAGCAGGCAGTGAGTGCTACCGGGGCCTGACCTTGGTCCGCTTCCACTGCTCCGGCCTGGGGCACGGTGAGCCGTCCGAACGTCGGGTCCTTCGGCCACGGAGAGGACGTGCTTCACCTTGCGCAGTCAGGAGTAGAGGCGCTTGAGGATGTCGTCCAGGAGCGTGACCTTCCACAGGTTCTGGCCCCTGAACTGGTCGGCCCACCACGCGAGGTAGCCCTGCTGCTTCTTCACCCAGGTGGCGCTGTTTTGTCCACGTCGCGCGAGCAGGCGAGGAATTCAGCCGCGAGCGGCGCATCGAGGTAGATGGGCGCCTCGTGCGGCGAGCCCGCCGGGCTGTAGTGCTCCGGGTCGGTCTCGAAGCGCTTGAGCTGTTCGAGTCCTGGCTCTTGCTCGTGCTCTCGCCCATGCGCCCGCGCCCTCCATTGGGGCGAACGTCCGGGAGCTGCCCGTATCTTGATCACGGGCAGAGAGGGCAAAAGAAAAAGGGCCTTGGACTTTCGCCCAAGGCCCTGCATTTCTTGCTCCCCGACGAGGACTCGAACCTCGGACCTAGTGATTAACAGTCACCCGCTCTACCGGCTGAGCTATCGGGGAATATGACCGGCACACGGCGGCACTGCGTCGCCGTGATGACGCGCTTTCTAGAGAACGGAGCCCTCCCTGTCAACAGTCCCGTTTGATCCGCTCTCCCGGCTTCACTCGCAGCCCTGGTCGGCGCTGGCCGGTCTGGTCTCCATCGCCTCGGAGGCCATCGCCCAGGTGCTCGCCGGCTCCGCGGCCGAGCGCGTCCTGGACCGCACCCTCCGAGACCACCGGCACCTCTCCCGGGGGCAGCGCCAGGCCCTCAAGGAGGCCGTCTTCAACGTGGGCCTGTGGCGCCGCCGCCTCGGCTTCCTCCTCGGCCGTGACGACGCCACGCCTCCCTTCCTCCTCTACGCCCTGCTGCACGGCCTGGCCGGCGTGCCCGCCCCGGAGGCCGCCGCCCTGGCCGGGGTGGGGGAGGGGCCGCCCCCCGTCCTCGTCACCGGGGAAGCCCCCACGCTCGCCCTCCGGGCCTCCCTGCCGGACTGGCTCGCCGACCACTTCGCCCGCGAGCTGGGTCCCGAGGCCGAGGACTTCTGCGCCCACCTCAACGTCCCCGGCCCCATCACCCTCCGCGCCAACCCGCTGCGGACCTCCCGCGACGCCCTCGCCGAGCGCCTGCGCTCCGAGGGCGTCACCACCCGCCCCGGCTCCTGGAGCCCCCTGGCGCTCCTCGTCGAGGGCCCCCGTCCCAACCTCTACGGTCTCCCCTCCCTCCGCGAGGGCCTCTTCGAGGTCCAGGACGAGGGCAGCCAGCTCCTCGGCCTCCTGGTGGAGGCCCGCCCCGGGGAGACGGTGCTCGACCTGTGCGCGGGCGCCGGGGGCAAGACGCTCCTCCTGGGCGCGGAGATGAAGGACGCCGGTCGGCTGATGGCCCACGACCCGGACCCCGAGCGGCTGGACAGGCTCCTCCAGCGCGCCGCCCGCGCGGGCCTCACCCGCGTGCAGGTGCTCCGCTCCCCGCCGAGCCCGAACCTCGGCGCCGACCGCGTCCTGGTGGACGCCCCGTGCTCGGAGCTGGGCTCGCTCCGCCGGGGCCCCGACCTGCGCTTCCACTCCGGGCCGGAGGTCCTCGCCCACTTCCCGCCGCTCCAGCAGGACATCCTCCAGCACGCCGGGGACCTCGTGCGTCCCGGCGGCCGGCTCGTCTACGCCACCTGCACGGTGAACCGCGCGGAGAACGAGGACATCGTCACCGCGTTCCTGGCCTCCCGGCCCGAGTTCCGCCTCGTGCGCCCGGGTGCGGGCTGGCTCCCGGCCGCCTGTGTCCGGGACGAGTTCCTCTTCGTCGCGCCGCACCGGCACGGCACCGACGCCTTCTTCGCCGCGGTGATGGAGCGGTCGGCCGGGTAGGGAAGGGGGCTTCGAGCGGCCGCAGTGTCCTCGTTACGACGGACAGGGGTACTCAACGCTTCGGGCCCCCGTGCCTCGAATCGACGTGCCCCCCACGGCCCGGGTGCTATGAAGCGCCACGTGCGCTGGCTCAAGCCCCTCTCGCTCCGTCCCCGCGACACCGTCCATGTCGTCGCTCCCGCCTCCGCCTTCGACCGCCCCGGCTTCGAGGTGGGCCTCGCCGTCATCGCGGAGCGGTACACCCCCGTCCACCGCCCCGACATCTTCTCCTCCCACCGCTACCTCGCGGGCGAGGACCCCCGGCGCATCGAGGAGCTCTCCCGCGCCCTGCTGGACCGCGAGGCCCGAGCCATCTTCTGCGCGCGCGGCGGCTACGGCAGCGCCCGGATGCTCCCGGACCTCCCCTTCGCCGACGCCGCGTCCAACGCCTTCGTCGGCTTCTCCGACGTCACCTCCATCCACGGCGCCTTGCAGGTGCTCGGCCGGGTCTCCATCCACGGGCCCGTCCTCACGCAGCTCGGCAAGCAGCCTCCGGAAGTGCGTGACTACCTGTTCCGCCTCCTGGAGTCGCCGGAGGCTCCGCCGCCGCTGACGGGTACGGCCACCTACGTGCCCGGCATGGCGGAGGGGCACCTCGTCGGAGGCAACCTCTCCGTCCTCTCCCGGCTCATCGGCACGTCGTACATGCCGCCGCTCGACGGCGCGGTGCTCTTGCTGGAGGACGTCACCGAGCGCCCCTACCGCCTCGACCGCATGTGGACGCACCTGCGACTGGCGGGCGTCTTCTCGCGCGTGCGCGGCATCGTCCTGGGTGACTTCTCCTCGTGCGAGGAGCGGGACTCGGGCTACTCCGGCGCGGACGTGCTCCGCGAGCTGGCGAGGGAGGCGGGCCTGCCCTGCGCCGCCGGCTTCCCCATCGGCCACGGTGAGCTCAACTACCCCGTCGCCCTGGGCACCCAGGTCCGGTTGGACGCGGACGCCGCGCGCCTCACCTTCCTCGAAGGAGCCGTGCGCGAATGAGCGGCAGTCCCCACCCCATCGCGATTCTGCAGACCGTCCTCGACGAGGCCTGCAAGATTGGCGTCTTCCCTGCCGCCCAGGCCGTCGTCCTGCACCGGGGCGTCCAGGTCTTCGGCGGCGTGGTGGGCAAGGTCTCCGGTGACACGCGCTTCGACCTTGCCTCCGTCACCAAGGCGATGAGCACCGCCACCCTGTTCCTGCGCCTGTGGACGGAAGGGAAGGTGGGCCCGGACACGCTCGTGTCCCGCTACTTCCCCGGCTCGCCCGTGGGCAACGCGGGCGCCACCGTGGCGGACCTGCTCTACCACCGCTCGGGCCTGCCGCCCTTCGTGCCCTTCTTCGCCCAGGCGCTCACCGCGCACCCGGAGCTGCTCGACGCGGACTGCCCCTCCGCCCTGCGCGCCCGTGTTCGCGAGGAAGTCGTGCAGGCCGCCGCCGCCACGCCGCTCGCCGCCGAGCCGCGCACCCGCGCCGCGTACAGCGACGTGGGTTTCATCCTCCTCGGCGAAATCCTCTCCCGCGCCGCGGACGCGCCGCTGGACGTGCTCTTCACGCGCCACATCGCCGAGCCGCTGGGCCTGTCCGCGCGCTTCCATCGCCTCACGGACTTCCCCGCGGACGCCACCCCCGCGCCCACCGGCGCCACGCGCCCGCGCGAGCCCGCGCCCGGCCAGGAGGGACTGTGGAAGGACGTGCCCACGGCGCCCACGCGGCCCGGAGAGGTGGACGACGACAATGCCTGGGTGATGGACGGCGTGGCCGGGCACGCGGGCCTCTTCGGCACCGCGGTGGACGTGGCCCGCTTCGGGCAGGCCGTGCTGGACGGGTGCTCCGGTGGCGCCGCGCTTGCGCCCGGCCCGCTGTGGCACCGCCTGCTGGCCACCGATTCGCTGGTGGCGGGCAGCACGCGCTCCATGGGCTTCGACTCGCCGTCGGCGACGATGTCCAGCGCGGGCCACTACCTCGGCGACACGCCGCCGGGGGCCGTGGGGCACCTGGGCTTCACCGGCACCAGTCTCTGGGTGGACCTGCGCCGCGCGCTGGTGGTGGCGCTCGTCACCAACCGCGTGGCCAACGGCCGCCAGGAAGTGCGCATCCGCGACTTCCGACCTGTCTTCCACGACCTCGTCGTGGAGGCGCTCGAGCTCACCGACTTGAAGCAGGGAACGCATGGCTGACGACAACGGAAACGTCCTCGAGACTCTCGAACCCGGCAGCGTGCGCCGCATCCACCTGGTGGGTGTGGCCGGCACCGGCATGGGCTCCTTCGCCGGCATGCTCAAGGCCGCCGGCTATGAAGTTACCGGCAGCGACGAGAATGTCTACCCGCCCATGAGCGACATGCTCAAGGCGTGGGGCATTCCGGCCTCCTCGCCCTACCGTCCGGAGAACCTGGACGCGGCGAAGCCGGACCTCGTCATCATCGGCAACGTCATCCGCCGGGTGAACCCGGAGGCCACCGCCGTCCGCGAGCGCGGCCTCAAGCAGATGAGCTTCCCCGCCGCGCTGGGCTCGCTCTTCCTGGACCGCTCGCACTCGGTGGTGGTGGCCGGCACGCACGGGAAGACGACGACGTCCTCCATGATGGCCCACGTGCTGGTGGAGGCCGGGAAGGACCCGTCCTTCCTCGTGGGCGGCGTCACCCAGAACTACTCGGGCAACTACCGCGTGGGGAAGGGCCCGCACTTCGTCGTCGAGGGCGACGAGTACGACACCGCGTACTGGGACAAGGGCTCCAAGTTCCTCCACTACCGGCCGCGCACCGCCATCCTCACCAGCGTGGAGTTCGACCACGCGGACATCTTCCGCGACTTGCCCCACTACGAGGCCACCTTCGAGAAGTTCGTCCGGCTGATTCCGCAGGACGGGCAGCTCGTCGTCTGCTCCGCGTACCCCAACGCCGTGAAGCTGGCGCGCGAGGGCTGCAAGGGGCGCGTGGTGACGTACGTGGCGAAGGAGGGCGCGGACGCGGACTACACGCCGCGCAACGTGTCCTTCGGCCCCGCGGGCGCGCGCTTCGACGTGGTGGAGCGCGGGCAGTCGCTGGGCACGGTGGACCTGCCCATGGGCGGCCTGCACAACGTGGAGAACGCGCTGGCTGTCATCGCCGCGGCGCGCGGCCTGGGCCTGTCCTTCGAGGAAGTGCGCAAGGGCCTGGGGACGTTCAGCGGCGTGAAGCGCCGGCAGGAGCTGCGCGGCGAGCCGGGCGGCATCATGGTGGTGGACGACTTCGCGCACCACCCCACCGCGGTGCGGGAGACCATCGCCGCCGTCCACCACCGCTACCCCGAGCGGAGGCTGTGGGCCATCTTCGAGCCGCGCTCCAACACCAGCCGCCGCAACATCCACCAGGAGGACTACGCCCACGCCTTCACCGGCGCGGCCCGCGCCAGCCTCAAGGTGCCCGAGCGCCACGACAAGGTGCCCGTGGACCAGGAATTGGACGTCCGCAAGCTGGTGGACGACCTCAAGGCCCAGGGCATCGCCGCGGAGGGCTCCACGGACGTGCAGGCGCTGGTGGACCTGGTGGCCCGCGAGTCCCGCCACGGCGACGTGCTGCTCGTCATGAGCAACGGCGCCTTCGGCGGCTTCATCGACAAGCTGCTCACCGCCCTCAAGGCACGGATGGGGACCTGACATGCGCACGCCTTTGTTCCTCGCGGTCCTCGCGAGCACCCTCTCGCTGGCTGGCTGCGCGAAGTCCACGCTGCCGCCGCTGACGAGTCCCGCTCCGAGCGGCGGCGGCGCGGAGGCGTCGCCGGAGGCCCGAGCGGGCGCTCCGCTGGTGTTCCAGGTGAAGCGCTACCCGGGTGGCGAGCCGTATGACCTCGCCAGCGACAGGGGCAGCGTGGTGCTGCTGGACGTGTGGGCCACGTGGTGCGAGCCGTGCCGGGACGCGCTGCCCTTCTATGAGAACCTCGCGCGCGAGTACGCGGGCCGGGGCCTGAAAATCTACGCGCTCAACGTGGACGAGGACGCGCGCGCCATTGCCCCCTTCCTCCAGGAGACGAAGGTGGGGCTGCCCATCCTCCTGGACGAGAACGCCCAGGTGGCCGAGCGCACGTTGAAGGTGAAGGGCATGCCCACCAGCTATTACATCGACCGCCGCGGCGTGGTGCGCCACGTCGAGGAGGGCTTCGCCGAGGAGTTCGTCACGCGCTACCAGTCGCACCTCGAGGCGCTGCTCGCCGAGCCCGCGCCCTAGCAAAGGAAAGAGCCGTCATGTCCCAGGACACGCCCGCCACCCTGCGCCGCACCGCGGAGGAGGGCGCCCGCCTCGCCGGCCGCATCCTCGCGGACCGTTTCCTGGGCGAGCGCACGGTTGAGTACAAGGGCGGCATCGACCTGGTGACGGACGCGGACAAGGCCTCGGAGGAGGCGCTGCTGGCCTTCATCCGCGGGCGCCACCCGACGCACGCCATCCTCGCCGAGGAGAGCGGCGCCTCCGAGGGCACCAACCCCCTGCGCTGGCTGGTGGACCCGCTGGACGGCACCACCAACTACGCCCACCGCGTGCCCCACTTCTGCGTCAGCGTGGCCGTGGAAGGCCCGGACGGCATCCTCGCGGGCGTCGTCTATGACCCGATGCTGGACGAGCTGTTCTCCGCCGCGCGGGGCGAGGGCGCCACGCTGAATGGCCGCCCGCTGCGCGCCAGCGGCGTCGCCACGCTGGACAAGGCCCTGCTGTGCACGGGCTTCCCGTACGACGTGCGCGAGCGCCCGGAGGGGCCGGTGGGCCTCTTCAACCGCTTCATCCTCCGCGCCCAGGGCATGCGCCGCACCGGCAGCGCCGCCTTGGACCTGGCCTACGTGGCGGCGGGGCGCTTCGACGGCTTCTTCGAGTTCGGCCTCAAGCCGTGGGACATCGCCGCGGGCTCGCTGCTGGTGGAGGAGGCTGGCGGCGTCATCCGCCACGTCACCGGCGCGCCCTTCAGCGTCATGCGTGGGGACGTGGTGGCCGCGGCCCCCGCGCTGGCCCCGGAGCTGCTGACCGAGGCGAAGCGCTTCGTGGACGACCTGGGCTGGAAGCCGCGCGGCTAGAAGAAGCTCTCCGGCACGAAGACGATGTCGCCGGGCTGGAGCAGGAAGTTCTTCTCGCGCCCCACGCCGATGTCCTCGACGGGCACGCGAATCTTGCGCTCCTGCCCGTCCACCACGCGCGTCACCAGCGTGTTGTTCTTCGCCGCCAGCTTGGTGAAGCCGCCCGCCAGCGTAATCGCCTGGACGATGGACATCTCCCCGTCCACCGGGAAGGTGCCGGGCTTCTGCACCTCGCCGAAGACGAAGACCTTCTGCGAGTTGTACTCGCGGATGAGCACCGACACCTGCGGCCGGCGCACGTAGCGCGCAAGGCACGTCTGCAGCGCGTCCGCCGCCCCGCTGGGCGTCTTCCCCTCCAGCGGCACCTTGCCGCACAGGGGATAGTCGATGGTGCCCTCGGGGGACACGCGCCAGGTGCCGGAGTGCTCGGGCTCCTGGAAGACGCGCACCTCCACCACGTCCCCGGGGCCCAGCGTGCCGCCGCCCGCGCGCGCCTCGCCCGCCTCGGCTGCTGGCGTGGGCGTCGGAGGCGGTGGGCGGGCCGTGCCGAAGCACGCGGGGAGCGCCGCGAGGAGCACCACGGCCAGGGAGGAGCGAGAAGTCTTCATCCGGAATGGGGCGCCCCGGCGTGTCGCCAGGGCAGGGGCGGTGCGCTTCAGTACGTCACCGAGAGGCGAACATACCCCTCATGGCGCGTGTAGTTGAGGCCGCCGCCCGCCACGGAGGACGAACGGGAGCTCAGCGTGTAGCCGGCCGCTCCGCTGAGCCACGGGCGGAACTGGTACTCGGGGCCCGCGTCCAGGCTGATGAGCGTGTCGGTGCGCTCGCCGGTGAAGCCGAGGAAGTCCACCGCGCCGCCCGCGTGCAGCCCCAGCTTGCCGCCCAGGAGGGCCCGCACCTCCCCGTAGCCGCGGTTGTCGGTGAACAGGCCGTAGGCCGCCACCGGCTCCAGCGTGCGCAGGTAGCCGCCCTTGAAGGTCATGGTGGGGCTGAAGAGGTACGTGCCCTCCAACTGGGCGATGAAGGTGCCACCGCCCGTGGCCGCCAGGTTCTGCCCCCAGCCCGCCTTGGCCGTCACCGCCACGCGGGGCGACACGAGGCCCGCCACGCCCATCATCGCGCGCAGCAGCGTGGCGTCCGGGCTGCCGTCGTTGAAGTAGCTGCGCAGGTCCACGCCGGTGTCCAGCACCACGGCCGTCTTCGGCAGGAAGCGCCAGCGGCCCTCCAGCCCGAAGCGCAGGTTGCCGTAGTCGAACCGGTCCGCCGTGAGCGGGTCGCACACCCCCTCCGTGCAGTCCACCGGGTTGGTGGCGCCCAGCGGCTGGAAGAACTCCACCGCGTAGGCCGCGCCGGGCGTGAGCTCCACCGCGCCGCCACCCGGCCTCCACGGCAATCTCACCCGCGCCTCGTTGAAGAGGCTGAGCACGCCCGCGCCAATGGCCGCCGTGCGCGTGCGGTCCGAGCGCACGAACTGGTCCGACACCTCCAGCGACAGCGGGGCGTCCGGGTTGAGGCGCGCCAGCAGGTCCGCCGCGCCCGCCAGGTACGAGGCCGCGCCCGAGTCGGGCGTCATCAGGCCCGTGTACAGCACGTAGTCCAGGTTGCCGGCGAGGTTGAGGGCCAGCTTGGAGGAGGGCACTTCCAGGCGGAACCCCGGCCGGAAGTGCATCGCGAACTCACCGGACAGGTTCGTCGAGAGGCCCGACGGGTTCGGCGCCTCACCCGCGGGCTGGGCGAAGTAGCCCACACCGCTGTCGAGCCGCGTCTCCAGGTCGAAGTACGGGTGCAGCCGTCCGCTGCCCACCTTGATGCCATTGCCACCCGAGGCCGGAGCCGCGACGGAGTCCTGGGCCGTGGCGGTGCCGCCGAGCGCCAGCAGCGCCAGCACACCCCATCCCCCCCAGAATTTCCCTGGCTGCTGCTTCATGGCTCAGAAGGACTTCCCAGGTGGCAGGGGTACCCTCTCCCACCTTTCGCGCTCACGGCCCATGGCGTCATAACACGCGCATTCCCCCGGGCCGAAATCATTGTTGGACACAGGATGGAGACTTGCTCGGTGAGCCGGAGGGCACACGGGGTGCTACCGGATGGGGCTGGCCGGAGGCGGGCGGACGACGATGACGTCCGGGGGCGGCGGGCGGGTGGGGTCCCCTCCAGGCAGGTTCTCCGGCTCTTCAACCTCCACGAAGAGGTTCTCGTCCGTGCGGAAGGCCAGCTGGCCGATGCACTCCTCGGCCTCGGAGCGCAGCTGCCCCACCTTCTGCCGCGCGATCATGACCTTGGTGTATTCGTGGTCGCTGGTGGAGGTCTCCTTGGTGGAGAGGGCCTCCTGGAGCGACACGTCGGCCTGCTCGGAGATGCGCAGCAGGCCCTTGATCTGGGTGAGCTTCTCGTTGGCGCAGTTGAGCTTCACCACGTCCTTGGTGCGCCGCGCCTCTTCCACCTTGCCCAGCACCTGGCGGAGCACCTCGCGCATGACGCCCAGGGCCTGGGTGCTGCGCTCGAGCTTCTCGCCGTCCGGCACGTCGTCGGCCTTCTCGAAGGCGGACAGGGCGGGGGCGGGCGGCTTGGCCACGGGCTGGGACGGCGCCAGTGCCTGGCCCTGCGCCAGCGCCACCCCGGCGGCGAGTACCACGACGAGCGTTCCCACGGTGCGCATGCGCCTCACGGCTCTCCCGGCCCTTCCAAGAAGGTCAAAGCGTAGAGTCCGGGGGGTGGGGTGTCAAACCGACGCCGGGCCGACTCCAGCGGGGTTTTCACGCCTTACCCGCGAGGCGGACATTGGCCTCCCGCAGGCGAGCAGACAGGCTTCGGGCGATGTTGACGACGACGAAGGTGAAGCCCTCGCCGTGGGCCTGACGGAAGGCGCGGAGGTCCTGCGCGGTGAGCTGTAGCAGGTTGGCATCCGTCTTCGCGCGCACGGTGGCGGAGCGGTAGTCCTTGTCGATGAGGCCCATCTCCCCGAAGAACTCGGGGGAGGACAGGACGGTGAGGGGGTGCACCTCGCCGCCGGGCTGGCGACGGACGACTTCCACCTGGCCGTCGACGATGACGAAGAGGCTGTCGCCCAGGTCTCCCTCCTCGAAGACGACCTCACCGGCACCGAAGCGCCGCACCCGGGCGAGCTCGGCCAGCCGGGTGAGCTCCGCGGGGGAGAGCATCTCGAAGAGGGGTGAAGAGGCGATGACGGACAGCTTCTCCATGGTGCCCCAGAGCCTAGCCCGCCGGAGAGAAGACGAAGGGATAGGAAACGGCGGTGTCTGAGTCGGGCTTGAAGGGGAACGCCCAGTTGCGGATGG
The DNA here is from genome assembly GCF_010894435.1 of Pyxidicoccus trucidator. NCBI lineage: Bacteria > Pseudomonadati > Myxococcota > Myxococcia > Myxococcales > Myxococcaceae > Pyxidicoccus > Pyxidicoccus trucidator. The sequence continues at coordinate 147,775 of NZ_JAAIXZ010000001.1, read as the reverse complement.
TGGTGCGGATGCAGCTGCCCACCGCCTCGCTGCCCAGGGTGTTCTCCTCGATTTCGATTTCGCCGGCCCGGCCCGAGGGCTTGATGACGAAGCGCACCACCACCTTGCCCTTGAGGTTGGGGTTCCGCTTCAGCTCCTTCTCGTAGCAGCTCTGGATGGACTTGAGGCGCGAGCGGACGTAGCGGGCCAGCGCCGCGCGGTCCACGTCCGAGCTCTCCACGTCCGGGGTCGCGTCCTGCACCCGGCCCTGCACCGCGGTCTCCTTCTTGGTGCCCAGGTCCACCTTGCCGCCGCCCTGGGTGCCCACCTCGCCGATGCCCGTCACCGTGCCGGCACCGCCGCCGCGCGGGCCGGTGCCGCCGCCCACGGAGGCCTCGGTGGCCACGCCCACGCCGCCCGCGCCAGCCAGCGCCGCGGCGATGTCCCCGCCACCACTGGCCCCACCCAGCACGTCCGCGAAGGCGCCCTGGCCCCCGCCGCTGTTGGAGCCGAGAATCTTGAGCAGGCCCTTGCCGGCGACCTTCTTCACCACCTCGGCGCGGCGCTCGGCGGCGTCACCGGCGGGCTTGTTGGCCGCGGGCTTGTCCGCCGCGTCCTTGCCCTCATCGCCCGGCTTGTCGTCCTTGGGCGCCTCGGCGGCGCCGGAGTCGGCGACGCGCGGGGCCTCCACCGGGCGCTGGGGGATGATGGCGCGCACGAAGCGGTCATCCAACTGGTCCAGGGCCAGCTCGGGCTCCTTGGGGGCCTCGGCGGAGATGATGAGCGCGGCGCCGGAGAAGTGCAGGAAGAGCGAGGCCGCGAGGATGCCGAAGAAGACGCGGTCCATCGTCTGCCAGCGGCTGACGCGGATGTCCGCGGGCAGCACCGGCCTGGCCTCCTCGAGAGGCGGCGCGACGAACTGGAAGAAGAGGGTGACGTCGCCCAGCTCCACCTTGCCGCGGGCGGTCTCCTGCAGCGGCAGGACGTAGAGGTCGCCGCGGCGGGTGGCCATGCCCTGCGAGCGTAGCGAGTCGAAGTCCACGTCCGAGGAGCCGAGGTTGACGCGGCCCTGCATCGTCTCGTCGATGACGAGCTGGAACTGCTGGCCCTGGTTCTCCAGCAGCGCGAAGCGGGCCGGCCGGTTGTCGGCCGAGGGCAGGACGATGGTGTTCCGGGCGTCGTGACCGATGGTCACATTGTCGCGCCGGACGTGGTGCTCCTCGACGATGCGGCCGTTCTGGATGACGCCGACGCGGAGCAGCTTGGTCTGCGGAGTGGCTGCCATGGTTAGAAGGGGTCCTGCTCCACGCTCTTGACGACCTTGGGCACGAAGGTCTCCGTGCGGCTCAGCTCGTCGAAGCTCAGGTTGGAGCGTGGAAGGATGTAGAAGGCCTGGGGCTTCTGGATGCGCCCCTCGACGGTGATGGCATCCAGGCGGATGACCTTGCGCGGCTTCTTGCCCGTGCTCGGAGCCGGGCTGGCGCCGGATGTGCCACTGCCCGAGGACGCGGAGTCCTGCGCGAGCACGGGCGCGGCGGCGAGCAGCATGAGGAGGGCGAGGGCGGTGCGCATGGCGGCCTTACTGGGAGTCGGTGGCGAGCTTACCCGAGCCGGCCGGCGCGGGGGCAGGGGAGGGATTGGTGGGAGAGGGTGCCCCCCCAGGCTGGGACACCGCGCCGGGTGACGGAGTTCCCTCGGAGGCCTCGGCGGTGGCGGCGGTGGACTTCTTCTTCGGCGGGGCCTTCGCCTTCTTGCCCTTGGGGGCCGGGGGAGGCGCCTCGGCGGCGGGCTGGGCCTGCTTCTCGGCGGCGGCCTTCTGCTCAGCGGCGAGTTTCTCGGCAGCGGCCTTCTCGGCGGCGGCCTTGTCGGCCTCGGCCTTCTGCTGCTCCTCGGCCTTGCGGAGCTGGTCCTTGCGCTCGCGCTCGCGTCGGCGCTCCTCGCGCTCGATGCCCTTGCGCGCGTCCTTCACGTACTGGTCGATGCGCTCGTCCTTGCCGCCCTTGCCCTGGTACTGCTCGAAGTAGCTGATGACCGTCTTGTAGCGCTCGAGCGTGTCCACCTCGGGCGGCTCCACGTCCAGGTAGAGGATGGCGAGGTTGAAGAGCGGGTCCGCCGAGTCCGGCCGCAGCTTGAGGACCTGCTCGTACTCGGCCCGGGCGCGGGCGAAGTCCCCCTGGCCCCGGTACGCGTTGCCCAGGTTGAGGCGCGCGGAGGCGAAGTCCGGCGCGGCCCGCACCGCGGCCTCCAGCTCCGCGACGGCGGCGGGGTAGTCCTGCGCCTCGTTGAGCAGGGCGCCGAAGTTGTTGCGCGCCTCGGCGAAGTCCGGGCGCAGCCGCGCGGCCTCCTTGAACGCCTCCAGCGCCTGCGGCCGCGCCTTGAGGGCCAGGTACACCAGCCCCAGCGCGTTGTGCGTGGCGGCTTCTCCGGCGTCGATGGCTCGGGCGTTCTCCAGCACCATGCGCGACAGCTCGTACTTGCCCTCGCGGTAGTAGACCTGCGCCAGCACCTGCATGGCGCGCACGTGGCGCTCATCGCCCTTGAGCGCCAGCTTGGCCTCGGCGGCGGCGGACTCGTGCTTCTTCTGCTGGAGCAGGGTGATGGCCAGCGCGGTGCGCAGCGGCACCGAGTCCTTCCGGGCATCGAGCAGCCCGCGCAGCTCCGCCTCCAGCTTCACCGCGCGGCCCGTGCGGCCATACAGGCGCGCGAGGCAGTCCCAGGCGGCCTCCTGCTCGGGAGCCACCGCCAGCGCCTGCCGGTAGGAGCGCTCGGCGTCGTCGGGCCGGCCCAGGCGCTCCTGCACGATGCCCAGGTTCGTCCACGCGTAGTCGAGCTTCGGCTGCTCCCGCGTCAGCGCCTGCAGCGCCGCCTCGGCCGCGGTCAGCTCGCCCTGGTGGGCAATCTCCACCGCGCGCGCGAAGTCCCGCGCAGGGCCGCGAGCAGGCTCGGGACGCGCCAGGGGCGTCGCGGCCCTGGCTTCCATGCCGGCCGTGCCCGCATCGGGAGTGGCGGCGGTGCCGTCCGTCGCGGGCGCAGTCGCTGTGGTGTCGGGGACTGGCTGAGGGCCAGAGGCACACGCGGACAGCAGCAGTCCGGACGCGAGCGCCACGGCGGCGAGCGCACGGGCGCCGGGGATGCGCGGGGTGGAGCTCACTTGTCACCTCCGCCGGACAGCTTCGGGGCTTCCGGGCTGGTGGGGTCAGGCGTCCTCGGTCCGTCCACGCTGCCCACCAGTCCATCCGGGTAGGCGCCGTCCGAGGAGAGGGCCTGCTTGGGCTCCTTCAGCACCGGGTATTCCTTGGGGCGGAAGCGGTTGAGCGCTTCCAGCGTGCGGCGCGTCCACTCGTTGGAGATGCGATTCTTCCTCGCCTCCGCCAGCGTGGCCGCGTAGCTCTCCACCGCGGCCTCTTCCAGCGCCGTCGTCTGCTGCGCGAGCTGGTCCTGGTAGACGACCACCGCCTCCTCGCCCAGCCGCTTCACCTCCACCGGCACCGGCGTCTCGATGATGGTGTTGGCGAAGCGCTCCAGCGCATGACCGCGCCGGTACAGCGCCGCCAGCGTCCACTCCAGCCGCTTGTACGGGTAGACGCGCGCGTAGGCCTCGTTGACGGACTTCACCGCGTTGCGCTTCGCCGTGAAGCTGCGCTCTAGCGCCTTGCCCCGGCCGCCAATGCGCAGCCGGTCGAACTTCTTCAGCTCGGCCTCCGCCGCCTGGAAGCGGCCATAGGCGGCCGCGTCCGCCGCCAGCGGGTACGTGTCCGGCTGGAGCTTGCGCCGGTCGAACTCGCCCGCCGCCTGCGTCCACGCGCGCTGCGCCTCGCGCTCGTTGCCCAGCTTGTCGTGCGCGTCACCCATGCGCCGGTACGCGTCCACCACCAGCTCCACCTGGCCGGGCTTGCGGGAGAACTTGGTCACGAACTCCTGGAGCGCGCGAATCTGCCCGCGTGGGTTGCCCTGCTTCTCGTAGATGATGGCGGCGCGGTACTGGTTCTTCGGCGCGTCCTCGGCGTTGGGGAACAGGTCCGCGTAGCGCAGGAAGGCCGCCGCCGCCTCGGGGTAGCGCTGCTGGCCCTCCAGCAGGCGGCCCGTGTTGAAGAGCGCCGCCTCGCGGTCCTTCGACGCCGGGTAGTCCTTCACCAGCTTCTGGTAGTTGGCCACCGCCTTGTCGAAGTCGTACGAGTTCTCCGCATTCACGGCCACCCGGAACAGCGCAGCGTCCGCCAGCGGCGACTTCGGGTACTCGCGGTAGATGCGCTCGTACAGCTTCAGCGCGGAGTCGAAGCGGCGCGTGTTCTCGTAGGCCACCGCGGCGTTGTTGAGCGCCTTGTCCGCGAACTCGTGGCGCGGCTCCTCGTCGACCAGCGCGATGTACTTCTTCGCGGCCTCGTCGTTCTTCCCCTCGGCCATGAGCTGGTCGGCCAGCTTGAAGCGGCCGGCGAGCTTGAACTTGACCAGGTCCTTGTGGAGGTCGCTCGACGGGTCGATGACCTGCGAGTTGCTGGCCAGCCGCGCGCTGACCTCCTCCACGCTCTTCCAGTCCTTGTCGATGAGGAACGTCTCGACGATGAGGTTGGTGGAGTACTTCGCCACCTCGTGCTTCGGGTACGTCTGGACGATGGACTCGAAGCGCCGACGCGCCTCGGGGAAGTCGTTGTGCGAGTAGTGCAGCTCCGCGGCCTTGTAGGCGATGCCCGGCGCCTTCTCGCCCTTGGGGAGCATGGCCAGGTACTTGTCCGACGCGACGACGAGCTTCTGCTCGGTGGCCGTGAAGGCGACGGGCTTCACCACCTCGCCCTCGGGGCGCTCGGTGGAGCGCAGGGGCTTCAGGTCCGGCGCCGCCCCGGACTGCACGTCGAGGACGAGCTGCTGCTGCCACGCGAGCACCGCGTTGAGGGCGGAGTCATCGCGGTGCTTGTCCGCCACTCCCGTGTCGCGCACCAGCTCGTAGCCCTTCGCGGCGGCGGCGAACTGGAAGGAGTTGTAGAGGCACTCAGCGTGGTAGAAGCGCATCTCGCCCGCGCTCTTGCTGCGGGGGAAGCGCTCCAGGTAGGCGCCGTACGCGCGCGCGGCCACCTGGAAGCCCGTGTTGGCCTGCTCGAACTTGCCTTCCTGCTTGAACACCAGCGCCTGCTGGTGGTGGTACGTGGCGGTGCCGTACAGGCTGCGCTCGACCAGGGCGTTCGCCTCGGAGAGCACCTCCGGGTCGCCCTTGTTCTTCTCGTACCAGGCGGTGCCCGGCTGGTAGAGGGTGGCCAGCTGCTCCGACTCGGTGAAGGACTCCACCATCAGCCGGTCGCCCGTATAGGCCTGGACGATGCGCTGCTGCAGCCGGGGCGCGTCCGGGGCGAGCGGGTCCTTCTGGAGCACCAGCCGGTACGCCTCGATGGCGGCCGGGTACTTCGTCTGGTCGAAGTAGACGTTGCCCAGGCGCCGGTACACGTCCGCCTCGTAGGGGCGGGGGCCGCGCTTCTCGAAGAGGGCCTGCGCCCGAGGCATGCCGCCCCACGTCTCGTCCGCGAGGGAGATGGCCACGTACTGGAGGGCCTCCTCGCGCAAATCTCCACCGGCCTTCTCGTCGCCCCGGGCCACGCGCTGGGCCTCGTAGAAGTCCGCGAGCGTGAGGAAGGAGTCCACCGCCTCGTCGAAGCGGTCCATCCGGTAGTACGTCCACCCCAGCTTGTAGACGGCCTTGTCGTAGAGCGGGTGCGAGGTGTCGCGGCTGGCGGCCTCGAAGGCCAGGGCGGCCTTGTCGAGCGCCCGCGGGTCCTCGTAGTCCTCGAACCAGTGCTCGCCGATGCGCACCCACGCCTCGGTGGCGAAGCGGCTCTTCGGGTAGCCCGCGATGAGCTGCTCGTAGGTGGCGAGGCTCTCGTCGAACTGCTTCTGTTCCTCCAGGCAGTAGCCCAGCAGGTACGTGGCGCCGTCGTTGAGGCGGTAGTCCGGGAACTGCTTCAGCAGCTTGCGGTACAGCGCGATGGAGTCCGCGAAGTCCACCGTCGGCTCGGTGGGGACGTCGCCGTCGGGGTTGCCGTCGAGCGCTTCCAGCCGCTCGCGGTACTCCTTGCTCGCCAGCAGGTGCTCGTCCGAGGAGCGCTCGTAGTACAGCTCCGCGAGGCGGAACATCACGTCCGGCGTATAGCGCGGCTCGTCGGGGTAGCGGCGGAGGAACTCCTCGAAGCGGGCGATGGCGTCCAGCCGCTCCTTGCGCTCCTGGGCCTCCAGGTCGCGGATGGCCTTCTCGTACGAACCCGCCAGCGAGCCGCGCTTCTGCTCGTACTTGCGCTCCACCAGCTGCTGCACCTCGCGGTGGAACTCGCGGGACTCCTCCTCGTACGTCTTCATCGCGCGGCTCACGTCCTGGAGCAGCGCTTCCTGCTCGGGCGTGCGGCCCAGGCCCTTGAGGTACTCCGCGGGCGCGGAGGCCGGAGCCTTCGCGGTGGACGAGGCCTCCGCGGCGGCGGGCGCTTCGCCCTTCCCGGCGTCCTGGGCAGCGGCGGGGACGGAGGCGAGGGCGAGCAGGGCTGCGAGGAGGCCGCGGCGCATCACTGACGGTCCTCCACCAGCACGTCCCGGAACTCGTTGTCCAGCTCGCGCAGGGCCTTGTCCTTCTGCGCGGACAGCTTCTGGATTTCCGTCGTCTTGTCCTGCTTCTCGGTGAAGGCCACGTCCACCACGCCCACGTCCGCCTTCAGCACCAGGTCGTAGAACTGCTGACGCACGCGGCGGAAGCTCTGGTAGGCGATGCGGCCCACGAGGTTGCGCGCGTCGCCCGTGACGGAGGCCACCTCGGCCTCGTAGCGATTGAGCAGCTCCTGCTCCGCCACCACCTTCTCGCGGATGACGCGGCCGCGTGTCTCCACCCGGGCGCGCAGCACGCTCCGGGCCGTGGCCACGCGGGTGCGCAGCGCGTCCGTCCGGCTCCGCACGTCATGCGCCTTGCGCAGCGCGCTCGCGGCGTCCGCGGGCAGCCGCCCCTCGGCGGTGCCCAGCACCTCGTGCTCGCGGCGCAGCGCCTCGGCATAGCCGGTGCGGATGGTCTGCTCGCCGGCCAGCTGCGTGGCCGCGGCGTTGCGCTCGTCCGCCAGCCGCGCGCGCGTCGCCGCCAGCTCGCCCTGCAGCTCGGTCAGCGTCTGCGTCTCGGCCTGGAGCTGCACCAGGAACTCGCGCTCCTCTTCCGGGTCCGACTTGCGCTCGAGGCGCGTGTCGTCCACCCACTTGCGGATGGAGGTGGTGACGGCCTCCAGGTTGCGCAGCTCGTAGCCCAGGCGGAAGGCCTCGCGGTCCACCTCGTCCACGCGGGTCTGCATGCGCTGGCGCCGCTCCTCCAGCTCCTGAATGGTGGTGGGCAGCTTCGCGAATCGCGCGCCCAGGGCCTCGCGCTCGAGGCGGAGGCCGGTCAGCTGCTCGCGCTCCCCGGCGGTGAGCACGTCCTCCAGCAGCGACGTCTCCACGCGCACCAGCGACGCCTCGGCGTGGGTGAGGGCGGTGTCCACCGCGTCCGCGCGCGTGTAGCCCTCCTGCAGCTCAGGGAAGGTCTCCAGCCCGCGCGTGTCCAGCGCCTGGAGGATGCGCTGGGCCACATCTTGCGCCTCGTCCGCGCCCTTCCGGCCGCTGTCGATGTCGCCCACCATCCGTATCGCTTCGGCCACCTCGCGCTGCGTGGTGGCGTACTTCAGCGCCACCGGGGGCAGCAGCGTGCTGATGTCCGGAGCGGAGTCCGTGCGCGCCAGCAGCCGGTCGAAGTACACCACCGGGTCCCGGTCCACGCTCAGCAGCTTGTCCATCGTGTCCCGCACCGGGCGGAAGGTGCCGATGACGTGCGAGTACGTCTCGATGGACGTGTCGTACTGACGCAGCTTCTGCAGCAGGTTGCCCTGGAGCAGGCGCGCCTCGGGCGCGAGCTGCGAGTCGGGCGCCACCATCAGCAGGATGTCGATGGCGTTCTTCGCCAGCTGGTGGTTGCCCATCTTCACGTGGACCCAGGCCACCTCGTAGAGCGAGTCCGGGAAGGACTCGCTGTCGCGTGGCACCTGGCCGTAGCGGTCCAGCGCCTCGTCGAAGCGGCCCGTCTCGTACAAGAGCCGCCCCAGCGACATCAGCGCCAGCTCCCGCACGCGCTGCGCATCCGCTTCCGGGGACGTGCCGGTGGCCGGGCGCCGCACGCCTGGGGGCACGGCGTCCACCTGCGAGGTCTGCGCGGAGGGTGGGGTGGCCAGCTGCTGGAACTGCTGGATGGCCCCGGGCAAATCGCCGGCCTGCACGGACAGCACGCCCAGGTGGTAGGCGGCCTGGAGGCGGAACGCGCCCTCCGGCGCCTGGGCCAGCGGGGTGAAGGCGGCGCGCGCGCGGGCGATGCGCTCCTCGGGCGGCACGTCGGAGCGGCGGAAGAGCCACTTCGCGTGGACGTACGCCATCTCCGCCGGCAGCTGCCCGCCGGACATGGCCCGGGCCTTCTCCACGTACGCGTCGATGCCCTCGTAGTGGTTGAGCCGTCCGGCCACCACCAGGAAGCGCGACAGCGCGTCGCGGTAGCGGCTGGCCGAGGTGGGCAGCGACATCAGCTCGCGGAGGTAGAGCCTCGCGCCGATGTAGTTCTGCTGCTGGAGGAGCGAGTCCGCCAGGTAGAAGAGCGCGTCGGCGTAGCGCGGGTGCGCGCGGAACCGCGGCTCGCTCACCAGGTCATAGAAGAGGACGGCCGCCGCCGGCCAGTCGCCCAGGAGGTACTGGATTTCGCCGTCGGAGAAGCGGCGCTCGCGCGAGTCGTCCTCGCTGGGCTCGGTGCGGTTCGTGTACTGCGTCTCGACGAAGCGCAGGTTCTCCTCGGTGCCCTTGAGGCCGCGCTCCACGGCGTCGAGCTGCTGCGCCAGGTCGCGCATGGACGGGCCCGGCGCCGGGCGCGGCGCCGGGCCGGGCTCGGCGGCGGCAGCGGGCGCGGTGCCCAGCAGGGCGGCCGCGAGGGCGAGGGCGCGGAGCGACGCGTTCACCAGTCGGTCCCTACTTCGTCTCGGAGGAGGTGGTGGCCGCGTCGGGCGTGCCGTCCGCGGTCGGTACCTTGCGGCCGGGGTCCTTCGACACTTCGATGTCGTAGCGCACCGCGGGCCGGTCCTTCAGGTCCGTCGTCATGCCGCCCTGCTCGAAGCCCACCACGCGCACGGTGGACAGCTTCCCGGGCTCCGCGTTGAAGGTGTAGCTGGACTGCACCTTGAACTTGTAGCCCTCCAGGTAGCTGAACACGCCGTAGCCGTTGCCGCGGTACACCAGCCGCACGGCAATCTGGTGCTGCCCGGGGACGATGCGGCCGTTGAAGATTTCGAACTCCAGGCGCTTGCCGAGGTCTCCCTCGGTGTCCACCTGGGTGTAGATGGGCGCGCCGTCCAGCGCGTACGCCACCGACTCCAACAGGAAGGAGCCGCCCATCTCGTTCTTGTGGAGGATGACCGCGCGCGAGCCGGTGGAGACGTCACCGCCCAGCACCGACTCCTGCAGGAGCAGCAGCCGCGCCTTGGAGCGGTAGATCTTCTCCTTCAGGTCGACGACCTGCTCCTCCAGCGTCTTCACGCGGGTGTCGAAGGCCTCGTCCGCCGTCTGGGGTCCGCCCGCGGGCGCCACGGACTCCGAGGCCTGGGCGGCTTGCGGAGCCCGCGCGGCGGCGGGCGGTGTGGCGGAGGGCTCCTGCGCGAGCGCCGGCATCCAGGCGGTGGCGCTCAGGAGCGCGAGGAGGTGGAAGGTGGCGGCAGCGACACGCACGGTGCGACCTCAACAAGCTGGACGGCCCGACCCGACGGTACGGGGTCATAGCACCCTTCCCCTCGGGCCGTCTTGTCACGACCGGTGCGAGCAGCCTGCGCCCGCCCGGAGGCTTGCTTCAGCCGCCCTTCTTGAGCTCCGTGAGGACCAGCTTCGCCACGGCCTTGAGGGTGTCGAACACGCCGACGCCCGTGGGAGCCACGGCCTGGTACTCGGGGATGTTGCGCGGGTTGAGCGCCTTGCGCATCTCCTCGACCGTCACCGCGTTGGGCAGATCCCGCTTGTTGTACTGGACCACGTACGGAATCTTGTTCAGGTCGTAGCCCTGCTCGGCGAGGTTCACACGGAGGTTCTCAATCGACTCCATGTTGGCCTCCATGCGCTCGATCTGACTGTCGGCGACGAAGACCACGCCGTCCACGCCCTTGAGGATGAGCTTGCGGCTGGCGTCGTAGAAGACCTGACCGGGCACCGTGTACAGGTGGAAGCGGGTCTTGAAGCCGCGAATCTCTCCGAGCGACAGCGGGAGGAAGTCGAAGAAGAGCGTGCGGTCCGTCTCCGTGGAGAGGGAGATGAGCTTGCCCTTCGTCTCGGCGGCGGTCTTGTTGTAGATGTACTGGAGGTTGGTCGTCTTCCCGCAGAGACCGGGGCCGTAATAGACAATCTTGCAGTTGATTTCGCGGGATGAGTAGTTGATGAAGGACATGGCTTCCCGGCTTACTCGCTGAAGAGGTTGTCGATATCGTCGTCGGAGATCTCGGCGAAGGGCGACCCGGCTCCCGGACTGTCGGTCTTCTTCACCAGGCTCTCGAAGATCTTCGTGAGCTCGTCGCTGGCCTTCTTGATGCGAAGGCGGACGAGACCCAGGCTGGTGCGGTTGTCGAAGATGACGACCAGCACCACCCGGCTGCCGACGATGGTCATGTAGAGCGAGTCCTTCGCGCCCTCATGGAACTGGTTGGGGAACTCGTTCTCACCGATCAGCTTGGCGAGTCCGCCCATCGCGGCCACGTTGCCGGCCGTCAGCGAGGCCAGCGAGGTGGTGTCGATGTTCTGCGTCTGACCGGCCGAGGAGATGAGCTGCCCGTTCTTGTCGACGAGGAAGACCACCTTCGCGTTCGCGTCCTTGGTCAACCGGTCGCAAACGGCGTTGATCTTGGTGAACTCCTCTTCGTACATCACCAGTTGCGTGCCCATGGGCGTATGCGCTCCTCAGCGTTCGCTCGCCCCGCTCACGGCGGCGCTCCGATTGTTTCTGGAGTGAATCCCGGAGGTTAGACGAGGCGTCACCGACCGTGAGGATGCTTAGCAAAGCATATCCACTCCAGCAAGAAGCCATCCGCTTCCCCGAGCAGGTTCGGAGGCCGTCCCCATGCCGCCCGGTCGGCCTGTAGGGGGGAGGGGCGTGTGGGCACGGGGGTTCCGGGCCCTTTCGGGGACCTCGGGTGCCCCGGGGTTGGGAGCCTTCGCGGCTTTCTCTATACTCGGCCGGGCTTTGCATCCCCCCGTTCCCCTTCATCCCTTCCTGGCGCGCCTGGCGCTGGTGCTCCTCGTGCTGGCCTCCCCGCTGTCCGCCCGGGCGGAGCAGGTGGCCGAGCACGCCACGCTGCGCCTGCGCTACGGCATGGCCCTGCGGAACGGGCAGCAGTCGGATGTAGGGCCGGGGCTCACCTATGAGGGGCTCACGCCGAACGACCTGGCGGCGGTGGGCACGGGGTGGGTGGGGCCGTGGCTGGGCGCGTGGGCGGGCGTGCAGCGCGAGGCGTTCGATTTGAAGGAGGGCGCGCTGCGGATCACCGGCGGCAGCCTGCTGCGCGCGTCGGTGGGCCCTCGGGCGCGCCTGTTCCTCGGGCCGGTGCGGGCGGAGGTGGGCGCGGGGTACGGCTTCGCGCAGCTGCCGCTCTTCGGAAGCTCGTCGGAGCCGGTGCTGGCGCGGGGCGTGCGGCACGCGGCGCTGGTGAGCGGGCGCTTGTTGGTGCCGCTGTTCGCGGGGCTGAAGCTGGAGGCACGCGGCGAGCTGCCGGTGACGCTGGCGGCGAGAGATGCGTCGGGCACGGAGGCGGAGGCGACGGGCTTCTCGGCGGGAGGCGCGCTGCTGGTGCCGCTGAAGAGCGCGGCGCGGTGGGGCGGCACGCTGGTGCTGGACTTCCAGCACGTGCAGGACACGGTGACGCTGGCGGACGGGACGCGCTCGGAGCAGCGGCTGCGCCGGGTGGGCGCGGCGCTGGAGTTCTCCTGGAATGACTCCGCGCCCGTGGCGCCACCACCGCCTCCGGCGCGCGTGCCGGCGGGGTCGCTGTCGGTGCGGGTGCTGGACGCGGAGTCGGGCGCGCCGCTGCCGGGCGCGCGGGTGGTGCTGGGCGACGTGGAGCGCGTGGCGGACGCCCAGGGCCTCGTGGAGGCGGAGCTGCCCCCGGGCGAGGTGGCCGCGCGGGTGAGCGCGGAGGGCTATGCGCCCGGCGAGGCACGGGCCACCGTGGAGGACGGCGGGCGCGCGGCGCTGGAGGTGCGTGCGCAAAAGCTTCCTCCGCCCACGGGCGCGCTGCGGGTGACGGTGGTGAACTCGCAGACGGGCGTGCCGCTGCCGGGCGTGCGCGTGGCGGTGGGCGCGAGGGAGGTGCGCACGGACATGATGGGGCAGGCGCGGGTGAAGGACCTGGCGCCAGGGCCGGTGGCGGTGACGGTGAAGTCCCCGGGCTTCCGTCCGGCGGAGGAGGCGGCCATCGTCGTCGCGGGGCAGGAGGCGGCGCTGTCGGTGCCGCTCGCGTCGGAGCGCAAGAGCGGCCCGGCCACCCTCACCGGACAGGTGCGCAGCACGCGGGGCGGCAAGCCGCTGGCGGCCACGCTCCGCATTCCCCTGGCGAAGGTGCGCACGCGAGCGGACACGAAGGGCGCCTTCAACGTCCGGGTGAAGGGCGGCACCTACCGCATCACCATCTCCGCCCCCGGGCACCTGTCGCAGACGAAGAGCGTCAAGCTGCGTGACGGCGAGCAGGCCATCTTCAACGTCGATCTCTTCCCGAGGCAGAAACGGTGAGCTTCCCGCGCCCCTGGTTCCTGGCCCTCCTGCTCCTCGCCTCGGGGTGCGACGAGGACGCGGCCACGCCGCCAGCGACGCCGCCCGTGGCCGCCGCCCCCACGCCCGACGCGGGCCCGGGGGCGGAGCTGGGGCGCCTGGAGGGCCTGTCCGGCGAGGTGCGGCTGGAGCGCGGGGGCACGCCAGTCCCCGCCGCCGAAGGGCCTCTGTATGAAGGTGACGCGGTGGAGACGGGCGTCGGAGGCGCGGCCACGGTGCGCTTCCCGGATGGGCGCTCGGTGGAGGTGGGCCCGGACGCACGCTTCGCCATGGGGAAGGACTCGGGCGGCATCGTCATGCAGGTGGAGCGCGGCATCGTCCTGTCGCGCGTGCCCGCGGTGCCGCGCGCCGGGAGCGCGGGGACGAAGGTGACGCTGAGCATCCTCACGCCCTTCGGTCTCACCCGCGTGGGCTCGGATGCGCCCAGCGAGGTGCGCGTGGCGGTGGCGGAGGACGCGGGCAGCGTGGAGGTGCGGCTGGGCGCCATCGAGTTCGTGGGCAAGGACGGTCAGCAGCTCCGCGCCACGGAGGGCGAGTCCGTGGCGGTGGCGGGTGGCAAGGTGGAGGTGGTGCGCGCGCCGCGCGTGGTGGAGCTGGCGCCGATTCCGGTGACGGTGCGCCTGGGCGCGGGCCGCGCGGAGGTGCGTCCCCAGGGGACGGTGCGCTGGCGGCCGGTGAAGAAGCAGGGCGAGGTGCTGGCGCCGGGAGACGGCGTGCGCACGCGTCCTGGCGGCACGGCGGTGCTGGCGCTGGAGGGCTCGTCCTCCGTGCTGTCGCTGGGCTCGGGCACGGAGCTGGTGCTGGAGTCGGCGGGGCAGGGCGGCAACACGGACGAGGCGCGGGTGGACCTGCGGCAGGGCGGGCTGGGACTCCAGCTGGCGCCGGGCCGCACCAGCCGCGTGGTGCTGCCGGGGCTGAGTCTGGAGGGCAACGGCGCGGCGGGGGTGGAGGTGCGGCGCACGGCGGGTGGCTACCTCGTGGACGCCTTCACCGGGCAGGTGACGCTGGTGCGAGGCGCGTCGAGGCAGCCCCTGCGCGCGGGCGAGCGCGCCAGGCTGGAGGGCGAGTCGGGCACCGCCCGCGTGGAGCCGCTCTCGCAGGCGGCGCTGGTCCTGGGGCCGGGCGCCGGCGCGGAGGTGTTCCACCAGGGGCTGTCCGAGGTGGCACTCACCTGGGAGGGCGAGGGTGAGGCGGTGGTGGAGGTGGCGCTGGATGCCGGCTTCACGCGCCCGGTGGTGGCGGGGACGGTGTTCCAGCCCTTCGTCAACGTGTCGGCGCCCTCGCGCGGCGTGCTCCACTGGCGGGTGCGCCGCAAGGACGGGACGGAGGTGGCGAAGGGCAGCGCGGCCTTCGCGCCGGAGCGCCTGTCGCGCGACCTGGACCGGGTGCGCAACGTGGTGCCGGAGGGGCCGGAGAAGACGACCATCTTCTACCAGGACAAGCCTCCGGCCGTGACTTTCACCTATGGCGAGGAGGCCTCGGCGGCGAGCTACCGCGTGGCGGTGTACCGCGTGGGCGCGCTGGGCACGCCGGTGGCGGAGCGCACCGTTCCGGACACGCGCGCCGCGCTGGACGCGGGGGCGCTGGGAGAGGGCAGCTACCTGTGGTCCGTCACGCCGTTGTCGGCCTCGGGAGCACAGCTGAAGGGCGGGCGGATGAACAAGCTGGAGCTGGTCTACGACAACTCGGTGCCGATGCTGGTGGTGACGTCGCCTCGCAACGGCACGCGGGCCGGGGACAAGGTGCGGGCCACCGGGGTGGCGCCGGTGGACGCCCGCCTGTCCATCAATGGACGTCCGGTGCCGCTGGATGGCAAACACCGCTTCAGCACATGGGTGGAGCCGTTGGGCACACCCCCGCTGCTGGTGTTTAAGATGAGCCGACCCGGTGCCCCGGAGGTGTACACGGTGCGCACCCTGAGACAGCGAGGGCCGTGAGGATGGTTCCCCCCCAGACGACCCGACCCGTTCCCGAGGTCGCCGCCCCACCCCTGCTCCGCCCCTATGGCCAGTACGTGCTGGTGCGGAAGCTGGCCGAGGGCGGCATGGCGGAAATCTTCCTGGCCAAGCTGCTGGGCGCCGACAACTTCGAGCGCAACGTCGTCATCAAGCGCATGTTGCCGCACCTGTCGAACATCCCCGACTTCGTGGAGATGTTCCGCGACGAGGCGCGGCTGGCGGCGAAGCTGTCCCACCCCAACATCGTGCAGATTCAGGAGCTCGGCTTCACCGAGGGCTGCTACTACATCTGCATGGAGTACCTCGCGGGCGAGGACTTCTCCACGACGCTGCGGGTGGCGGGACGGCGGCGGCAGTACGTGCCCTTCCCCGTGGTGCTGCGGGTGCTCATCGACGCGGCGCAGGGGCTGCACTACGCCCACGAGTTCTGCAACGAGTCCGGGCAGCCGCTGAACATCGTCCACCGCGACATCTCTCCCTCCAACCTGTACCTGACGTACCAGGGGCAGGTGAAGGTGCTGGACTTCGGCATCGCCAAGGCCGAGTCCAGGCTCGCCAACACGCGCACCGGCGTGGTGAAGGGCAAGTACATGTACATGGCGCCGGAGCAGGCGCAGGGGAAGGAGGTGGACCGGCGCGCGGACGTCTTCGCGCTGGGAGTGAGCCTGTACGAGGCGCTCACCCACGTGCGGCCCTTCTCGCGGGACAACGACCTGGCGGTGCTCAACGCGCTGCTGCAGGGCGACTTCAAGCGCCCGCGCGAGCTGCGGGCGGACCTGCCCGAGGAGCTGGAGGCCATCATCCTCAAGGCCATGGCCTACAAGCCCGAGGAGCGCTACCCCACCGCGGAGGCGTTCGCGGAGGCGCTGGAGGCGTTCCTCGGGGAGAACCTGAGCTCCGCTGGCACCTCGCACCTGGGCGCCTTCCTGCGCGGCCACTTCGGCGAGGAGCGCGTCACCGAGCGCACCCGCATCCCCACGCTGGCCACCCTCACCGCCACGCACGGCACGGAGGGCTCGCCCGTGCAGGCGCCGGGGATGGAGAAGCCGCCGACGAACGTGTACGGCGGCCAGAATCCCCAGGGCGCGGAGGCCGCGGTGGCCCAGGGGCCGATGAGGCCGGCCCAGGCTCCTGCCGTGCATGCCGTTAGTGGCGAGGCGGCCGGGTCGCGGGTGTCCGCCACGTCCGCCCCCTCCGGTGCCCGGCGCTGGCGCAATATCGCCATCGGGCTCGCGGGAGGGCTGCTGCTCGCCGGTGCGGCCGTCGTCGGCTACACCACCGTGCGGAAGGTCGAGGCGTCTCCGTCCATCGTCCACACGCCCGTGGAAGAGGTGAGGGGACAGGGCACCCCGACTCCCGTGGCGGTGACTGGGACGGCCTCGCCGGCCGGAAGCGCTCCGGACGGTGCGGCGCCTGCCGTGGCCACGGGCAGCGCGCCCGAGGTCGGCGCGATGGCCGCGGAGCCTGGGACTCCGGCTCCCACGGGCGTCGCGGGAGCGGCGGCCACCGACGCGCAGGTGGGAACTCCGGCTCCCTCGGGCGCCGCGGGGATGGTGGCTACTGCCGCGTCAGCGGGCTCGGACTCGACAGAGGAGGTCGCGGTGCCGACCGGCAAGTCCATTCCGGAGCCGCGCACCTCCGCGAAGAAGCTGGTGACGCTGGGCATCGACGACATCCAGCGGGTGGTGTCGCGCGGGCGGGCCCGCATCACCTCGTGCTTCGAGCGCTTCAAGGCGGACCTGCCGTCGACGCAGGGCGAGGTGCAGGTGCAGCTCACCATCGCCTCGTCGGGCAAGGTGCAGGCGGGGACGCGAGGGCCACTGGCCTCGTCGGGCGTGGGCCGCTGCCTGGAGACGCAGACGGAGCGGCTGCGCTTCCCGGCCCACAGGGACCAGGAAGTGACGGTGGTGATGCCCTTCTCGTGGCGGGTGACGCAGTAGCGGCGCCGGAGTCCGGCGCCGCACGCGGGCTACATGTCGCGGCGGGCGGACAGCGCCTTCGCCAGCGTGGCCTGGTCCGCGAACTCCAGGTCTCCGCCCATGGGCAGGCCCTGGGCGATGCGGGTGACGCGCAGGCCCATGGGCTTGAGCAGGCGCGTGAGGTAGAGCGCGGTGGCCTCGCCCTCGACGTCCGGGTTGGTGGCGACGATGAGCTCCTCCACCCGGCTGTCGTTGAGCCGCTCCAGCAACTCCTTGATGCGGAGCTGCTCCGGGCCCACGCCTTCCAGCGGTGACAGCACGCCGTGCAGGACGTGGTAGCGGCCCTTGAACTCGCGGGTGCGCTCCAGCGCCATCAGGTCGGAGTACGTCTCCACCACGCAGAGCACGCGCTCGTCGCGGCGGGAGTCCCGGCAGAAGCCACACGTCTCCGTGTCGGTGAGGGAGAAACAGCGCACGCACAGGTGCACCTTCTCCTTCACCTCACGGATGGCCTGGGACAGGTCCGAGGCGTACTCGCCGGGCGCCCGCAGGATGTGGAACGCGAGGCGCTGGGCGGTCTTCTCGCCAATGCCCGGCAGCTTCGCGAGCTGGGCGACAAGTCGATTCAGCGGGTCGGGAGTCATCCGGTATCAGGTAACGCCGGGGATCTTGATGCCGCCGGAGATTTTCGCGAGCTCGCGCTGCATGTGCTGACGGCTGCTCGTCAGGGCAGCGTTCACCGCGGCGGTGATGAGGTCCTCGAGCATCGACGTGTCGTTGGGGTCGATGGCGGACTTGTCGATCTTGATGCTGCGGATCTCCTGGATGCCGTTGGCGACCACGGTGACGCGGCCTTCGCCGGCCTTGGCCTCGACGGTCTCCTCCGCCAGCTGCTGCTTCCGCTCTTCAATCTTCTCCGTCAGCTTGTTCGCCTGCCGGATGAAGTAGTTCAGGTCGACGCCAGGCATGTGCTTCCTCGGTACTCGTGGGAGCGGGCGCCGTCATTGGGCCCGCCCGGGCGTTGAGAGAGGCGCACCCTACCGTTGCTCGCGGTGGTTGTCAGGCGCTGTCGTCCGGGGTGTCGGCCGTCGGGACGGCCGATGGGCGCTCGGGCTCGTAGACCTGGATGTGCTCGATTTCGCCTCCCAGGAACTTGAGCACCGCGCGGACGGCGGGGTGGCCGCGAACCTTGCCCTCCGTGCTCTTCTCGTGGTTGGAGCGGCTCTGGGCGTCCTGCTCGGCGATGCTCAGCGTGGCCCGGGTGTCGTCCGCGGTGATGTCCTGGAAGGACAGCTTCACCGGCCGGCCGAAGTGCTCGGCCAGGGCCTTGTCGATGACGGCCTTGCCGGCGGCGGCGGACACCGTCATCCGGTGGAGGCCGGCCGTGGGGAGGTAGCCCAGGATGATTTCCCCCGCCTTCATGGACATGAGGCGCCCGTTGGCCAGCGCCGTCCCGTGACGGAGGGACGTGCCCTTCAGGGTCTCCACCGCCGCCCGCCACCGGTCGATGAGGGGCAGGTTGGGGTTGTCCCGGCTCCGCGCGACTGGGGCCGGCGCCGCGGCGGGCTCTGGCTCCGGTTCAGGCTCGAGGTCCGGTGCGGACGGAGCGACGGGGGCGCGGGTGACGGGCGCCGCGGGCGGAGCAGGCGCGAAGGCGCGCGGGGCCCCAGCGGGTGGGGCGGAGGCGGGGGCGCGTGCGGCGGTGGGGAGCCCATTGCCGGACGTGGGTGCATGGGCAGCGCCGGCCACGGGGGCGGACGCGAGCGCGGCGGGCGTGGCGGCCAGGGAACCGGGCGTGGACCCGAGGGACGCGGGCGCAGCCGTTATAGGGCCGGACTCGGATGGGAGGCTGGCGGGGGCGGACGCGAGCGCGGCGGACGCTGTGGCCACGGAGCCGAGTGCTGGCTCGAAGATGGCGGGAGCATGCACGGTGGCCGTGTCAGCGACAGGCGTCGCGGCGACGGAGTCGAGCGCGGACTCGGCGGCGTCGGGGATGCACTCGCCGGAGGCACAGCCCTCGGGCGAAGCCTCCTCCGGGTAGTAGCGCGAATCGTCGTCCTCTCCGTAGTCCGAGGGCTCGGAAGGCCCCGATGGCTCCGGCTTGCGCACGTTGGTGACGCGGACCGTGGGCGCGGGCTCGGTGGTTCGCGACAGCGGCGTGGCTCCGGCCGGAGCCTGTGGTGGCACCGCGGGAGCCGCGGGCTGGGCGGCTCCGCCCTTGCGGAGGAAGGAGAGCGGGCGAGCGGCCGACGGCGGCAACCCGTCCATGAGCGGGCCGGAGGGCACCAGGTCCTCGGCGGCGTAGGCGGGGACGGCCGAGGGCGACGCGGCCGCCATCGCGGTGGCGCCAGCGCCTCCACCGTTGCGCAGGAACGACAGCGGACGCGCGGCCGAAGGCGGCAGGTCGTCCATGATGGGCCCGGTCGGAGCCATGGGGGGCATGACCGGAATGGCCGTTCCCGAGCGCATCGGCTCGGCGAAGCGCTGTGCCTCGGCCATGTGTGGAGCTTCGCCGTAGCGCGGCGCGGCTTCCGACGCCCGCATCGGCTCAGCGTGCCGTGGGGCTTCGGCGGTGTGCGGGGCTTCGGCGTAGCGCACGGGCTCCGCCGAGCGCATCGGCTCTACCTGTCGCAGGGGCTCCGCGGCGCGCGGAGGTGCGTCGTGCCGGGACTCAGGCGCGAAAGTTCGTGGGACTGGAGCGACCTCCCGGCGCTCCAGCGGTGTTCTTGGCGTTGCCGTCCGTCGGGGACAGTCCGGCCGCGAGCTTGTCCACGCGAGCGAGCAGCTCCGGGATGGAGCCGCCCGGCGACAGCTGGATGGCCTTGAGCAGGGCCATCTCCAGCGCGAGCCTCGGCTGGGCCGCGCGCGACACGTCCCACACGCAGCCGTGCACCACGTCGAAGAGGCGCGTGAGCTGCGCGGTCTCCGCTTCCTTCGCCAGCGCGATGAGCGCCTTCTGCTCGGACTCGGCCAGCTCGTCCGGGGCCTGGTTCAGCGTCTTGGTGACGAAGAGGTGCCGCAGCTGCAGGGCCAGCTCCTCCGCCAGCCGCTTCAGGTCCAGGCCCCGGTTGAAGACCTCCTCCACGCGCTCCAGGATGCGCTTCGCGTCCTTGCGCACCAGCGCCTCGGCGAAGTCCTGCACCATCGTGCGGTCGATGGCGCCCAGCGCCTCGGCCACGTCCTCGTCCGAGGCGTTGGCCCCACACGAGGCGAGAATCTGGTCCAGGAGGCTGAGCGCGTCGCGCATGCCTCCCTCGGACTGACGCACCACCAGGGACAGCGAGCGGTCGGAGATGCCGGCCCCCTCTGCCTTGCAGATCTCCTGGAGCCGCTGGAGCATCCGCGCCGCCGGAATCCGCCGGAAGTTGTGGCGCTGGCAGCGCGAGAGGATGGTGTCCGGGAGCTTGTGCGCCTCGGTGGTCGCGAAGATGAACTTCACGTGCCCGGGCGGCTCCTCCAGCGTCTTGAGCAGCGCGTTGAACGCCGCCCCCGACAGCATGTGGACCTCGTCGATGATGTAGATCTTGTGCCTGTCCCGCTGCGGCAGGTACTTGGCGTTCTCGCGAATCTCGCGGACGTTCTCCACGCCGTTGTTGGAGGCACCGTCGATCTCCGCCACGTCCACGCTGGTGCCGGCGGCAATCTCCGTGCAGGCGCGGCACTCGCCACACGGGTTCGCCGTGGGGCCCTTCTCGCAGTTGAGCGCCTTGGCGAGCAGGCGGGCGGCCGTCGTCTTGCCCACCCCACGCGGACCGCAGAACAGGTACGCGTGGGCGACCCGGTCCATCTTGATGGCGTTCGCGACCGTCCGGACGACGTGCTCCTGTCCGGTCATGTCATCGAATTTCTGCGGACGCCATTTACGCGCGAGGACGAGGTAGCTCATGGGGTTGGTCATCTAAACACGACGGCGTGAATGATCCATCTCGCGGCCTGCCCACCAGGTGGGATTGTACTCAGCGTCCGAGCGCCTGTAGCACCACGCCGGCCGCGTTGTGTCCGGCCGCGCCGATGACGCTGCCCGCGGGGTGGCACCCGGCGCTACAGAAGTAGAGCCCCTGGACCGGCGTCTCGTAGGGCAGCCGGTCGGTGAAGCCCAGCTTGTTGTCCACATGATGGATGTGGCCCCCGGTGATGCCGAAGTGCTTCTCGATTTTCGGGGGCGTGAGGGTGAAGGTCTCCTGCACCAGGTCGCTGGTGCCGGGGGCGAAGCGGTCGCAGATGGACAGGAGCTTTTGCACGTAGCGCGACTCCTCCTTCTCCCACGTGGTGCCCTTGAGCTCGTAGGGCACCCACTCCACGAAGAGGGCCGAGTTGTGGTGCCCCTCGGCATCGCGCAGCGACGGGTCCACCGTGGTGTGGATGTACCACTCGATGGAGGGGAACTCCGACAGCCGCCCCTCCTGCGTGTCCTTGTAGGCGCGCGCCAGCGCCCCGAGCACGTCGTCCTCCTGCGGCAGCAGGTGGATGGTGGGGCCGAACTGGCCGCGGTCCTGGGGGAGGCAGGTGAAGGTGGGCAGGTCCTTGAGGCAGAGGTTCACCTTCAGCGTGGTGCCCGGTGTCGCCATGGCGTCCACCTTCGCCCGGTAGTCCGCGGGCAGCGCCGCCGAGTCCACCAGCTTCAGCGTGCGGAAGGGGTCGCCGTTGGACACCACCACGGAAGCGTTCACCTCCTCGCCATTCGCCAGCACCACGCCCTTCACCACGCCCCGGTCCACGCGCACGGAGGCCACCTTCGCGCCGGTGCGAATCTGCGCGCCGTACTTCCGCGCGACGTTGGCGATGGACTGGGTGACGGTGCCCATGCCGCCGCCGACAATCATCCACGTGCCGCCGCTGCCGGGCAGCCGGCACATGTTGTGGACGAGCAGATTCATGCCCGTGCCGGGCGTGTCATAGCCGCCGTCCAGGCCGGAGAAGGCGTCCGTCACCGCGTACATGGCCTTCACGAAGTCGGACTTGAAGCCGAAGCGCTCCAGGTACTCGCGCGCGGTGCCCCGGCACAGCCGCACGAAGTGCTGGCGCAGGGCAGGGCGGACGAAGCGCTCGGCGGTCTCCTCAATCGACACGGGAGACTGGAGCCACGTCGGAGCGATGTCGTCGCGCAGCGCGGCCAGCTCGGCGTTCATCGCCTGGTTGGCCTCCCAGTCCGCCTGGGAGAAGAACTCGAGGAACTGGCGCTTCAGCTCCCGCTCGTCCGAGCCGAACAGCAGGTAGCGCTTGCCGGTGGTGGGCAGGAAGTAATGCGGGTCCCTCCGCTTGAGGGGCAGGTCCAGCTCCAGCTCGCGCAGCAGCTCCGGCGGCATCAGCCCCAGGAGGTACGCGCCGGTGGACACGCCCAGCTTCGGCGCGGTGCGGAAGGGGTACTCCGTGCGGCAGGCGCCGCCAATCACGTCCTTCTCCTCCAGGACGGTGACAGAGAGCCCCCTGCGCGCCAGCAGCGCCGCTGTCACGAGTCCATTGTGGCCCGCGCCCACCACGATGACGTCCGGCATGTCGTCTCCTCCTCCTGCTGCTGGGTTTCCTGCGTTCCTACCCGAGCGGAGGGCAGGCGGACAAACGCAACGCACCTTGCGCCCGGGCTCCGGGGCGGGGAGAGTCCTCCGCGCCCGTGTCCGCGCCCGCACCCCAGCTCCCGGCCTTCGCCGTTCCCGACTCAACACCCGAGCCGACTCCGGACGTGCCCGGTGCCGCGCCGCGCAACGGCCGGCGCTGGCCCGTCCTCCTGCTGCCGCTGGTGGCGCTGCTGCCGGCCGTCATCGCCGTGCTGCAGCTGGGCCGCATCCACCCGGACGAGGTGTATCAGGCGCTGGAGCCGGCCTGGTGGCGCGTCCACGGCTACGGCGTGCTGGCCTGGGAGTGGAAGGACGGCATCCGCAACTGGGCCGTGCCCGGAGTGCTGGCCGGCTTCCTCAAGCTGGCGGACCTGCTCGGAATCACGCATCCCCAGGGATACCGGGCGGTGGTGGCCATTCCCCAGGCGGCCCTGCACGCCTGGAGTCTCTGGGCCGCGTACCGCTTCGCCTCGCGCCGCGCGGGCCCGGCGGGTGGGTGGCTGGCCGCCCTCCTGGTGGGCCTGTACGGGCCGGTGCTCGTCTTCGCGGGGCGCACGCTGGGAGAGTCCATCTCCGCGTCCTTCCTCGTCGTGGCCATGGAGGCGCTGGACAGGCGCGAGCGCCCGGTCCGCGCGGGCCTCGTCGGCGGCATGGCCCTGGGGCTGGCGGTGGTGGCGCGCTACCCCTCCGCCATCTTCGTCCTCGCCGCGCTGGTGTGGCTGGTGGGCGCGCGCCGCTGGCGGCTGCTGGCCTTCACCTGCGCGGGCGGGCTGGCGGTGGCGGCGGGACTGGGCGCCCTGGATTGGGCCACCTGGGGCTCTCCCTTCCACTCGTTCATCGCCTACGCGCGCTTCAACGTCTTCTCCGGGGAGGCCGCGGCCCGCTTCGGCTCCTCGTCCCCTGGCTTCTACGCGCGACCGCTCCTCTCCGCCGTGCCCCTCTGGGCGGGGGCCGCGGCGGTCGTGGGCCTCGCCTCCCTGCGCCAGCGGCGCGTGCTGTCCCTGCCGCTGTGGTGCGCGGCCGTGTACACCGGAGTGCTGCTGGCCACCGCGCACAAGGAGGAGCGCTTCCTCTATCCCGGCCTGGTGCTGGCCGTGCTGGCCGCCGCGCCGCCGGTGGCCGTCTTCATCACCACTCGGGCCCAGCCCTTCCTCCGGTGGGGCCTCGCCGCGCTCGCCGTGGGAGCGGGCCTGCAGGTGGCCGCCGACTACCCGTCGGGCGACCTGCGGGCGGACCAGTTCCGCGCCATCGTCGCCGCCACCGAAGGGGGAGGGGCTCGCGGCCTGCTCATCGTCAACGAGGGGCTGTGGGGCGCCGGCGGCTTCTTCTACCTGGGCCAGCAGATTCCCTGGCTCACCTGCGACTGGCCGCATGACGGCGCCTTCCAGCACGCCATGCGGGACAGGAACTTCAACCGCGCCGTCACCTTCGAGGACCGGGCCCTCACGGAGCTCCAGGCCGCCGGCTTCCGCGTGGCGCGCAGAATCGGCCGCGAGACACTCCTCGTCCGCGAGTAGCCGCGGACGGCCCGAGCGAGGGCCTGCCCGCAAAGGCGAAGAGCCAGCACCCTGAGACAGGGTGCCGGCTCCTCACAAGAAACGGCCGGGACACACGCGGAAGTACGCTACCGTTGCTTCCTTCCGGACCTGGCGGGGTTCGCGCCCCCACGTTGTCCCGACCACAAAGTCTGTAACAACCTACTGCTGAAACAACAACGGAGAGGGTGGGATTCGAACCCACGATACCCTTTCAGATATACACGCGTTCCAGGCGTGCGCCTTCAACCGCTCGGCCACCTCTCCATAAGTCTGGAGCGGAGAGCGTAGGATTCGAACCTACGGTACCGTTACCGGTACGCCTGATTTCGAGTCAGGTGCCTTCGACCACTCGGCCAGCTCTCCAGTATTCAGTTTTCACGTTTCCTCGCGCGCAGGCGCTCGAAGAACGTCTTCAAAAGCAGGCGGCTTTCGTCCGCCAGGATGCCACTTGTCACCTGGAGCCGGTGGTTATGCCGGGGCTCCTCGGCCAGATTGTAGAGCGAGCCTACCGCGCCTGCCTTGGGGTCCGAGGCTCCAAAGACGAGCCGTGTCACCCGGGACTGCACCAGCGCTCCAGCGCACATCGCGCACGGCTCCAGCGTCACGTACAGGGTGACGCCTGAGAGTCGCCACACTCCCAGCTTCCTGGCCGCGGCATCCATGGCCAGCATCTCTGCGTGAGCGAGCGGGTGTCGGTCCACCTCGCGGCGGTTGAAGCCGGTGCCAATGACGTTTCCGTCAAACACCGCAACCGCACCGACGGGGACCTCTCCGAGTTCCGCGGCTTCCCGCGCGAGCGCAAGCGCCTGCTGCATGAAAGCTTCGTCGTCACTCATGGAGACTGGCTCGAAAGAAGTGGCGCTCCCTGGAGGATTCGAACCTCCGGCCTTCGGATTCGTAGTCCGACGCTCTATCCAGCTGAGCTAAGGGAGCATTTCTTCCGGCGCTGCTACTACAACAAGTGGCGGAGAGAGAGGGATTCGAACCCTCGATACCCTTTCGAGTATGCAGGTTTAGCAAACCTGTGCCTTCAGCCTCTCGGCCATCTCTCCAGCTTTTTTCTGTCAAAGAACCGCAAAACTCAAGCACAAAATCGGAGGCGGTAGGATTCGAACCTACGGAGAGCTTGCACCCTCTGCGGTTTTCAAGACCGCTGCCTTCAGCCGCTCGGCCACGCCTCCATGCTTCAGAGCCGGCGGAGTCCCTTGGTCCGACGGCGACCGTGGGGCCGCCCTTCTACCTTATTCGGGGCCCGTTGCAAGCCGGATTCAAGGCTCAAAGTGGCTTCAGCTCCTTCAGCCCCCCCATGTACGGCCACAACGCCTCCGGGATGGCCACGCTTCCGTCCTCGCGCTGGTAGTTCTCCAGGATGGCGATGCTCGTACGCCCCACCGCCAGGCCGCTTCCGTTGAGCGTGTGGACGAGCTGGGGCTTGTCCCCCTTCTGGGCCCGGAACCGGATCTTCGCCCGACGGGCCTGGAAGTCGCCGCAGTCCGAGCAGGAGGAAATCTCGCGGTAGCTGTCCTGGCCGGGCAGCCAGACCTCGATGTCGTACGTCTTGCGGGCGCCGAAGCCCATGTCTCCGGTGCACAGCAGCATGACGCGGTGGTGCAGTCCCAGTCGACGGAGGATGTCGCAAGCGTCGTCCGTCATCGTCTCCAGCTCGTCCAGGCTCTTCTCCGGCGGGGAGAACTTCACCAGCTCCACCTTGTGGAACTGGTGCTGGCGGATGAGGCCGCGCGTGTCCTTGCCCGCCGAGCCGGCCTCGGCCCGGAAGCACGGGCTGAAGGCGCAGTAGCGCAGGGGGAGCTGCTCGCCCTCGAGGATTTCGTCCGAGTGGTAGTTGGTGACGGGCACTTCCGCCGTGGGGATGAGGAAGCGCTCCGGCTCCCCCAGCGTCTTGAAGGCGTCGTCCTCGAACTTCGGCAGCTGCCCGGTGCCCATCATCGTCTCGCGCAGCACCAGGTAGGGCGGGAGCATCTCCAGGTAGCCCTTCTGGGAGTGCACGTCGATCATGAACGTGACGAGCGCCCGCTCCAGCCGCGCCAGCGCGCCCTTGTAGAAGGCGAAGCGGCTGCCGGACACCTTGGCGGCGCGCTCGAAGTCGAGCATGCCCAGCTTCTCGCCCAGCTCGAAGTGCTGCTTGGGCGTGAAGAGGAGGTTGGGCTTCTCGCCCCAGGTGCGCACCTGGACGTTGTCCTCGGCGCCGGCGCCCACGGGCACCGACTCGTGCGGCACGTTGGGGATGAGCAGGAGGATGCGGCTGAGCTCCTCCTCCACTTCCTTGAGGCGGGCCTCCTTCTCCTTGATGTCCTGGGAGACGGCGCGGAGGTCGCCGCGCAGCGCGTCCAGCGCCTTGGGGTCCTCCTTCGCCTTGCGCTTCATCTCCTCGTTGGCCGCGTTCCGCCGGGCGGACAGCGACTCCATGGAGACGTACAGCTCGCGCCGCTCGGCGAAGAGGCGCTGGAAGGGGCCCAGGTCCAGGCTGCCGCCCCGCGTCTTCAGGCGGGCGACAACGGCATCGAAGTTCTGCGCAACGTTCCGGAGGTCCAGCATGGGGCGCCTTGTAGTCACCCCGGGTGGGGGCCAGCAAGGTTCCTCGCACCCGGGCTGCTCAGGGGCGGACGCCCCGGCCCCTTCCGGCCTGACGCCGGCCGGGGCCCTGGCCCCGGCCGGACGCCCGCTCCGGACTAGTTCTGCAGGTCGTAGATTTCGTCCTCGATGTCCTTCTTGTCCGTCGCGTCGGGCTTGCGGGAGAGGTAGTCCTTGAACGCCTGGACGGCCTCGCGGCGCTTGTTGCGCTCCTTATAGGCGTAGCCCAGGTAGTAGTAGGACATCGGGTTCTCCGGCTCGACGGAGGTGGCCTTGCGGTACCAGTCGATGGCCTTGGCGTACTGGGCCTGCTCGGTGAAGGCGCGGGCGACCTTGTAATAGACGTAGGTCAGCTTCGGGTCCTCCTTGAGCGCCGTCTGGTAGCGCCTCACGGCGTCGTTCCAGCGCGCGGCGCTGAAGTACGCATCGCCGATGGAGCCCAGCACCCGGGTGCGGCGCGGGTCGGCCTTCAGGCTGGCCTCGAAGGAGGTGATGGCCTCCTCGAACTCGCCGCCCTCCAGCAGGGCATGGCCGAGCGCCTCGTGGGCGTCCGCGTTCTTCGCGTCCAGTTCCACGGCCTTGCGCCACTCCGCCATGGCGTCCGGCAGGTTCTTGGCGTCCCGCAGGATGACGCCATAGGCGTAGTGGTAGTCCGGCCGCGTGGGCGCGCGCTCCACCGCCTTGCGCATGTTGTCCACGGCGCCGGTGAACTCCAGCCGCTTCGCCTTGACGAGCCCCAGGTAGTAGAGCGCCTCGTGGTTGGAGGGCTCGTTGCTCAGCGCCAGGCCAAGGTTGCTCTCCGCGCCGGCCAGGTCGCCCTTCTCCAGCAGCACCGCGCCCAGGGTAATCGGCGTGGTGGTGGAGCGGGGGTCCTCCACCTTGGCCTTCTCCAGCTCGGTGACGGCCTCGTCGAGCTGGCCCAGCCGCCACAGGACGATGCCACGCTGCAACCGGCCGTCCTTCAAGAGATGGGGGTCCAGCTCCAGGGCGCGGTTGGCCTCGGACTTCGCCTTCTCCAAATCACCGGACAGCAGCGCCACGCGCGACAGGCCCAGGTGGGCGTCGGCGAGGTTGGGGTCCAGCTGCACGGCCCGCTCGAACTCCTGCTGGCCCAGCAGCGCATTGTTCTCCGCCAGGGCCAGCTCGCCCAGGCCGGAACGCACGCCGGGGTGGTCCGGCGCCTTGGACGCCGCCAGCTCCAGCTGCGTGCGGGCCTCCGCGTTGCGGCGCTGGCGCAGGTAGAAGCGGCCCAGGTAGAGGCTGGCCTCCACCAGCTTGTCGTCCGCGGCGATGGCGCGCTTGTAGTGGCCCTCGGCCTCGGTGACCTTGTCGAGCGCATCCTCGATGCGGCCGTAGAGGTAGGCAATGCGCGCCTCGCTGGGGAAGCGCTCGTTGGCCTTCTGCACGGCGTCCAGCGCGGCCTGCATCTTCCCCGTCATCACCATCGCGGTGATGTGGCCGTCCGCGTACTCCAGATTCTCGGGCTCCTTGGTGGCCAACTGCTCGTAGAGCGCCAGCGCGCCGTCGTAGTTGCGCTGGGCGCGCAGCACGCGGGCGAGCTGGGCCTTGGTGAAGGCGGACTCGGGGTCCTTCTCCAGCGCGGCCTTCAGCTCGGCCTCGGCCTCCTTCGGCTTGTGCTGCTGGAAGAGGGCCACGCCCTTGAGTCCGCGGGCGCGGGCGAGCTCCGCCGGGCCCAGCGCGGACTGGACGTCTTCCGCCAGGGCGCGGTCCACGGCCTGGGCGCCCTTGTCTCCGTCCTTGCGCACCAGCAGCTCCACCGCGGCCAGCTCCACCGCGGAGGCGGCGTGCTTCGGGTCGGCCTCCAGCGCCGCGGCGTACGCGGCGGCGGCCTCGTCCGCGCGGCCCGCTGTCTGGTGCAGGTTGCCCAGGGCGTGGTGCGCCTTGGCGGACTTCGCGTCACGCGCCAGAATCTTGGTCAGCGTCTCGAGGGCGCGGGCGTCGTCGCGCTTCTGCGAATAGGCCTCGGCCAGCAGGAAGGCCAGCTCCAGGTCTCCCTGGTGGGCCTCGCGGCTGTACGCATCCGTGAGCGCCGCGAGCACCGTGTCCGGCTGGCGGCTGGTGAGGGCCATGGCCGCGGCGGCCTTGACGACGTCCACGTCCTTCTGGCCGAGCAGCTCGATGTCCGGCATCGCAATACGGCAGCGCCCCATCTCGTTCGGGTCCGCGGCGGAGTAGCGGCGCTGGAGGTAGTGCACGGACTGGCACCACAGGGAGCGCACCGCGGGGTACTCGCCCTGCTGGAGCGCCTGGGTGCTGAGGGCGTGCGCCTGCTTGTAGCTGGCGAAGGTGTCCTGGAGCAGCGCCTGGCGCGCGTCCTCCACCTGCTTCGCCAGGGGCGAGCCGGCGGCGACGCGGGCGGGGAAGAGGGCGCGGCGGCCGAAGGCGCCGTAGCGCGAGCCGAACTCCATGCCCGCGCCGATGCCCAGAATCACCACGCCGACCCCGGCGGCCACCATCAAGGGGATGCGCTTCTTCCACTTCTCCGTGGCGCCGCTGCGGTCCACCACGGCCACGCCGGCCATGCGGCCCTCGTACAGCTGCTCCAGCCGCCTCATGTTGTCCTGCGGCGCGGCGTCGGCGCGGGGCGCCTCGGCGGTGACCGTGGCCGGCGCCGCGGTGGGGGACACCATCTTGCTGGCCGGGCCCTCCATCAGCCGCTGGATGGCGGCGGCGAAGGTGGGAATCGTGCCGATGGGCGACCAGCTCTCCGAGTCCGTGGAGACGTCCTCGTTGCCGAGCAGCTGTCCGTCCTCCAGCATCTTGACGATGACGCCCTCGTCGAACGGGCCGAACACCTTGCCCGAGCGGCGGCGGACGTGGAAGCGGCGCACCTTGGCGCCGGCCTGGGCGCCCGCGTCCTTGCCGGCGGCGTCGTCGATGAACGACAGCATCTCCAGGCCGTCCGCGGGGCCCGCGTTGGGCGGCGGGGGCAGCGGGTCGGAGAGGTCCGCCTCCAGGTCGTCGCCGGGCCTCGCGGTGGGGTCGAACTCGAGCGCGTCGGGGATGCCGGCCGAGGCGGACGGGGGCGGCGAGCCGAAGTCCACGTCACCGAAGTCCACCGTCGGGTTGACGGGGGCGGACGGGGGCGGCGGGTCGGCGAAGTCGAGGTTGAAGTCCGGTGCGGGCGCGGCCGACGGAGCGGCCGAGAAGTCCACGGCGAACGGATCCGCGCCGGGGGCGGCCGGCGCGTCGGCGAAGTCGAAGGACAGGTCCTGCGGCGGCGCGGCCGGGGCAGGCAGGTCCGAGAAGTCCATGGCCTGCGCCTGGGGCGCGGCTGGGGAGGGCAGGTCGGAGTAGTCCATCGCCCCCGACATCGGCGGCGGCGGCAGCGCGAACGGATTCTCCCCCGCGGGGGCCGGCAGCTCGCCGAAGTCGAACGAGGGCGCGCCCGCGTCCGGCGGCGGGGGCAGGGCGAACGGGTCGTCCGCGCCCATGGGCGGCAGCGCGTACGCGTCGGGTGGGGGCGGCAGGGCGAAGGCGTCCGCCTCGGGCGCGTAGGCGTCCGGCGGCGGGGGCAGGGCGAACGGGTCATCCGCGCCCATGGGCGGCTGCGCGTAGGCGTCCGGCGGCGGGGGCAGGGCGAACGGGTCCGCCTCGGCCGGGGCGGCGCCGAAGTCGATGCCCTCTCCACGGTTGGGAGTGGGCGGCATGGCGTAGGCCTGGGCCTCGCCGCTCTGGGACTCGATGTCGAAGGCGAAGGGGTCCGCCGGGGGCGCGGCCTGTGCGGGGACGGGCAGCGAATCGTCGGAGAAGTCGAAGTCGCGCGCGGTGCCGGGCTCCACGGGGGCGCTGAAGCCCTCGGAGGCCACCTCCAGCGGCTGCGGCTCCTCGGAGAAGTCGAAGTCGCGGGCGGTACCTCGCACCTCGTCGGTGGTGCCGTAGGCCGGCGGCGCGGCGGGCGGCGGCGGCTCGCGGTACGCGTCGCTGGGCAGCGGGATGCGGACGACGCGCGTCACGTCCCGGTTCTCGGGCGCGGGCGCGGGGCTGTCGTCGTACTCGCTGAACGCGTCCATCGGCGAGGCCGCGCCCGGCAGGGGAATGGCCTCGGCCCGGGGCGCCGCCACGCCCGGCAGCGGAATGGCGGCGGGCGCCTCGAAGGATGCACCGTCATCGAAGCTGAACGGGTCCGCCTCGGGCGCGGCGCCCGGCAGGGGAATGGCTTCGGGGGCGGCGCCGAGCGGGATGGCGGCGGCCCTCGGCGCGGCACCCGGCAGGGGGATGGCCGCCGACTGCGGCGCGCTCCCCGGCAAGGGGATGGCCTGCGAGGAGGGGGCGGCACCCGGCAGGGGAATGGCGGCGGACTGCGGCGCGGCGGCGCCCGGCAGCGGAATGGCGGCGGCCCGGGGCGCGGCGGCGCCGGGTAGGGGAATCGCGCCCGCGTCCAGGGGGATGGCCCCGGCGGAGGGCGCGGCGCCCGGCAGCGGGATGGCGGCGGAGGCGCCGTCATCGAAGCTGAACGCGTCCGCGTCCGGCGCGGCGCCCGGCAGCGGAATGGCCTCTGAGGACGGCGCGGCGCCCGGCAGGGGGATGGCGGCGGCCTGCGGCGCGGCGCCCGGCAGGGGAATGGCGGCCTGCGGCGCGGACGGCGCCGGTGCGCTCACCGCTTCGAGCTTGATGGGAAAGGTCGTCTGGCACCGGGCGCACTTGAGCTTCGCGCCGCCGGGCGGGATCCGCTTGTCATCGATGTTGTAGTTCGTCTGGCAAGACGGGCAGGAGACTTTCATGGGTTTCCTTCGACGGGACCGACAGGCGCGAGTGCTCGCGAGCAGGCATCGGAGCGCCTTCGCGGTGCGCGCAGGGTAGCAGAGCCGTTTCCAGCCCGGAAAGAACGCGCACGCGATGCCGCAATGCCCCCTCCCTTGGCTTCCCGAGCGGGCAGGCGAGGGCTCTGTCCACCCGCAGGGGGGCGCCTGCGTTCGTTTTCCCCCTCCAAGAGCGGAGGTGGTAGACCCGGGCCGGCATGGAACCCATCGTCATCCTTGGCGCGGGACTCGCGGGCTTGTCCACCGCCCACTTCCTCCGGAAGCCCTGGCGCCTCATCGAGAAGTCGGACCGGGTCGGCGGGCTCATCAAGACCGAGGTCATCGATGGGTGTTACTTCGACCCCACCGGCCACTGGCTCCACCTGCGCGATCCGGAAATCCAGGAGCTGGTGAACACCGTCTGGTTGCCGGAGCAGATGGTCCGCATCCAGCGCAAGGCGGGCATCTTCACCCGCGGCGTGTTCACCCGCTTCCCGTACCAGGTGAACACCCACGGCCTGCCGCCGGACGTCGTGGCGGAGAACCTCGTCGGCTACGTGGAGGCCATCCACGGCGAGAAGGGCCGGGCGCTCCGCGAGCGCGAGCCGCGCAACTTCGAGGAGTTCATCCTCCGCTACATGGGCGAGGGCTTCGCGAAGAACTTCATGGTGCCCTACAACCAGAAGCTCTGGACGGTGCACCCGCGCGAGCTGTCCGCCGCCTGGGTGGGTCGCTTCGTGCCCCGCCCCAACCTCAAGGAGGTGGTGGACGGAGCGCTGGGCGCCGGCAGCGACCAGGTGGGCTACAACGCCTCCTTCGTCTACCCGCGCGAGGGCGGAATCGAAAGCCTCGCCCGCGCCATGCTGCGCCACCTCCAGGGCGGCGAGCTGAGCGTCAACACCGAGCCCACCTCCGTCGACTGGAAGGCGCGCAGAATCACGCTGTCCGACGGCCGCGTGCTGCCCTATTCCGGGCTGGTGTCCAGCATCTCCCTGCCCGGGCTGGTGGCGCTGCTGGCCAGGAGCGGCTCGGGCGTGCCCGACGAAGTCGTGGCCGCGGCGAAGCGGCTGCGCGCCACCACCGTCACCTACGTGGCCGTGGCCGCGCGCGGGGCCAACCGCCAGCCCTGGCATTGGATCTACCTGCCGGAGCCGGAGTTCCACACGTACCGCATCGGCTCGCCCTCGGCGGTGTACGCGCCGCTGGCGCCGCCGGACACCTCCACCTTCTACGTGGAGTACAGCCACCACGGCGAGATGGCCCCCGCCACCGCGGAGAAGTACGCGGTGGAGGACCTGGTGCGCTCCCAGATGATTCACTCGGCGGACGACGTGCTCTTTGCCCAGGCGCGCGAGATTCCGCACGCGTACGTGCT
Source organism: Pyxidicoccus trucidator (assembly GCF_010894435.1). Lineage (NCBI taxonomy): Bacteria > Pseudomonadati > Myxococcota > Myxococcia > Myxococcales > Myxococcaceae > Pyxidicoccus > Pyxidicoccus trucidator. Next base: position 115,276 of record NZ_JAAIXZ010000001.1, on the reverse strand, counting down.
CTATGACGATGCGTACGGGCCGGCGAAGGCCGAAATCCTCCGCTTCCTGGAGCACGCGGGCATCCTCATCGCCGGGCGCTACGGGCAGTGGGAGTACTCCTCCATGGAGGACGCCATCCTCGCGGGCCGCGCCTGCGCCCGCACGCTGAACGGTTGACGCACCGCCCCCAGCCCCATATCTCAGGGACCCAATTCCATGGCCCCGCACCTCTCCGTCGTCATTCCGGTCTACAACGAGGAGTCCATCATCCGCTCGGCGGCGGAGGAGCTGCGCCAGGGGCTGGACGCGCGCGGGCTCGACTACGAAATCATCTTCGCGGAGAACGGCTCGCGAGACGCCACGCCGCGAATCCTCGAGGAGCTGTGCGCGGCGAACCCGCGCCTGCGCTGGTTCCACTCGGAGCGGCCCAACTACGGCTCCGCGCTCAAGGCCGGCATCCTCATGGCCCGCGGCACCTACGTGGTCTGCGACGAAATCGACCTGTGCGACCTCACCTTCTACGACTCGGCGCTGCCGAGGCTGGAGCGGGGCGAGGCGGACATGGTGGTGGGCTCCAAGGCAGCCAAGGGCGCCAGTGACCAGCGCCCGCTGGTGCGTCGGGCGGCCACGCGCGTGCACAACGGCCTGCTGAAAGTCGCGCTGGGCTTCCAGGGCACGGACACGCACGGGCTGAAGGCCTTCCGCCGCGAGGCGCTGCTGCCCGTCATCCAGAAGTGCGTGGTGGACATGGACGTGTTCGCCAGCGAGTTCGTCATCCGCGCCTGGCGCGAGGGGCTGAAGGTGCTGGAGATTCCCATCCAGCTCCACGAGAAGCGCCAGCCCTCCATCCACCTGTTCAAGCGCGTGCCCAACGTCCTCAAGAACGTGGGCAAGCTGTTCTACGTCATCCGCGTCCGGGGGACGTGAGCTCCGAGCCCGGGGAGGGCGCACCCGTGCGGCTGGCGTCCATCTCCGTCGACCTCGACTCGCTGCCGCACTACTGCCGCATCCACGGCCTGCCCGAGTCGCTGCTGGACGAGCGCGCCCGCACGCTGGTGCACGCGGTGGCGGTGCCCCGCTTCCGCGAGCTGCTGGACGGGCTGGGCGCGCCGGGCACCTTCTTCGCCATTGGCGAGGACCTCGAGTCGGACCCGGGCGCCGCGGCGGGGATGCGCGCCGCCCACGCGGCGGGAATCGAGGTGGCCAGCCACAGCCACGCGCATGACTACGCGCTCACGCGCCGGGGCCCCTCCGCCATCCGCGAGGACCTGGCCCGCGCGGACGCGGCCATCCTCGCGGCCACGGGCGCGAGGCCGGAGGGCTTCCGCGCCCCGGGCTACACGCTGAACGCGGACCTCTATGCGGCCACGGTGGCTCAGGGCTACCGGTATGGCTCGTCCGCGTTCCCCGCCGCGCCGTACTACGCGGCCAAGGCGGCGGTGATGGGGGCGCTGGCGCTGGTGGGGCGGCCCTCGCGCTCGGTGCTGGACACGCCGCGCGTGCTGCTGGCGCCCCGGGTGCCGTACCGGCCGGACCCGGCTCGGCCCTACCAGCGGGGGACGGGCGCGGTGCTGGAGCTGCCCATGGCGGTGACGCCGGGCGTGCGCTTCCCCTTCATCGGCACGTTCGCCACCACGCTGCCGCTGTCCGCCCTGCGCGCGGCCTGGCGCTCGTGCCGCAAGGACGCCTTCTTCAACTTCGAGCTGCACGGGGTGGACGTGCTGGACGCGTCCGACGGCGTTCCCCTGGAGCTGGTGCGGCAGCAGCGGGACTTGCGCGTGAGCGCCGCCCATAAAATGGAGCGGCTGCGCGAAGTCTTCGGCTGGCTGAAGGCGGAGTGTGACGTCGTCACCCTGCGCGAGGCCGCCGGGCGGCTCTCCGCCACCCTCTGAGGGCCCGCGAGAGGGGCCTGCCTTCAGCGGGCCACGGCCGGTGAGCCGAGCACCTCCACCACCGCGTCGAGGACGCGCCGGTCGGAAATCATCCACGGGTGCAGCAGGACGGGGAAGGTGCGCTCGGAGGCGCCCTGCAGCCGCGAGCTGGAGGCGGGGAAGATGGTCAAATCCCAGGGCGTCCAGAAGCTGTGGACCTCCACCTCGCCCCAGGGGCGCCTGTCACTCTGGAGGTCGCGCAAGAGCCCGCTCCGGGGCCGCATCTGCCGCACGCCCTTGCCCCGGCGCAGCCACGCCATCCGGGTGCCCGCGTGCGGCCCGGAGATGGAGATGAAGCGCCGCACCACCAGCCGCCCGCCCTGCAGCTGCAGCCAGCAGCGCGTGACGAGCGCCCCCATGCTGAAGCCCACCACGTCCACCCGCCGCGCGCCCGTGCGCGCCCGGAGCGCCTCGGCCTCCCGGGCCACCTGCCGGGCCATCGCGGGCACTCCTTCCGAGCCGTCATTGGGCACCAGGGAGAAGGCGTGGACGTGGGCCCAGCCCTCACGCTCCAGCCGCTCGCGCATGGCGTCGAAGGCGCTCGCGTTGTCGTCGATGCCATGGACGAGCAGCACCGGAGCCCGCTGTTCCACGGGCGCCAGGAGCGGGGCCGGCGCCCGGGCCACGGCAGTCGTCACCGCACAACCTCCTATCAGCCACGCACGGCAGGACGAGCGTCACACACTCGCATGCGCGGGGGGAAATGGGCCCGGCGTGTCCGCCAGCGTACTCCGTCCCTCCCGGAGCGGGGGCCGGTGGTGTAAAGAACCCTCCCTATGCTGGAGCGTCTGACCGACCGAGTGAAGAAGGGCCTGCGCGACTGGACGGACCGGCTCGCCAATGACGAGCAGAAGGGCCGGCTCATGGCGCTCGCCCGCCCGGAGAACGAGTACGGCGTCGACCCGTTCGGCTACAACCTCGACTACAGCCTGTCCGCCGTGGCGCCCTTCCTGTGGCTCTACCGGAACTACTTCCGGGTGGAGACGTACGGCATCGAGAAGGTGCCCGCGGGCCGGGTGCTGCTGGTGTCCAACCACTCGGGCCAGCTGCCGCTGGACGGGGCCATGATTGGCGTCTCCATGATGCTGGAGGCCAGCCCGCCGCGCGCCATCCGCAGCATGGTGGAGAAGTGGGTGCCCTCACTGCCCTACGTGTCCACCTTCATGGCCCGCATGGGGCAGATTGTGGGCACCCCCGAGAACTGCCGCCGGCTGCTGGACGCGGAGGAGGCCATCCTCGTCTTCCCCGAGGGCCAGCGCGGCATCAACAAGCTGTGGCCCCAGCGCTACCAGCTCCAGGAGTTCGGGCTGGGCTTCATGCGGCTCGCGCTGGAGACGCACACGCCCATCATCCCGATTGCCGTCGTCGGCGCCGAGGAGCAGGCCCCCGCGCTGATGAACCTCAAGCCGGTGGCGAAGCTGCTCGGCTTCCCGTCCTTCCCCGTCACGCCCACGGGGCTGCCCATCCCCCTGCCGACGAAGTACCGCATCTATTACGGGGACCCGCTGCGCTTCACCGGACGCGCGGATGACGAGGACAGCGAGCTGGACAAGAAGGTCCGCACCGTGAAGGCGGCGATTCAGTCCATGCTGCACCAGGGCCTCAAGGAGCGTCGTGGGGTGTTCTGGTGAGCCCGGGAGGTGGTGGAGGTGCTAGGGAGGCAGGCACCATGAGACCGGCCGTCGTCGTCACGGGCATCAGCGGCAACCTCGGCCGCACGCTCGCCAAGCTGCTCCACAAGCACGAGCGCATCATCGGCATCGACCGGCGCCCCTTCGTGGGCCGGCCCAAAGACGTGGAGATGTACGAGCTCGACCTGCGGAAGAAGAAGGCGGAGGACGTCTTCCGCAAGAACGAGGTCAAAGCCGTCATCCACATGGGCATCATGCATGACCCGCGGATGAGCGAGGAGGAGCACCACTCCTTCAACGTCGTGGGCACCACGCGCCTGCTGGAGTACTGCGCGAAGTACGGCGTGAAGAAGGTCGTGGTCCTCTCCTCGGCCAACGTCTACGGGCCCAGTCCGGACAACTCGAACTTCCTCACCGAGGACGCGCCGCTGATGGCGGCCAGCCGCTTCTCCGGGGTGAGGGACCTCATCGAAGTGGACATGCTCGCGCATGGCTTCTTCTGGAAGCACCCCCACATCGAGACGGTCATCCTCCGCCCCGTCCACATCGTCGGGCCCACCATCAAAAACGCGCCCTCCAACTACCTGCGCCTGCGCCGCCCGTGGGTGATGGCCGGCTTCGACCCCATGGTGCAGCTCATCCACGTGGAGGACGTCGCGCGCGCCATGGTGCAGGCCCTCCGCCCCGAGCCCAAGGGCGTCTACAACGTGGTGGGACCCGGCGAGGTGCCCCTGTCCGCCGTCATGCGCGAGCTGGGCAACAGCCCCATCCCCGTGCCGCACCCCCTGGCCCGCCCGCTGCTGCGCACGCTGTTCAAGTACCGGCTCGCCAACTTCCCGCCCCCGGAGCTGGACCACATCCAGTTCCTGTGTGCCGTGGACGGCAGCCGCTGGACGAAGGACGTGGACTGGAAGCCCCGCAACTCCATGCGGGACACCATCCGCTCCGTGCAGGGCGAGTAGCGGCGGGAAAGTCCGAGGCCCCCTGACATGGGTGTCACGCCTGACGTGACGCCCCCTGCACATCGCCCTGACAGTGATGTCAGGACCGGGGCGGTAGAGCAGGCGGGCGTCCAGGCGTCTGGGATTGCAAGTCCTTGAATCTCCAATGGCGTGTCCTCCTCCAAAGACTCGCAAGGAGGCTGGCACTCGCATTGCTCTAGGAAGCCCACGAAACGGCGCGGCGACGCGGGCCTGGACACAGCGTCGCCTCCGCCATCCTGTAGGGCACTCCATTGGGGAGTTCCCGACGCCTACCGTCTCGGCCGGCCCCGAGACGGTGGGCGGTTTCTTGTAGGGCGCTCCATTGGGGAGCACCCGACGCCCACCGCCTCGGCCGGCCCCGAGACGGTGGGCGGTTTCTTTTCTACGGCAGCTCGCCCTCGAAGGGCCCGTCGAGCTGTCGCTCCAGCAGCCACGTCCCGTTCCGGAAGACGAACTCCGAGGTGACGAGGGCGGTGCGCTCGGATGCGGACGGCAGGCGCATCCACTGGATGCGGCTCTGCACGGTGGCGCGCTGCCCGTCGTCCGACAGCTTCACGTCCTCGATTTCGTAGTCGGTGATGGTGAGGTCTCTCTCGTCGTGCAGGTCGATTCGGGCGCGCTGGAAGTCCGTGCGGCGCTCCGGGACGATGAGGCGGGCGGCCGAGCGGTAGTCTCGCCACCGGATGAGCTGGTGGAAGCTCTCCACGGTGGGCTTGAGTGCCTCCAGGTTGGATTTCTTGGACGTGGTTGCGCACGCCCCGAGGACGAGCACGAGAAAGAGGGCAGGCAGGCGTTTCACGCGTGGGACGGTAACACCCGCCAGCAGCCCCGGACGAGGACGTGGTGCTATGGTCCCGCTCCCCTCCCGAGTACCGGAGTCGTGAGCGCACATGGCCAAGTCGATGGTGGAGCGATACGAGCAGCTCCTCCGGCAGGACCCCACTTCTTCCGTCTTCGTCGAGCTCGCCAAGGCCCTGCTGGAAAAGGGGGACGCGGCGCGCGCCATCGAGGTCTGCGGGCAGGGCATCTCCCACCACCCCACGTCCACCGTGGGCCGGGTGCTGTGGGGCAAGGCCCTCATCCAGTTGGGGCGTCCCGCGGAGGCGATGGAGCAGTTCGACCAGGCCATCAGCATCGAGAAGGACAACCCGTACGCGTACAACCTCATTGGCGAGGTGCTGCTGCAGCGCGGGCTGTACCGCTCGGCGCTGCCCATCCTCCGCAAGGCGGTGGCGCTGCAGCCCAATGACGGGCGCGTGAAGCTGTGGCTGGAGCAGGCCCAGCAGGCGCTGGCCGGTGGCCCGGCCCCTGTCTTCGCGGACCTGATGGGGCTGGAGAAGGCCAAGACGTCGTCCGAGGGCGAGGCCGAGGAACCGGCGTCCACCGAGGGCGCGCGCGCGGAGGTGGCTGACGCCGCGGCACCCATGGCGGCGGCTCGGCGGCGCTCGGCGGCGCTCGGTGAAGCAGGGAAGGCGAAGCCGGCGGGTGCGGACGGTGGCGCCGAGGCGGGTGCGCGCAAGGCGGCTGGGACTGATGCGGGCGCACGCACGCCGGGCGCGGCCGAGGCGGGAGCCGGGCCGGCGGCGGGTGACGACGCCGGAGCCGGGCAACCGGGTGCGTCCGGGAAGGCCGGCCGTGTCGCCACGGGCGAACACGCCGCCGTCGGGGCGGGTGGCACCGCGGGCGATGCGGCGTCCTCGCTGGGATTGATGAACCGGCCGGTTCCCGTGCTGCGGCCGGCGTCCGGCACGGAGCTGCCGGGGCTGGACCTGTCGCTGGATGACGAGGACGGCGCCGCCGACGGCGCGGGTGCCGCGGCTTCGGTGGAGACGCGAGGCTCGTCCGAGAACGAGGCTTCCGCCGCGTCCGAGGGGAGCTCGGAGCCCGCCGCTGGTGAGGAGGACTCCTCCGGTGATGGGGGTTCGGACGCTGGGGGCCCCGGTCTGCTCGACGTCCCCCCGCCCGAGGGCACCAGCGAGATGCCGCTGCTGCTGTCCGGCGAGTTCACCACCGCGAAGCCCACGATTGCGGCCTCGGGTGGACTGCTGGGCGACCTGCCGCCTCCCGAGCCCACCGGGCAGGCCCCTGTCGCCGCCCGCGCGCCCTCGGCGGTGCGCCCGTCAGGTGGAAAGCGCTCGCTGCTCGACGACATTCCGGATGCCACCGCGACCGCCACGCCCGTCGTGAAGGCGAAGGCCAAGGCCAGCGCGCCCGACACGGAGGCGCTCACCGCCGCCTACGAGAAGGAGCTGCGGGAGAAGCTGGACCGCGAGGCCGCGAAGACCTCGTTCATCGCCCGGCACGGCGTGAAGATGGCCGGCGCCGTGGTGGCGGTGGTGGTGCTGGCCATCATCATCGTCGGCTTCATCAAGATCAGCGCGGACAACGGCGGGCAGACGCTGAACGAGGCGCTGGCCCGGGCCGAGGACCTCACCGTCCAGGACACGCACGCCTCGCTGGAGGCGGCGCTCACGCAGCTGCAGCTCGCGCGGGAGATGGACGAGAGCAGCAGCCGGGCCTGGGCGCTCACCGCCTGGACGCACGCGCTGCGCTTCGCGGACCACGGCATGTCTCCGGAAGACCGGCGGCTGGCGCTGGAGGCGCTGGAGAAGCCGGGTGTGAAGGAGGGCTCGCCGGGCCTGGTGCTCGCCACCAACGTGCTGGTGGCCGATGACCGTGGGCGCGAGCCCGCGCGCCGCGCGCTGCTCACCTCCACGGAGGACAACACCGAGGTCCACGCGCTCGCCGCCCGGCTGCTGCTGGAGGCGAAGGACAAGGACGAGAAGAAGGCGCTGGAGCGCTTCGACCGTGCGCTGCGGGCTTCGGTCGTCAACGTGCGCGCGCTGGTGGCCCTGGGCAATTACTACCTCGCCTCCGAGGACTTCCCGCAGGCCGTCGAGATGTTCGAGCGCGCCCGCAAGAAGTCTCCCGAGCACCCCTCGGCCCGCATCGGCCTCGCCGAGGCGCGGCTCGCGCTGGACCAGGACCTGGACGCGGCGCTGGCGGACGTGGCGCCGCTCGCCGAGGACGCGAAGCTGCCCTCCGCGCTGAAGGCGCGCCAGCAACTGGTGCACGGCGAGCTGCTCTCCGCGAAGGGGAAGCATGAGGAGGCCCGCGCCCTGCTGGCCAAGGGCACGCAGGGGCCGATGGCGCTGGAGTTCCACCTCGCGCTGGGCGCCGCCAGTCGTAGGGCCGGCAAGCTGGACGCGGCGCAGTCCGCGTACGAGGCCGCCCTCAAGGTGCAGCCCAAGAGCGACGAGGCCCGCGAGGGACTGGGTCGCACGCTGCTGGACCGGGACCGCGAGCGCGAGGTGCTGACGCGCCTGGACGCGGACGGTGGCCGCAAGGTGGCGCTGGTGCGTGGCGCGGCCTACGCGCGGCTGGGTGACTGGAAGCGCGCCCGCACGGAGCTGGCGCGCACCCGGGTGAATGACCGCTACCCGCCCGAGGCCGTGTCCTGGCTGGCCCTGGCGGACGCCGCAGAGGGCAACGCGTCCCAGGCGCGCGAGCTGCTGGAGAAGGCGCTCGCGGCGTCCAAGCGCCCGCGCAGCGACATGCGGCTGGCGCTGGGGCAGGTGTACTGGCGTGAGCGCGCCTTCGACAAGGCGCAGGCCCAGTTCGAGGAGGCGCAGAAGGACCCGCGTGACTACGAGGGCTCCTGCTCGCTGGGGCGGCTGCTGCTGGCGCGCGGGCTGCCGGACATGGCCCTCAAGCCGCTGACGCAGGCGGTGGAGCGCAACGGCGCGCACGGCGAGTCCCGCGACGCGCTGGGCCGCACGCTGCTGGCCCTGGGCCGCACGCCCGAGGCCCTCAAGCAGTTCGAGGCGTGGCAGCTGGAGAACCCGGGCAGCGCGGGGGCACACAAGGGCTTCGCGCTGGCGCTGTACCACGCCGGCCGCCGCAAGGACGCGGAAGGGGCGGTGGGCCGCGCGGCGAAGCTGGCGCCGGACGACGCGGAGGCGCACCGGCTGCGCGCCGCCATCCTCTTTGCGGCGGGCGACGCGCGGGGCGGCTTCTCGGCGCTCGAGCGCGCCAACAAGCTGGACCCGAAGGACCCGGACACCTTCTGCGAGATTGCCCACGCCTTCCTGCGCCAGGGCAACGTGGACAACGCGGACGCGGCCTTCGCCGCCGCCCGGCGCGAGGGGCCCGACGCCACCTGTGGCCGGGTGGGCGAAATCTACGCGCAGCTTCCCGCTGGCGGGCGCGCCGCCGCACGGACGCTGGAGGACCTGTCCTCCCGAGCGCCCACCGTCTGGGACAAGGGCTTCGCGCAGGCCACCATGGCGCGCGTGCTGCTGGGGGCCGGCGTGGTGAAGGACGCCCGCACCGCGGCGGACGAGGCGGTGCGGCTGGCGCCGCATGCCGGGCGCTCGCACCTGGCGCTGGGGCTGGTGGCCCTCAAGCAGCGGCAGGAGCCGGTGGCGAAGACTGCGCTGGCGAAGGCCGTGGAGCTGGAGCCCACGGACGGCCTGGCGCACCTGGCGCTGGCGGACGTGCTGGTGCGCGACTCGGCGGAGCTGCCCCGGGCGGTGGAGTCCTACGAGACCTTCCTCCGGCTGGCGGATGGCTCACCGGAGGCGGCGCGGGTGAAGAAGGCGCTACCGGCCCTGAAGAAGAAGGCGGCCAGATAGCGTGAGGCCCTTCCCGACCCGCCCCGAGGCTGCCTCGCTGCTGCGCATCATGTGGGGCAACGCCTTCCTGCTCTCGTTGCTCTACCTCGTGGTGGGCTTCGGGGTGGAGCTGGCGCTGCGCTTCTTCCCCTCGCGGTTCCTGCAGCGACTGTCGCTGTCGCTGGACTCGCTGCCGGCGCGCGCGCTGGAGATGGCCGGGGCCATGGAGCCGCTGCGCACGGCCTACTTCTCCGGCCGCATCACCGAGTTCGGCGTGCGCGTCGTCTTCGGCATCACCACCGTGGCGGTCATCTTCATGCTCGCGTTGGTGGTGGGCACCCTCATGGGCGGGGTGCGGTTGTTCGTGGCGCGCCGGGCGTGGCGCCGCGCGGGCGGGCGCTGAGCGCGCTTCTGGCACCGTCTTACCCCTGATTCTTCAGTCCCTGATTCCTTCAGGAGATATTGGCTACCTGCATTGGCCAGATGGCGGCAGCCGCTGGTCCAATGGCTTGGAGCCCTCTCAGGTGCATGTCGGCTCTTACTGCTACCGAGTATGAAACGGTGGCAAAAGGAGGAGACTTGCCATAACGTATGAAACGTACGTTTTTGGGGGAATGAACATGGCGGAAGTCAGCATCACTAAAGCCCGCGACGAACTTGCGGAACTTCTCAACCGGGCTGCCTATGGCAAGGAGCGGGTTGTGTTGACTCGTCACGGGAAGAGGCTCGTCGCCATCATCCCCGTCGAGGATCTTGAGATGCTTGAGGCGTTGGATGACCGGCTCGACTCCGCGGCTGCGGAGCAGGCACTACGAGACAGTGAGGGACAGGCGCGCATTCCTTGGGAAAAAGTGAAAGAGGAACTCGGCCTTGCCGGCAAACGCACTACCGGTAGATCTCGCGTCGGTGCCCCACTCGCACGACCAGGACGACCAGCCGGTCGTCCTCGATCTCGTAGATGACTCGGTAATCCCCAATGCGAATGCGGAGGTAGTTGCTGCCCTTGACCGACTCGGCACCTGAAGGACGTGGGTTGCTGATGAGTGTGTCGATCTTGTCTGCGATGCGGCGGCGATGGACCGGCGCGATGCCAGCCAATTGTTTGCTAGCCGCAGCGAGGAATTCGATACGAAAGAGGGCGGGCTTTTTCGAAGTCATGGCGCGAACGGTAGGGTTCGAACGAAGTCCGCCAGCCGCGCCGCTTCAGTCGAAGAGAGGTCTACTGGGAGTTGGAGTTCCACCGTCAAGTCGGGTCGAAGCCGGAAGTGGTGGCTGAGCAGTGTCTGCGCCTTGGATTGGACGGACAGAGAGCCTCCGCTTTGGCGCGATGTTGCTCCCTGGAACTTCGATGCCTCCAATGCGTCCGTGACGGAGTGGGCGTCAAATTTCCACTGGAAGCGGGAGGGCTGCCCTCGGCGTCCCACCACGAAGTCCCCGAGGCCGATGGAGTCGAGGGCGCGGAGCGCATCAATGACCGTCCCTCGTCCCACGGTGCGGAGCAGCGCAAGCAGTTCGTCAACGACCCAAAGTTGCTTGTGGTCCATTCGCCCGGCCAGTTCCTCAAAAAGCATATCGATAGCTATGAATTTTTGAGGGTCATGCTTGCTGTATTGCATGAACTCATCGGTCAACATGATAAGAAGGGCCTCCTTCTCATCGGGATCTTTGGGTTGATTATCCATGATCCCTTTATCTCATAAGGAGCGATTTAGGTCAACAAGTTTAAATTCCTTATCTGGCCTCCTGCTCGGTCCTTGCTGAGCACTGGAGGTGTAGATGAGCGGTTGTGGTCGGCGTCCGAGCGCTAGGTTTCGAGTGAAGTGCTCCTCGCAAAGCACACCTCCCAAGTCGTGCCGGGTTCAAGATTTCCTCTCGAAGGAGACTGAGAAGCCGAGTCCGCTGCTATTCCGCCGATAAGGGTGGCGGTGGAGCAAGTCGCGCGCTGGAGATGGCCGGGGCCATGGAGCCGCTGCGCACGGCCTACTTCTCCGGCCGCATCACCGAGTTCGGCGTGCGCGTCGTCTTCGGCATCACCACCGTGGCGGTCATCTTCATGCTCGCGTTGGTGGTGGGCACCCTCATGGGCGGGGTGCGGTTGTTCGTGGCGCGCCGGGCGTGGCGCCGCGCGGGCGG
>NZ_JAAIXZ010000001.1:0-103905 GCF_010894435.1 Pyxidicoccus trucidator | reverse complement strand
TCGGCGTGCGCGTCGTCTTCGGCATCACCACCGTGGCGGTCATCTTCATGCTCGCGTTGGTGGTGGGCACCCTCATGGGCGGGGTGCGGTTGTTCGTGGCGCGCCGGGCGTGGCGCCGCGCGGGCGGCGGCCGCCGGCTGTAGGACGCTGAAGTCCCTCGCGGATGGTGCGTCCGCGAGGCCCCGGCTCAGCCCAGGCGCGGGACGCGGGCCTTCCTCACCCGGGGCGGAGTCGCGGGCACCGCCTGCGGCTCATGGCCCGCCGCGCGTGCCATGAGGCAGATTTCCACCACCTTGGGCCCGAAGCGCTCCCAGCGGCTCTCCCCGGTGCCCTTCACCGAGAGGAACGCCTCCCGGTCGATGGGCAGCGCCGCCGACAGCCCCAGCAGCGTGGCGTCGTTGAAGATGATGAAGGGCGCCACCCCCAAGTCCTTCGACAAATCCTTGCGCCAGCGGCGCAGCTCCGTGGAGGCCAGCTCGCTGTAGTTCATCACCGGCGGAGCCGCCGACGAGGAGGCCCCGCGCGGCCGGGACGCGGCCGGGGGGGCGGCGAGCAGCTGCGGCATCTTCTCCGGCGCGCACACGTCGCAGTTGCCACACGCATCCCCCGCGTCCTGCTGGCCGAAGTACCGGAGAATCGCCGAGCGCCGGCACTTCTGGTCCCGGTCCGTGTACGCGTACTCCGTCATCCGCCGCAGCAGCGCGAGGTTCTGCCGCTCCTGCTCGCGCACGCGGCTCAGGTCCATGCCCAGCTCGCGGAAGGGCACCCGCTCCAGCGCGCGGATGGAGCGCCCGGAGAATGGCCGCCGTACCCGCGCCGCGCCGGACTTCTCCAGCAGGCCCAGCGCGTGCCGCACCTCGTCCACCGACAGCCCCGTGCGCCGGGCAAGAATCGGCAGCTCCGTGGTGGCCTGCCGCCCCACGGGGAACGTCTCCAGCAGGGACTTCAAGAGCCGCTGCGCGTCCGCCGCATGCGGGTGCGCGGCCAGGGCCTTCTCCGTCAGCGTGATTCCGTGCTCGCCCTCGCCCCGTCCACCGCGCTCGATTCTTCCCTCACGCTCGAGGATGCGCAGCGCCGCGGACACCTCGAACTCGCTGGCATTCACCGTGCCCGCCAGCGCGTACACGCCTCGCTCGAACTCCTCCACCGACTGGAGCACGTTCCACACGTCCGCGAACACCGCCTCCGAGGGGTGGCTGCTCTGGATGAGGCGCTCCTGCGTGTACACGTCCGCGTGGTTGAAGAGCAGCACCGCCCGCGCGTCCCCGCCGTCGCGGCCCGCGCGGCCAATCTCCTGGTAGTACGCCTCCACCGCCCGGGGGATGTTGGCGTGGGCCACGAAGCGGATGTCCGGCTTGTCGATGCCCATGCCGAAGGCATTGGTGGCCACCACCACCGCGTCCTTCGTGGACATGAACGTGTCCTGGGCCTGGCGGCGCGCGTCGTCCTCCATGCCCGCGTGGTACAGCATCGCCTTCAGCCCCTGGCGGTGCAGCTCGGAGAAGATGCCCTCCGCCGCACGCCGCGTGGAGCAGTAGATGATGCCGCTGCCCCCCAGCGCCGCCAGCCGCGCGCACGCCTCGTGCCGGTCCGAGTCTCCTCCCACCTCCTGCTTGCCGAGGAAGAGGTTGGGGCGGTCGAACCCCATGGCGAACTGCGCCGGGTCCTTCATCAGCAGGACACGGACGATGTCCGCTCGCACCTCGGGCGTGGCCGTGGCCGTCAGCGCCACCGTGCGCGGCGGCCGCAGGCGCTTGCGCACCTGTCCCAGCAGCGCGTAGTCCGGCCGGAAGTCGTGGCCCCACTGGGAGATGCAGTGCGCCTCGTCCACGGCGAGCAGGTCCACGCCCACCTCGGACACCGTCTCCAGGAAGCTCTGGCTCCGGAAGCGCTCGGGCGCCACGTACAGGAGCTTGTACTCGCGCGCGCGCAGCCGGCGCATCCGCTCCGCGCGCTCCAGGTCCGACAGGGACGAGTTGATGAAGGTGGCCGGAATCCCGCGCGCGGTGAGCCCCTCCACCTGGTCCTTCATCAGGGCAATCAGCGGTGACACCACCAGCGTCAGCCCCGGCAGCAGCGTGGCGGGCAGCTGGTAGCACAGGCTCTTGCCCGCGCCGGTGGGCATCACCACCACCGTGTTGCGCCCGCTCATCACCGAGGAGATGACCTGGGCCTGCCCCGGCCGGAACTGAGTCAGGGCGAAGTGGCGAACCAGTCCCTGCTGGGCTTCCTCGAAGTAGGGCAGGGCCACCGGCATCGCGCGCATGTTCACCATCCTGGTCGGCTCGTCAACGGAAACGTCGCTGGCGCGCCACCCCACCTCACAGGTCGAGCCCCGGTGGGACGGGAACAGCCAGCAGCGCCCGCTTGCGCGCCACCTCCTGCACCCGTTGCGCCGTCCGCTCCGGCTCCAGCCGGCCGTCAACCACCACGTCCCCCTCGCGCACTCCCTCCGGCAGCGTGGCGCGCTCCACCGTGCATGCCTGCCCGGTGTCCAGCCGCACCACCTGTGCCCGCGAGTCCTCCAGCAGCTCCACCTGCACCGCGCCCCACGGCCCCACCGCGCCCACCATCATCAGCCGCCTCCATTCGCGGACCATCCGCGCCTCGCTTCCCGCTCTCCGTCGGGCAGCAGTCCCCGCTCCATCATCGACACGTAGCCGCCGTCCCCCACCACCACGTGGTCCAGCACCTTGATGTTCAGGAGCTGCGCCGCGGCGATGAGGTGCCGCGTCAGGCCCATGTCCTGGACGCTGGGCTCAGGGTCGCCAGACGGGTGGTTGTGCGCGAGGACGATGGCGGTGGCGCGCGCCGTGAGCGCCGCGGCGAACACCTCTCGTGGGTCCACCGGGCACGCGTTCATCGTGCCCTCCGCCACGCGCGCGTCATGCACCAGCACGTTGCGCGCGTTGAAGCACAGCACGTGGAAGACCTCGCGCCGCAGCACCGCCAGCTTGGGCGCCAGGTACGCGTGAATCTCCTTCGGGGTGCGCAGCTTCGGTCGCCGCTCCACCGCGCGCTGCGCCCGGCGGCCCAATTCCAGCGCCGCCAGCACCTGCGCGGCCCGCGCCGGCCCCACTCCCGGCAGCAGGCTCAGCGCCAGCGGCTCCTCCTGCACCAGCGCCTTGAGTCCTCCGCCCCGCGCCAGCAGCGTGCCCGCCAGCTCCAGGGGCCCGGGCACGCGCGCCCCCGGGCCCCACACCACGCACAGCAGCTCCGGGTCGGTCAGGGCTTCCGCCCCCAACCGGAAGAGCCGCTCTCGCGACTCCTCCACGCCTCCGGTCCCACGCGCCCTCACCGACCCGCCGCCCGCGGCTTCACCGCCCGCCCACGCCGCCTCCGCTGCCTGCTCCATCCCGCCCACCTCCACGGACGGGGGACAGAGCAACACGCGTGCCTGCCTGCTCTACCTGGGGAGTTGCCCTCCTACCCGTCCCGACTCGCGCGCACCCGTCCGCTTTCCGGACGGACACGCACGCACCACCCCACCTCTCAGGGCGTGAGAGGGGAGGCCGCCTTCAGAAGCGGGAGATGGCGAAGAACGACTTGATCTTGTCGTTCGTCTCGCGGAGCCGCTCACTCAGCGTGCGGACGAACGTCCACAGCAGCACGTACGCCAGGTCCTTGTCGGTGAACATGAGCTGGTCCAGCTTGGACCGCTCGATGACCCACACCGTGCAGCTGATATGGGCGATGGCGTCCGCCGAGCGGGGCGAGTCCTCGATTACCGCCATCTCTCCGAAATACTGCCCCGTCTCCAGGATGGCGAGGGCCTCCTCGCCGATGCCGGGCACTGTCTTGGAGATGCGGACCTTGCCCTTCTCGATTACGAACATCTCCTGGCCGGCCTCTCCCTCGCGGAAGAGGAAGGCGCCCGCCGGGTAGTCCCGGGAGTGGCCGATTTGAGCCACCTTGGCGAGCTGGCCCTGGGTCAAACCCTCGAACAGCGCAACCTTCTTGAGGACACCGGCATCCATGAGGCCAGCTTCGTATCACGCGCCCGAGGGCCTCTGGTACCTTCGAGGCTCCAACAGGACAGGGAGGACCAGGTGGCGGAGGAGAAGATCAACAAGGTGACCATTATCGGCTCGGGGCCGGCGGGCTACACCGCGGCCATCTACGCCGCGCGTGCCAACCTGCAGCCCGTCGTGTTCGCCGGTGGCCCCACGCTGGACCACCCGCAGCGCGTCCCCGGTGGACAGCTGATGGTGACCACGGACGTGGAGAACTATCCCGGCTTCCCGGAGGCCATCACCGGCCCGGAGCTGATGGACCGGTTCCAGAAGCAGGCGGAGCGCTTCGGCACCGTCATCCACATGGAGAACGTCGTGAAGGTCGACTTCTCCCAGCGCCCCTTCCTCCTCCAGGGAGAGAGCGTGAGCTACCGTTCGGAGACGGTCATCATCTCCACGGGCGCCACGGCCAAGTGGCTCGACGTGAAGGGTGAGGACGCCTACAAGAATCGGGGCGTGTCCGCGTGCGCCACCTGTGACGGCGCCTTCTTCAAGAACCAGGACGTCATTGTGGTTGGCGGCGGCGACACGGCGATGGAGGAGGCCACGTACCTGGCGAAGATCGTCAAGCACGTCACCGTCGTCCACCGTCGCGACACGCTGCGCGCCTCCAAGGTGATGCAGGAGCGCGCACTCCAGAACCCCAAGATTTCCTTCCTGTGGAACTCCGCAGTGGAGGAGGTGGTGGGCGGCCCCAAGGGCATGTCGGGCGCGGTGGTGCGCAACCTCAAGACGGGCGACAGCCAGCTGCTCAACGTCACCGGCCTGTTCGTGGCCATCGGCCACACGCCGAACACGGAGCTGTTCCAGGGCATCCTGGAGACGCACCAGGGCGGTTACCTCAAGACGGTGCCGGGCAGCACGCGCACCAACATCGAGGGCGTGTTCGCCTGCGGCGACGTGCAGGACAGCTACTACCGTCAGGCCATCACCGCCGCCGGCACCGGCTGCATGGCGGCCATCGACGCCGAGCGCTGGCTCATCGAGCACGGCGAGTAACCCCGCGCGCCGCGCGCGCCCGGCGAGCACTTCGAGGCCGGCCCCTTCCCGGGCCGGCCTTGTCATTCCCGCAAGGACCAACCCATCCCATGAGCACGAAGCAGAAGACGGTGGCGGTGCACGCCGGAAGCCGGCTGACGGGCAGCAAGGCGGTGCCGGTGTCTCCGCCCATCTACCCGGCGGCGGTGAACTGGTTCGACAGCAGTGACGACCTGGACGGCGCGCTGGATGGGAAGGACTACGCCTACGCCCGCATCAGCGCCCCCAACACGACGCTGCTGGAGGAGGCGGTGGCCGCGCTGGAGGGCGCCGACGGCTGCGTGGCGTACGCCAGCGGCATGGCCGCGCTCCGCTCCGTCTTCGAGGCGCAGGGCTTCAGGCCCGGCGACAAGCTGGTGATGCCGGGCGACGGCTACGGCGTCACGCGCCTGCTCTACAAGAACCTGTGCGCCACCCTGGGCGTGGAGCTGCACGCGCTGCTGATGACGGACCCCCGCACGCTCGAGCGCATCCGCGAGCTGCGGCCCCGCATGGTGCTGGCTGAGAGCATCACCAACCCGCTCTTGCGCGTGCCGGACCTGCGCATGCTGGCGAAGGTGTCCCACGACGTGGGTGCGACGTTCGTGGTGGACGCCACCTTCCCGTCGCCCGCGGGCCAGCGCGCGCTGGAGCTGGGCGCGGACTACGCGGTGCAGTCCACCAGCAAGTGGCTCAACGGCCACAGCGACGCGCTGGGCGGCACGGTGAGCGGCTCGCAGGCGCGCATTGCTCCGCTGCGCTCCGCGCGCATCCTGGCCGGCGACGTGCTGGGCCCCTTCGAGGCGTGGCTCACACTGCGCGGCCTGCGCACCCTGCCGGTGCGGATGAAGGCCCATGGCGAGCACGCGGCGCACGTGGCGCGGCGGCTGGCGGAGTCGCCGCTGCTCGAGCGCGTCATCTACCCGGGCCTGCCCTCGCACCCGGACCACGCCGTGGCGAAGGAGTTGCTGCTGGGCGGCGGCCCCATGGTGGCCTTCGAAATCAAGGGCGCCGGCCGGCCGGAGGGCATGCGCTTCCTGGAGGGCCTCAAGGTCTGCAGGCCGGGCCCGTCGCTGGGAGATGTGTGCACGCTGGTGATGCACGCGGCCAGCGCCAGCGCGCGCCGCATGACGCCGGAGGAGCGCGCGACGGCTGGCATCCAGGAGAACCTCATCCGCGTGTCCGTGGGGCTGGAGGATCCGGACGACATCGTTGAGGACCTGCTGGGCGCGGTGGCGCAGGTGGTGCGCCGGTGAAAATGGTGGACGTGGGCGAGAAGCCGAAGACGGACCGCGTGGCGGTGGCCACCGCGCGCCTGCGCATGCTCCCCGCCACCCGTGAGCGCATCCTCGCGGGGAAGGTGGAGAAGGGGGACGTGCTCGCCGCGGCGCGACTGGCCGGCATCATGGCCGCCAAGCGCACGCCGGACTTCGTCCCGCTCTGCCACCCGATTGCCCTGTCCGGCGTGGAGGTGACGCTCACGCCGGAGGAGGCGGGGTTGTCCGTCCGCGTGCAGGTGAAGACGGTGGACCGCACCGGCGTGGAGATGGAGGCCCTCACCGCGGCGTGCGCGGCGGCGCTCACCGTCTATGACATGTGCAAGAGCGTGGACCGGGGCATGGTGCTGGAGGCCGTGCAGCTGGAGCACAAGGCGGGCGGTCGCTCCGGCACGTGGCACCGGGACGCGGAGGGGGATGCCAGCGACGCTTCGGCCACGGAGGCCCGGACACGAAGCGCTGATGCGGCGGGCCCGCGCAAGGCTCCTGCCGGCAAGGCACGCGGCGGAAAGCGGCGCAGTGTCGTGGAAGGCGCACGCCCGGCTCCGGCCCCCGAGTCACGGAGCGGTAGCGCGACAGCCCCGCGTCAGGTTCCGCTCGCCCTGGCGCGCGGCGCGAAGCGCGGGGGTGGCGCAGTGGCCTCTCGTGAGGCTCCAGCCGTCGCTGCCCGTGGCGGGAAGCGCGCGAAGGCGAGGGGCGAAGGGGAAGGGCTGCGCGTGGCCCTGGAGACTGTCGTACGCACCGGGAAGCGAGCGAAGCGCGGCGGGGGCGCCTCACGGTAGGCACGCGCGAGCCCCCTGCGCGCCGCTGAAAGCGTCACGGGCCGGGACGCGAAGCCCCCGTGCACCGGAAGCTCTCCGGACAGCCGGGGGCGGCCCTGGCGGGGGCTTGCTACCGCAGCCGCCAGGACAGCGCGAAGGTGGCGCCGGCCCCATCGCGCGCGAGCACCTCCACGTGCGCGTCGCGGGCTCCCGCCAGCTCGAGGCAGGCCTCGAGGATGCCCTGGTAGTAGGCGGGCTGGTCCATCACCTCGTTGATCCACAGCTCGCAGGACGTCTGCGTGCGCTCCGTGAAGCGGGACTCCACGTAGTTGTCCGCGCTGCGGAACGTCTCGTTGATTCGCCGCATGGAGCGCAGCGGCCCCAGCAGTCTGCCCATGCTCACCATGGCGCGTCCCAGCGTCGTGCGCTCCACTCCGCGCGCCAGCAGCTGTCCCAGCAGCCGGTACCCCTCGTCCGTGGAGACGGCCGGGTAGAGGTCCGCGACGATGATGGCCAGGCTCCGCTTCCACGTGTCGAAGGTGTACGCGGGCCGCAGCCGCTCCGTCACGTCCAGCCCCGCCTCTCTCAGCGCGGTGTACGCCGCGGGCGACAGGCGCAGGCGCACCGCCGGCTGGAGCAGCCAGTCCACCGTGTGCTCGAAGATGACGCGCTGCCTTGGCGCGGGCTCGGCCCGGACCTGTTCCCCCCTCGCCTGCATGGTGCGTCTCCTGGGTAAGGCCCGGCCGGTGGCCTGCGCCGGAGCCAAAGCATAGAGAAGCACTCTGACGACACAGCCTGGCCACCCCGACTCACGGTGACTCCAGGACGTCGGTGTCTCGGGCCTGTTCATCACGCGACGGCGGACCCGGGCCCGGGGACAGGCCCCGTTCCAGGCCCTGTTCACGGGTGAGCGGGACGGGCTACCGCGCGCCGCCGCCCTCGGCGCGCAGCCGCTCCAGGAAGAAGGCCACCACCACGAGCGAGTGGGTGATGTGTCCCTCCAGGATGAGCCGGGGCACGTCCGCGCGCGGGTGCAGCTCGACGACGATGTCCTCGCCCTCGTCCTGCCGCCCCGCATGGCGCTTCACGCAGTCCAGCGCGAGGTAGCTGAAGCACCGGTTGGGCTGGAGCGCGGGGTTGGGGTGCACGGCGCCGAGCGGCACCACCCGGCCCGGCACGTAGCCCGTCTCCTCCTCCAGCTCGCGCGCCGCCGCCGCGGCCGGGTCTTCTCCCGGGTCCACCATTCCGCCGGGAACCTCCAGCGTGGCCGCCTGGGTGCCGAAGCGGAACTGTCGCACCAGCACCAACTGCTCGTCCGGCGTGACGGCGATGACATTCACCCAGTCCGCGCAGTCCACCAGCACGCGAGGCTGCTCCCGGCCCGTGCGCGGGTCGGCCCACCGGTCCTCGCGCACCTTGAGGACGCGGTAGTCGTGCTCCAGCCCTCGGCGCAGGCGCAGCCAGGGCTTCACCGTCTGGGACACGTGGCTTCCCCTCCTGGGCGCGGAAAAGAGCGGGCCCGGTGTCGCTTTCGTCAGTTGAGCAGCGAGGCGCGCTCACGCAGCTCGCGGGCCGTCAGCTCCAGCCTGTCGCGGTCCGGCGCCTCGGGAGACAGCTCCAGGCACCGCTCCACGTCCTTCAGCGCCGCGCGGTAGGCCCCCAGGTTGGCCAGCAGCGCCGCGCGCGTGCGCAGCTCACCCGGGTGGTCCGGCGCCAGCAGCAGCAGCAGGTCCACCACCGCCAGCCCGCGCTCGCAGTCCTCGCGGCCCAGGTACACGCGCCGCAGGTTGGACAGCATGCGGTACGTAATCAGCTCCACCGGCGCCGGTGCCAGCATGGCCCGGTCGAACTTGAGCTGCGGCGCCACGCGCTTGAGCAGCTCCTCACAGCCATGCTCGGTGAGGATGTCCCCATGGTGGAACGGGTCCATGACCAGCTTGTGGTCCCCCGCGTCGTGCGCGACGAGGAAGTGCCCGGGAAAGGGCACGCCGTACAGGGAGATTCCCGCCCGCCGCGCCACCTCCAGGTAGACGACCGACAGCGTTATCGGCAGGCCCACCTTCCGCTCCAGCACCTGGTCCAGGAAGCTGTTCTCGGGGGAGTGGTAGTCGTCCTCGTTGCCGCGAAAGCCCTCGATGTCCGCCAGCACGTGGCGCAGCGCGCGCAGGGGCGCCAGGGCCTCGCCCTTCTCCTTGAGCCGCTCCGTCTCCACCTGCACCCGGCACGCCAGCACGTCCAGCATGTGCAGGCAGCCGGGCGCGTCCAGCATGGGGTGGTCCAGCGTGGCGATGGCGAGCGCGGCCAGGTCCAGCCGGGGCGGTTCGGCGGCCAGGGCCGACACCAACCGCTCCCGCGCCAGGGGCGGGCTGAATCCAGAGGGGATGCTCACGGCCGGAACCAGTAACCCACGGCGGGCCGGACGGCAAAGGCAGGCAGCCGACCGTCAGATTGCAGGCGGAGCAAGCGGGAGCCGTCCCTTGATTTCAGCACGCAACGCCACCTGGGCCGAAATCAGCCCGGACAGGATTCCATCCTCGAACTCAAATGTAGGGTGTTCCTTGAGTTCCGGGAAGTCGTGGGGGTTGCGCAGCTCCTCGGGGCTCATGTTGGGCACGGCCTCGCGGGCCAGCCGCAGCACCTTGGCCTGTTGTTGAGAAATCATCCGGTCGAAGAGCTGGGAGGAAAGCTCCAGCATCTCCAGGGCCACCTGCTCCGTCATGTCGGTGCCTACTCCTGGGCGATGTCCCACTTCGCCCGGCGGTAGCTGTAACGGAAGGCGGACGCGTCCGCCTCCTTTGCGTCGCCCTCGGCCTCCCGGCCGTCCAGGAAGGCCACGAAGTCCAGCTGCCGGTCCTCCCGGCCGTACTCGGCGTCGAAGAGGCGCACCAATTCGTTGGCGGGGAGGGTGCGGCGGCCGGCCACGTTCACCAGGGGGACGCTCAGGCCCTTCATCTCCGTGGACGGCGCGTAGGCCTTCCACACCAGCTCCGTGCACACGAGCGTCTGGTCGGAGAAGAAGTCGAAGTTGAAGTCATAGGGGCGGCCCTGGAAGGTGAAGGCGCGCAGCACGGCGCGGGCCTTCTGCAGCTTCGACAGCCGCGGGCGCATGACGCCCAGGTAGTCCACGCGCATGCCGTGCTCCGGGCCGGTGAAGGACACGCCCTCGCTGATGGATTCGATGATGCGGAGGGGGTCCCCGTGGGCGTCCTTGCCGGCGTACTCGGCCCACTTCGCGGGGAAGGCGCGCGCCAGGTGCTGGGTGAAGGACTCGGGCTTGCCGGGCAGGGTGGCGGCCCAGGCCTTCACCTCCGGGTCCGCGTCGAAGTAGGCGGAGAGCTCCTCCGGCGTGCCGACGAAGAGCTCCGCGTGCGGCCAGAAGCCCGGCAGGCCGATGTTGGAGAGGTACCAGTTCTGCCGGGCCACCATGATGTCGCCGGGCTCCATGCGCTTGAGCACCGCCAGCACCTGCTCACGGGCGATGAGCGGCTGGCCGATGCGGTGCACGCGCGTGTCGCCCATCCACTCGGCCACGGCGCGCTGCACGGGGAAGAAGGCGCGCTGCGCGGAGTCCGAGGTGAGGTCCGCCGCAGCCTTGGCGAAGAGCGTGGCGCCGCGCTTCACCAGCAGCCCCTTGGCCACCTTGCTGTTCTCCTTCATCTCCTGCATCACCCAGGGCACGCGAGGGGCGTCCAGCGCGCCGGCGCGCGACAGCAGGGGGCGCAGCTGCTCCTTGTAGCCGTCACCGGTAATCAGCTGGGTGGTGGTGGCCACGTGGATGACCTTCTCCTTGAAGCGGGCGAAGGCGCGCGGGGGCAGGCCGTACTCGGGCGTGGCCTCGTCCAGCATCACCTCCAGCTGCTTGCGGCCGCCGGTGAGCTCCGCGTAGGTGAGGCCGTGGGCCAGCTCCGTGGTGAGCGCGCCGTGGGTGAGGAGGAAGCCCCAGGCGTGCTTCTTCGGCTGGGTGAGGGCCGGCACCTTCACGAAGTCCCAGTAGCGCTGGCGGATGACCTCCGTGGACACGAAGTAGTCGAAGAACGCCGCCCAGGTGGTGAGCAGCAGCTGCTTCTGGTCCGGCGTGTACGGCTCGCTCTGCTTCTGGAGGTACACGCCGCGCGACTTCTTCACCGACTCCTGCAGGCCCCGCAGGCCCGTGGCGTAGCGCTCCAACTGGGCGAGGTCCCGCTGGGCCTGGGCGACGAAGGCGGCGTCGTCCAGCGAGTAGACGTCCCCGGCGGGCGAGGGCGTGGCAGTGGGGGCGGCTGGCGGGACGGCGGGCGTGCTGGCGAGCGTGAGCCAGACAAGCAATAGCGGCGCGGCGGGCATGGGTGTGGGGCTCCGACGGGAACAGGGGCTGCGGGCAGCACTCTACCTCGGGAAGGGGCAAAGGCGGCTGGCCCCCTGGCCGGGCAGGGGCGGGGACGTGTCGGTGCCGGGTGGTCCCGGGCACGGGGCATCCCCATTTTGTTCCTACCCAAGCACTGCGCCCGGGCCTTGACGTCCGGGCAGAAAGGCAGAGTCACGATGGCATACGGACTCGCGGAGGACCCCGGGCTCTCCATCCCTGCGCACCTCGACTCGGTGGACTACCCCGCGGAGCGAGAGCAGATCGTCCGGGCGGCGGAGGACAACGGCGCGCCCGTCGACATCATCAACGTCCTCAAGTCGCTGCCCCAGTCGGAGTACGCCTCGCGCGAGCATGTGATGCGCGACCTGGCCGAGGCGGCGCGGCGGTTCGGAGCGCCCTGGCTCAAGGACGACGATGGGGTGGCCCGGGACCGGCGCAACATCGGACGCGACCTGGTGGAGAACGCGCCCGACGGCCACACGCGGCACCCGTGAAGTACCGGGCCCTTGGATGAGGAAGCGCTCGCGGGCGCTGGCGCTTTCTGCCAGCGTGCGCGGGCGCATGCGTCCAGGCCTCCTGCTGAGCTGTCTCATGCTGTCCCTGACCGCCGCCTGTCGAAGGGCGCCGCCGCCGATGGTCCCCACGGCCGCGCGGCCGCCGCCGGTGCGGCTCGACTTCCAGCCTCCGGTGGACCGGGTCCTCACCGAGTCCGTGCGCGCCATCCGCGTGGTGGAGCGCGCGGGCGTGCCCGTGCGCGAGGAGGCGGAGCTGACCACCGAGACGCGCTTCACTCCCGCCGAGGGCGGCTGGCTGCTGGCGCAGGTGGTGCCCCGCTCGCGCCTGGTGCGCGGAGGCCCGGCGGGTGGTGCGGACGGAGGCGCCACGGCGGACTCGAAGCCGGGCTCCGAGTCGGGCGCCACGGCGGGCTCGGAGCCGGGCTCGGCGTCAGGCTCGGAGTCGGGCACCGAGGTGGACACGTGGGTGGACGACGTGCTGGCGCGCTTCACGCTGCGGGTGCGGCTGGCGGCGGACGGCACCTTCGTGAAGCTGGTGTCCCCCGAGTCCGCGCTGGAGGCGCTGCGGCACGTGGTGCCCGCGGGCACCGACGCGGCGGCGCTGGAGCGCTTCTTCTCGCCAGAGTCGCTGGAACTCAGGACGCGCCGCGAGTGGGAGGCGCGCTACTCGGGCCTGTTCCAGCGCAACCTCACGGAGGGCCAGCACATCTGGGCGGTGGACGTGCTGCCGGTGGGGGACGCGCAGGTGGCGTACGTGCTGGAGCGCACGGTGCAGGGCACGCGTGACACGCAGTACGGCGATGCGCTGGTGCTCAGCCTGCGGTGCCTGGACGCGCTGCCGGCGGACGCGCCGGACGAGCTGACCGAGGCGTGGGCGACGGCGGGCCGGCCCCCGCTCACGCCGGGCGTGACGTGCCAGGGCGAGCAATTGGTGGCGCGGGGACGCTTCGTCCCGGTGAGCCGGGAGCTGACGGTGAAGGCGACGGTGGCGGGGGAGGCGTGGACCCTCACCACCACCTCGAAAGCGCAGGCACTTCAGGAGGAGGCGCGATGAGCTGGGAACAGAACCTCGTGGAGGACGAAGCGGGCGTGGAGCGCGTGGTGCAGGGCGCGCGGCGGGTGGCGGTGCTGGGCATCAAGACGGAGCAGCAGTCGGGGCAGCCGGCCTTCTACGTGCCGGACTACCTGGCCCGGGCCGGCGTGGACGTGGTGCCGGTGCCTGTCTACTACCCGGACGTGACGCACATCCTCGGCAAGCCGGTGTTCCGGCGGCTGGCGGACGTGCCCGGCGAGGTGGACCTGGTGGACGTGTTCCGCCGGCCGCAGGACATCGACGCGCACGTGGACGACATCATCGCCAAGAAGCCGAAGGCGGTGTGGTTCCAGTCCGGCATCCGCAACGACGCCGCGGCCGAGAAGCTGGCGAAGGCGGGCATCCAGGTGGTGCAGGACCGCTGCTTGATGGTGGACCATCGGCGCTACGGAAAGCGGTAGGCGTCTTCACCTGGAGTGAATCCGCCGCGCACCCCGGGCTATCATGCCGGGCGCGGCGGGGCAGGGGGCCCCGGCAAGCAGCGAGGGGAGCCCACGGGTGAAGACCCTCATCAACATTCCCATCCGGCTCCGCGTGGATGCCGAGGCGCTGCGCGTGGATGGGCCGCTCATCGAGCAGCTTGTCTCCACCGCGGTGGAGAAGGTGCTGGCCCGGGCCGCCGCCGCGTTGGCGAAGGATGGACGCCAGGGCGAGCGCGTCTTCCACCCTCCGGACGTGCAGTGGGGCGGGCCCGCGCTCCACGAGGCAACGCAGCAGGCGCGCTCGGACCTCGAGGCGCGCATCCGCGCCGCCATCGAAGCCCAGGTGGCGAAGCACCGGCCCCAGCCTCCCGCGCCGGCTCCCGCGCGGCCGGTCCGCCCCTGGTTCGTGGTGAAGGCGGTGTACTTCCACACCACCCCGCGCCAGCTCTTCAAGTACCGCGCGGAGGTGAAGACGCGGGTGGATGTGGTGGACCCGGTGGAGCTCTACGCCCACCTGCTGGACACGCGTACCCGGGCCGTCGCGTGGCTGGTGCAGGTGAACCAGGAACTTCCCATCAAGCCGCTGGGCGATGAGGTGTTCCAGCGCTTCTCCACGCTGGAGAAGCTGGCCCCGAAGAAGACCGTCTACGGGGCCTACACCTGGTCGGACCGGGTGAAGAAGCTGCTCGAGGACCTCGACCAGGACGGCGTCGTCCGCGGCGCCTTCCCCAGCCTCCAGAAGACCCGCGAGAAGCGCATGGAGGTCCGCACGGAGGACGCCGACAAGGTGGCGTACCTCAAGCGCGGCGGCCAGCTGCTCTTCGCCTTCATGCCGCTGCCGGCGATCAACCTGCTGGCGACGGTCCGCATGGAGCCGGTGCTCCAGGCAACGCTGCCGCTGCGCGAGCTGGAAGCCCTGGTGGGCGCCTTCGACTTCAAGTTGGTATTCCAGGCGGAGTGGGAGCATGCCCGCGCGGCCTACGGGGATGACCCGGTGTCGCTGCAGCTGGAGCCCTTTGTCGTGGAGCGGCCGATTCCCGAGCGCAGCCTGGGCGCCCTCTTCGAGGCCCGGCGGCGACTGACCTCGGATGTCCGCTGGGTGGGCAGGACGCTCCTGCTCAACCAGGCCTCCCTCGCGCCTCTCACCCCCTCCGTCCAGGCCCTGCTGCGCCCGCTGGGAGACGTCACCACGCAGGCGGTGCCCGCGCCGCCGCCGGAAGGGCACACCTGGCAGCCGGGTTGGCGTGGCGTCAGCGTCACCCCCACCTTCAACATCTCCCGCGAGCGCCTGGAAGTCGCGTCGTGGCACCCCTGGGCGGTGAAGCACGCGGCCCTGCTCAGCGGGTATCTGAAGCTGGGGCGATACGACCGACGGGACAACGTCTTCCGCTGGCTGCTGAGAGATTGGCCCGGCACGGTCCGGTATGCGCTGCTGGAGCTGCTGCTCCAGGAGCTGGAGCGGCTGGGCGCGCACGAGGCCTTCCTCAAGCTGCTGCGCGACGAGGCGTCCTTCTTCGTCTTCAATAGCCGCTCGCTGGTGCGGCTGCTGGAGCAGACGCGCTACGCGGAGCTGTCCCAGCGACTGGGGGTGGTGGAGGCCCTCTCGAAGTCCACCCGGCGGTTCCGGCGCCACGACTTCGATGTGGCAGGGCAGCAGATTCGCCTGTGGCAGAACCCGGACCGGGTGGTGCGGCCGAACGACGTCCTCGCGCAGCACGCCTACATCTTCCAGGAACAGTTCGACGCGCTCCGGCCCACGGCGAAGACGCTGGAGCGACTGGCCGGCCCGATGAAGAAGCGCGTCGGGGAGCTGATGGGCCAGGTTCTCTGCGAGGGCAAGGAGCGCACGCAGGAGGAGCTCCTCGCCCAGGCCATGCAGGAGGCCGCGGATGCGCTCGACCCGCCCCTGGGCAGGAGCGACTTCGAGGAGGTGTCCGTCTGGACCAGCTACCGCCTGGTGCGGCTGGAGCAGTCGGACCCCCATGACCCGACCACCATCCGCGTCCACTACAAGCGCGTACGCAAACTCAATGACGGCCCGTGGGAGGACGTCTCCGAGGTCCATGTCGACGAGGTGGAGAAGTTCGGCCTGTACCTGGCGGCCTACGAAATCAAGAACATGGAGCGGGGCGTCCACCTGATAGCCGCCGTCACCCTGCTGGTGATGGGGGGCTTCCTCCTGGCGGAAGCCGGGGCGGTGGGCTTCATGGTGCGGCTGGGCGGAGGCCGCGTCCCGGTGCTGCTGGGCATCGCCGCGCGCGAGGCCATCTACCTGTACAGGGTGGCCACGGGGCAGGAGGAGTTCTCGCTCAGCGGCTTCCTGCTCAATGCCTTCAAGGGCTGGCTGGACGCGGTGGGGTTCCGCTTCGGCTCGCTGGGTGGCTCGGTGCTGGGCCGGCTGGTGACGGCGGGCGGCGTGCGCCTGCTGATGACGGGCGCCGCGGTGCGCATCCTCACCCGCGCGCTGGGCGTGGGCGTGTCCTTCGTGGTGGAGCAGTTCATCACCGACGTCATCGTCCTCGTGCGGTGCGGCACGTGGCAGGGCTCCGCGAAGAAGTACGTCGAGCAGCTCGCGTTCGGCTTCGTGGTGGGGCTGGGCTTCGAGCTGGCCCTGCCCTTCCTGGGGGCGGTGGCGAAGCCCGTCCTGGAGCGGCTCATTCCGGTGATTCGGGCGACGCCGGGCAAGCTGGAGGTGGCGAAGCTACTGCTGAAGGAACTCACCCCGGAGCAGGCGGCGCTGTGGCTGCGCACGGCCATGGAGCGGGTGGAGTTTTCGCTGCGCGAGGTGCTGGACAACCCGAAGTTCCTCCAGGAGATGGGCGAGGCGCTTCGAGGCAAGTCCCGCGAGCTGCTGGACGCCCTGCCCGAGGCGATGAAGGCCCTTCCCGCCACCGCGAAGCGGGCGGGCGGCGCCGTGAAGCGCGAGTACCAGGTCGCCTTCTTCAACGACCTCTTCGACCTGGCGAAGATAGAGCTCAAGGGCCCGGCGCTGGAGGGCTTCGAGCGGCTCCTGGCCGCGGCCGGCACGCGCGACGTCTACGCGACGGTGCGCACGCTGCTGCGGCACAAGAACGCGGAGCGGTTCATCACCTCGCTGCGCGGCTTCGACGAGAATGCCCTGAAGCGGCTGCTGGAGAGCGGGGAGCTGGAGCGCATCATCGGCTCGGACCGGGTGCGGGGCTTCGTGGCGGAGCGGGGCGAGGCGGGGTGGAAGCTGTTGCTGGACTCCTTCGACAGCTCGGCGGTGAAGCTGGAGGGGCTGCTGAAGGACCTGGAGACGCTCGCGCCCGACGTTCAGGCGGTGGTGCTCGACGTGCTGCGTACGCATGGCACCACGCTGCCGCCAGCC
This sequence comes from Pyxidicoccus trucidator, assembly GCF_010894435.1. Classification (NCBI taxonomy): domain Bacteria; kingdom Pseudomonadati; phylum Myxococcota; class Myxococcia; order Myxococcales; family Myxococcaceae; genus Pyxidicoccus; species Pyxidicoccus trucidator. The sequence goes on along the minus strand of NZ_JAAIXZ010000001.1, from coordinate 87,113 downwards.
CTGCGTGGCCAGGCCGAGGCGCTGTGGCGGCTGGGCGCGCTGGAGCGGGAGCTCCTGGGCAAGCTCGACGACGCGATACTGACCCGGCTGGCGGCGCTGGAGCGCGCGACGCTGGAGGGCATGGAGGGGCTGTCCGCGGACGCGATGAAGACGCTGGCCGCCATGGACAAGAAGGTGCTGGAAGCGCTGGCGAGCCAGACGGCGGCGGGGGTGGAGCGGCGCGCGGCCTTGGCCATGCTGGCGCACGAGCCGAAGCTCGCGCCGGAGCTCATCGCCTGGGCCGTCCAGACGAAGCTGCCGCTCACTCCGGAGCTGGCCACGGGGTTGCGGCGGCTGGGTGCGGGAGTCGACGCGACGAAGCTGGCGGCGGTGCGCAAGCTCATGGAGGCGGACGCGGCGCGCGCCGGGACGCTCCTCGACGAGCTCGGCCGGGGCAACGAGCAGCTCGTCAAGGACCTCCTCCACCGCGGGGACCTGGACCTGCTGCTGGATGCGACGAAGGCGACCGCCGACGAGGCGACGCAGCTCGCCTCCGCCCTCTCGGGCTCTCGTCCGGGCGTGCTCACGGACCTGGCGCGGGTGACGGGCAACGTCACGCTCACGACCGGGCAGTTGCTGGAGGTCCTGCGGGACGTGGGCAGCAAGAAGCTGGGCGAGCTGGTGGCGGCGAGGGTGGCGCAGCCCGTCCAGCTCGTCCGAATCTTCAGGGCGCAGGTGGCCAGCAAGCCGGTGGGGACCGAAGGCGTCAACCTCCTCCACGAGGCACTGGAGCTTCAAGCCCAGGGCCGCGTGGTGGACCTGGGGGACTGGGTCAACTTCTCCACGGGGCTCCCCACCCAGGCCGGCCGCGCGTCCGACGACATCGGACGCACCCTGGGCGAGCTGCGCGAGGCGAAGCATCTCGTGGCCGAGAACCCCGGGAAGGTCATCCGCGTGGGAGGGGATGCGAATGCGCCGCTGCGTCCAAGCAAGCCGACCGAGACGGCGCAGTCGTTCGACATCACCGTGGAGCGGCCCACTCCCGGAGGAAGGCCCATGGTCGAGCGCAGCGTGGAGGTGGGTACCATCGACGAGCCGGTTTCCACCGTCGTCGATTTGAGGAAGGGCCTGGACCATGCCATCGACAAGGTCCTGGGCAGGACCGCCGAGGGACTTCCCATTCCGGGCAAGCTGCAGGCCACGGTCCGGTTCGAGTTCCGGAACTCCAAGCAGCTGGGTGGAGGCGGTTCCGTCCAGATTGATGCGCTGGGCAACTCCACGAGGACGTTCCCGTTGAAGGCGAACAAGCCGGAGGTGAAGACCAATCTCCTCGATGACCTGCTGACGGAGCTCAACAGTGGGAAGTGGCCGAACACGGCCACGCTCGACATCATCCGCTATGTGGACAAGACCGGCAGTATCGTCGCCGAGTTCCAGAAGACGTCAGCCGGGGCATGGGCTCGCATCCGTTGAGGGAGTGCATGGAAGACGCCGTCATCCATTTCTACCCAGGGCACACCGAGCATCTTCTCTATACGTGGCCGGACCAGGGCGAGCAGCCCATCCGCGAGAGCCGCATGCTGGAGCTCGCCTTGGAGGTGGTCGACGCGTTCTGGCCCGCCATCCTGGAACCCCGGGTCGTGACGCTGGACCTGGTGGGTGTCGATGACTGGGGTTATGCGCTTCATCCCTCCGTCACGCCCGAGCCTCCGGGTTGGCTGCTGCGGACCGTGCTGCCGCCTGGAGTGAAGGTCTCTCTCGGCTCCTCCCGGTACCTGGAGCGTGAGGTGCCCGCACTGACGCGGGACGTGCTGCGGGCGTGGATGGAGGAGGCCCTGCGGCAGCCGCCTGTTGGCGGCGCGGACCACCTGGCCTGGAGCGAGCTGACCTTCCGGGCCACCCGGGTGCGGGTGTTCGAGCCGGAGCGCTTCGCGGGGAGGGACACCCTCGTGTTGGGTTCGGAAGTGGGGCCGGTGGAAGTCCCACTCGAGCGGGACGCGCGAGGACCGTGGGTCTCCGGCCCGGTGGAGCGGCTCGCGGACCAGCCTCCCATCCGGCTCAGTCTCTCCCGGCCCGATGGAGGCTTCGAGGTGAGCGTCAACCCTCACTGGTCCTTGTGGACGCAGGAGGGCTCTCCGGGCAAGGCGGCCCTCGATGCGGCCATCACCCACCTGCTGACGCGAGGATGGGAACGCGACCCGCAGATGTGAGTCGTGGAGGCCGCCCACCCCGTTCCCTCGTGGAGAACAGGGTGGGGGCCGGAGTCACACGGGTGCTGACTCAGTACTGGCCGGCGATGACCTTGGGCAGCGCCTTGCGCAGGTCAGGCAGGGGCCCAATCTGCTGCGAGCTGGCGGCCTGCGCGGTGCCGTTGTTGCGGAGCAGGCCGCGCATCTGCACGCTCGTCAGGCGGCGGCCGTTGGCCAGGGCCACGCCCTGCGCGCTGGCGGCGGCGCCCACGACGATGGGCGAGGCGCTCGACGTGCCGCTGAACGAGGACGTGTAGAACTGGTCCTCGCCGTTGGCGGAGCCGAACACGTTGCCGTAGCCCATGGAGTAGACGCGCTCACCCCAGCCGTGCACGTCCACGCGGCTGCCGTAGTTCGTCCAGCACATGGGCGCGCGCGTGGTGGCGGTGCTGCCGCCCACGACGATGGCGCCCGAGTCACGCACGCTGCGGTTGAAGGCATTGCCATACGCCGCCGCGTCCAGGTTGGCGCTGCCGTTGCCCGCGGCCTCCACCACGATGACGCCGTTGGCGGTCGCCGTGCGGATGGCGTCGTAGTTCGCCGTCCAGTACTCCATCGCGATGTAGTTGCACTGGCTGGTGTTGCACGTGCACGCCGAGCCGTCCGACGGGCCGCCCGCGTGCAGCTCGATGAGGACGATGCCGCCCAGGCCCGCGGCCGTGGCCGCCCTGGAGATGGCGCTCGCGGTGCTCTGGCTGCCGATGCCCTCGATGCCGGCCCGCGCCGCGTTGGCGATGCCCGTCACGCCGTACGCGTTGGCGACGCCGACAATCTCACCCAGCACGGCCGTGCCGTGGTTGCGCCAGCCCAGGTCGTTGTACTGCGTGCCGCCCTGGTAGAAGAGCGCCGGCATGTCCTCGTGCGTGGTGCGCCAGCCGCCCTCGATGTCCACCACCTTCACGTTGGTGCCGCGGCCGCCCGTCACCGTCCACGCGTAGTTGGCGTCCACGCCACCGGGCGCCACGTTCAGGTAGCCCTGGTTGCCCTGGTACTGCGGCGTGGTGGGGGGGATGTCCGCCGCGGCCAGCAGGCTGCGCACCGCCGCGTCCATGCCGAAGTTCACCATGGCCGGCTCGGGCGGAGGCTCGGCGTAGGCCACCTCCACGCCGTCCAGGCGGTTCAGCTCGCCCACCAGGTCCGCCACGCTCCCGGCGGTGGTGCCCGGCAGCAGCGGCACCTCGAAGTAGAGGTTGAGGTCGGCCAGCTGCAGGCCGCTCTTCTCCTCACCCGTGGCCTTGCGCGCCTCCAGCACGGGCTCGGCCTCGTCGAAGAGGCGCGCGGGCACGCCGATGCGAGGCGCGCGCGCGAGCAGGGACTCCACCGCGGCGGTGTCGGACTTCAGGCGCTCATCGCTCAGGCGACGCTCGGTCAGCAGCGAGCGCTCCGCCTCGCCCCGCTCGGAGGCCAGCGGCATCAGGCGGTTGTCACGCAGGCGCACGCGGCTGCCCTCGTGGAACTTCACCACGATGCGCTCCACGTACGTGTCACCGGCGAGCTCGCGGCCGGTGTGCTTCGCCGCGAGGCCACGCGGCTCCAGGGACTTCGGTGCGGCTTCGGCGGCGGGGGCCACCGCCAACAGGGACAGGGACAGCAGCGCGCCACGCAGGGGACGCATCGACAGGAGGAACGACGTCGGCATGGACTGCCTCCACTTCGGGAAGGGGACGGCCGTGATGCGCGCCCCTCCAGGCCCATGCCGGGAGATGCACGAATCACGCGGGCAGCATGCAATTCCGGTCTGTCATCGAATCCCGGTCATTCTCGGGACGCTGTTCAGGGCTGAACAAAGTCCTGCGGTCCGCCGGGAAGGGCCGGGCGTCGCCGGGGGAGGCGTGTGCGGCGGTGCCTCACCACTCCGCTTGCGCGAAGGGCACCGGAGGCCGCGCCAGGGAGCGCTCGGCGGACAGGCGCGCCTGGTCCAGGGCGTCGAAGCCGCGCTCCATGGTGGTGGGCGTCACCGGCGGCAGGTTGGAGACGACGACGTAGACGGGCACCTGGCGCTGCTCCAGCACGGTGAGCTGGAGGCGGAAGTGGTCGCGGCGGAGCGCCGCCGAGCCCGAGGCCAGCCCCTGCGCGTACGCCATGGGCCCGCCCACCACCTTGCGCGTCCGGCTGGGCAGGAAGTGCACGAGGATGGCGTCCAGGTCCTTGCCCACCGCGCTCTCGTTCAGCGACAGCGCGGGCGCCTTGTCCACCAGTCCGCCGTCCCAGTAGAGGTTGCCCTCCAGCGGCACCGCGCGGAACAGGCCTGGGTACGCGCACGTGGCGTGGACGCGCGGCGCCAGCTCGCCCGAGGTGAAGACCTCGTGCCGGCCCAGCGTGAGGTTGGAGCCCACGAGCAGCAGCGGGTGCGGCAATTCCTCGAAGGTGCGCACCGGCAGCGTGTCCTCCAGCAGCCGGCGGAAGCGCTCTCCCTTGAGCAGCCCCGTCAGCCCGTGCCCCGTGGCATCCGCGTTCAGCACCGCGCCAATCGGGTCCGGGTCCCAGAAGTTGGCGCGCGTCTGTCGCAGCACCAGCTCTTCAATGGCGTGCACCGGAATCCCCGCCGCCGCGTACGCCGCCACCATGCCGCCCGCGGACGTGCCCGCGTACGCGCGGGGCTTGAGGCCCGTGGTCGCCAGTCCCTTGAGGAAGCCGGCGTGCCCGTAGAAGCCGAAGTAGCCCGCGGAGAGGACCAGGCCGAACCGCTTTCCGTCGAGGAGCTGGTGCAAGGAGGGAGAGGCCATGTCGCATCATCTACGTCACTGTCCGGAAACAGGCAACGCGACGCGTCGAACGTCGGGCTGGCCAGTGTCAGCGCATCGATGTATGTTGATGCGGCGATATGGAGGAGCTGTCCCAGTCATTCCGGGCTCTCGGAGACCCGACGCGGTTGCGAATCCTCCGCCTGGTGGCCGAGGCCCCGTTGAACGTGACGGAGCTGGTGTCCCTGGTGGGCGTGGCGCAGTCGTCGGTGTCCCACCACCTGGGCAAGCTCAAGGGCCTGGGGCTGCTGCGCGAGGAGCGGCAGGCGGGCTTCAGCTACTACTCGCTGTCGCTGGAGCAGGGTGACGCCCGCTGGCCGCTCATCCGGCTGGCGAGGGAGGCGGAGGACGAGGCGGGGGACTCGGCGCGGCTGAAGGACCTGCTGCGTGCGCGCGAGGACCGGCAGGCGCTCAACGAGCGGCTGCTGGAGCCGGGCCAGTCCTGGTTCCTGTGGGCCGGGGCGCTGGCGTCCCTGCTGCCGCCGCTGGACGTGGCGGACTTCGGCTGTGGCACCGGCGTGCTGAGCGTGGCGATTGCGCGCTGGGCGCGGCACGTGTGGGCCATCGACCAGAACGCGGACGCGCTGGTGCAGGCCCGGGAGCGCGCTGGCCGCGAGGAGCGCTCCAACATCACCTTCCTCCGCGAGGACCTGCACCGCCTGTCGCTGAAGGCGGGGCGGATGGACCTCGTGGTGATTTCGCAGAGCCTCCACCATGTGGAGTCCCCCCAGGCGGTGCTGGCCGAGGCCGCCCGTCTGCTCAAGCCGGGCGGCCGGCTGGTGTTGCTGGAGTTGATGCCGCACGACGAGCGTTGGGTGCTGGAGCGGCTGGGCCACCGGCACCTGGGCTTCGCGCCCGAATCCCTCGAAGCCGCCCTGCGCGAGGTCGGCTTCACGTCCCTCACCCGCGAGACGCACGCGCGTGACGGGGTCAGTCCCTTCCGCGTCTTCCTGCTGACCGGAGTCAAGCCATCATGACGAGCCACCTGCCCGCCGCCCTGCCGCCCCCGCCTGGTGAGAACGGCCGCCGAGTGGAGGCCCTGCGCGCCGCCATGCGCGAGCGCGTGCTGGTGCTGGACGGCGCCATGGGCACGCTGCTCCAGGGGGCCGACCTCAAGGCGGCGGACTTCGGCGGCGCCGAGTACGAGGGCTGCAACGAGAACCTCGTCCTCACCCGGCCGGAGCTCATCGAGAGCGTCCACGCGCGCTACTTCGCGGCCGGCGCGGACGTGACGGAGACGGACAGCTTCGGCGGCACGCCGCTGGTGCTCAACGAGTTCGGCCTGGGGCACAAGGCGCTCGAAATCAACGAGGCCTCCGCGCGGCTGGCGCGCAACGCCGCCGCCGCCGCCGAGGCGAAGGACGGGCGCATGCGCTGGGTGGCGGGCTCCATCGGCCCCACCACCAAGGCCATCAGCGTCACCGGCGGCATCACCTTCGAGGAGCTGGTGGAGAACTTCGCCGTGCAGGCGGAGGGGCTCGCGCGCGGCGGCTCGGACTACCTGCTGGTGGAGACGGCGCAGGACACGCGCAACGTGAAGGCGGCGCTGCTGGGAATCGAACAGGCCTTCCGCAAGCTGGGCTACTCGCTGCCGGTGGCGGTGTCCGGCACGATTGAGCCCATGGGCACCATGCTCGCGGGCCAGAGCGTGGAGAGCCTGGCCGCGTCGCTGGAGCACGCGGACCTCCTGTACCTCGGGCTCAACTGCGCCACGGGCCCGGACTTCATGACGGACCACCTGCGCTCGCTGTCCGCGATGAGCACGTTCCCCGTGTCGTGCGTGCCCAACGCGGGCCTGCCGGACGAGAACGGCGTCTACCTCGAGACGCCGGACATGATTGCGCGCTCGCTGCGGCGCTTCTGTGAGGAGGGCTGGCTCAACGTGGTGGGTGGCTGTTGTGGCACGCACGCGGGCCACATCGAGACGCTGGCGCAGGCGGTGAAGGGGCTGAAGCCCCGGAGCGCCACGCCCCGGCCCCGCGCCACGCTGTCCGGCGTGGACTACCTGGAGGTGACGGACGAGCAGCGCCCGCTCATCGTCGGCGAGCGCACCAACGTCATCGGCAGCAAGAAGTTCAAGGAGCTCATCGTCGCCGGCCAGTTCGACGACGCCTCGGAGATTGCCCGCGCGCAGGTGAAGCGGGGGGCGCAGGTCATCGACATCTGCCTCGCCAACCCGGACCGGGACGAGCTGGACGACATGCGCCGCTTCCTGGACGTGGTCGTCAAGAAGGTGCGCGTGCCCCTGATGATTGACTCCACGGACGAGCGCGTCATCGAGATGTCGCTCACGTACAGCCAGGGCAAGGCCATCATCAACTCGGTCAACCTGGAGGACGGCGAGGAGCGCTTCGAGAAGGTGGTGCCGCTGGCGCGCCGCTTCGGCGCGGCGCTGGTGGTGGGCTGCATCGACGAGGTGGGCATGGCGGTGCCGCGCCAGCGCAAGCTGGAGGTGGCGGAGCGCTCGTTCGAGCTGCTGACGAAGAAGTACGGGATGAAGCCGGAGGACCTGTACTTCGACCCGCTCGTCTTCCCGTGCGCCTCGGGCGACGCGCAGTACACGGGCAGCGGCGTGGAGACGATTGAGGGCGTGCGCCTCATCAAGCAGCGCTTCCCGCGCTGCAAGACGGTGCTGGGCATCTCCAACGTGTCCTTCGGCCTGCCCACCGCGGGCCGCGAGGTGCTCAACTCCGTCTTCCTGTACCACTGCGTCCAGGCGGGCCTGGACATGGCGCTGGTCAACTCCGAGAAGCTGGAGCGCTACGCCTCGCTGCCGGAGGAGGAGCGCAAGCTGGCCGAGGACCTGCTCTACAACCGGGGCACGGACCCGGTGACGCCCTTCGCCGCGCACTTCCGCGAGCGCAAGCCGGCCCGGGCGGCGGTGAGCAGCCTGCCCCTGGAAGAGCGGCTGCAGCGCTACATCATCGAGGGCACGCGCGACGGCCTCACCGCGGACCTGGATGAGGCGATGAAGAAGTACGCGCCGCTGGAAATCATCAACGGCCCGCTGATGAAGGGCATGGACGAGGTGGGCCGCCTCTTCGCCGCCAACGAGCTGATTGTGGCGGAGGTGCTCCAGAGCGCCGAGTCGATGAAGGCCGCAGTGAACCACCTGGAGCCGCACATGAGCAAGGCCCAGGCGGCGATGCGCGGCAAAATCGTGCTGGCCACGGTGAAGGGCGACGTGCACGACATCGGGAAGAACCTGGTGGAAATCATCCTCGCCAACAACGGCTTCCACGTCGTGAATCTGGGCATCAAGGTGCCGCCCGAGCAGCTGGTGAAGGCGGTGCGCGAGCACCGGCCGGACATCCTCGGGCTGTCGGGCCTGCTGGTGAAGAGCGCGCACCAGATGGTGGCGACGGCGGAGGACCTGAAGCGGGCCGGCGTGGACGTGCCGATTCTGGTGGGCGGCGCGGCGCTCAGCCGCAACTTCGTGGACCGCAACATCGCCCCGGCCTACGGCGGCGGCACGGTGGCCTACGCGCAGGACGCGATGAGCGGCCTGGACCTGGCGAAGCAGATTGTGGACGCGGGCTCGCACGAGAAGCTGCGCGGCGAGCTGGCCACCCGCCGGGAGAAGCTGGCGCAGGAGGTGAAGGAGCGCCCCGCCGTGACGGCGCCGGTGTCTCGCTCGCGCAGCGCGGAGGTGAAGGTGCTGGACGCCGTGCCGCCCGCGCCTGACTGGGAGCGGCACGTGCTGTCCAACACGCCGCTGGACCACATCTGGCGGTTCATCAACCCGGTGATGCTGTACGGGCGGCACCTGGGCCTGCGCTCCTCGTCGCGCGCGCTGGGCACGCCGGCCGAGGCGGACCTCGCGAAGACGGAGGAGGGCCGCAAGGCGCTGGCGCTGAAGGCGGCGGTGGAGGAGCTGAAGGGCACGCTTCGCGGCGGCGTCATGCAGGCGCGCGCCGTCTTCCAGTTCTTCCAGGCGGGCAGCGACGGCAACCGCGTGGTGCTCTTCGACGGGGGCACGGGCCGCGAGGCCGCGTCCTTCGACTTCCCGCGCCAGGACCGCGACGGCGGGCTGTGCCTCGCGGACTACCTGCGTCCGTTGCAGGGCGGCAAGCCGAGCGACAACGTGGCCATGTTCGTCGTCACCGCCGGCTCGGGCATCCGCGAGCTGGCGGAGGAGCTGAAGGCGAAGGGTGAGTTCCTGAAGATGCACGCCGTGCAGGCGCTCGCGCTGGAGACGGCGGAGGGCTACGCGGAGCTGCTGCACACGCAGCTGCGCAGCATGTGGGGCACGCCGGACCGGCCCGACATGACGATGTTGGAGCGCTTCCGCGCGGAGTACTCGGGCAAGCGCTACTCCTTCGGCTACCCCGCGTGCCCGCGCCTGGAGGACCAGTCGAAGCTGTTCACCGCGCTGCGGCCGGAGGACATCGGCGTGCAGCTCACCGACGGCTGCATGATGGAGCCGGAGGCCTCGGTGTCCGCCATCGTCTTCCACCACCCGCAGGCCTCGTACTTCTCCGTGACGTGAGCGGCACGGCGGGCATGGCTCGGAACCTGCACCATGCCCGCGTGCGCCCGCTTGTCGAGAGGGCCCACGCCCCGCTGGAGAATCCCGTGTCTGACATCCGTGTCGTGTTGCTCGTGCTCGCACTGGCCCCTGGGCTCGGGTTCGCCCAGTCCGTGGACCTGGCGCCTCCGCCCCTTATTGATGCGGAGGAAGTGGGGCCGGAAGCCGCGGCGGAGACACCCGCGGTTGACGAGGCGCTGCCCTCCCGGGTGGCTCCGGCGGTGGAGTGGAAGCAGGACCCGCCGGAGCGGGTGATGGGCCGGGTGCTCCTCGAGTCCCTGGGCGGAACGCTCGGGGGCGTGGGGGGCGGGCTCGCGGGTTTGCTGGCCATGCTCCCGCTTGGAGACCTCGCGATGGGCTGCTCCGGGGATGCCTGCGATGGCCGCCCGATGGTGGCCGGAGCGGTGGTCGGCTGGTCGCTCGGAACAGCCATCGGCGTGTATGGCTCGGGCGCGCTGCTGGGCGGGCGGGGGCGGTTCCTGCCCACGCTGGGGCTGGGGTTGCTGGCGGGAGGCGCGTCGGCGGCCCTCTACATGTCGAGGGCCGTCGGGGATGAGACCGTGCCCCTGATGCTTCTGCTGCCGCTGGTCACCTCCATCGTGACGTATGAGGTGACCGCGGCCTCGGGTCCTCCACGGGCGAAGACGCTCGCGGCCTCGCGCGCCACTGGCGCGTGGTGGACGCCCACCGTGGGCCTGTCCCCGAGCGGTGGCTCGCTGGGGCTCACGGGACGTTTCTGAGCGCGGCTAGAAGCTTCCGCCCAGGCTGAGGCCCGCGGTGAAGAGGTCGCCCTCGTCGACGTTGCCGGGGGCGAAGTCCTCTCCCGCGAGGACGCGGTAGGTGGCTCGAGCGCCCGCCGTCACGCCGCTGAAGCGGTACTCGAGTCCGGCCGACAGCGGCACCTCCATGATGATGTCTTCATCGTAGATGCCGGCGTCGGCCGCGCCTGTCGGGTCGACGTAGCTGACGCCCAGACCCGCGCCCACGAAGGGCACCCAGCGGTCGTCCAGGACGGGGCCCACCTTCGCCATCGCTCCCATGTTGTGTCGCCAGAGCGTGCCGCTGCCGGTCCCCTCGAAGCCGTTGGCCGAGCCCTCGTAGCCCAGCTCCAGGCCGATGGCCGGGAAGAGCTGGGCCTCTCCCTGGATGCCCAGGAAGGCGCCCACGTTGGTTTCTCCCCCCAGGTCCCCCGTGAAGGCGGACAAGCCGCTGCGTACCGTCAGCTCCTGGTCCTGTGCTGGCGCGGGAGCGGCCAGCAGCGCCATCGCCAGGATGCCTGCACACCATGATTGCCGGAACATTGATGCGTTCCTCCACTGCTCCATGGGCTGCCCCCCGGGGTACCCGTGGGAACCATGGGGGCGGGAGGGAAGGTCGGGTAGCCAGCGGACCTGGGTCGGTGAGGCGCCCCGGGAGAGGAGGGAGCGGGTAGACTCGGGAACATGAGCGCGCCGAACATCCGCCGAGCCGTCCAGCTGCTGCCTGCCTGCGCCACCACCGGAATCGGGAGCCTGCCGCACACACAGGTCGAGCTGGGGCTCCAGGCCGCGCTGGCCCAGGACATTCCCTTCCTGCCGCAGCTGCCCGTGGGGCACCCCTCCGAGCTGATGATTCCCGCGGCCCTGGAGGGACTGCCGGGCTTGGCCTTCGACGACGAGGGCCTGTGCACGGTGGACCTGCCGGCCTGGGAGGCGGGCCGTGCCGACTTCGAGGCGCGGCTGGAGGCGGCGCTGTCCGCCGGGACGCTGGAAGCGTACGAGCCCTCGCCGGAGGCGTGCCGCGCCTGGCGCCCCTTCCTCTGGGAGGTGGAGACGCGCAAGCTGGCCTTCGCCAAGGCGCAGCTCGCGGGGCCGTTCACGGTGCGCTCGGTGGCGCGCACCTCGGCGGGCCAGCCGGCGCTGGAGGTACCGGGGTTGGAGCAGGCCATGTTCCGGCTGGTGCTGACGCGTTCGCTGGCCATGGTGAAGGCGCTCCGGCGCGCGGGCACCACGCCGCTGTTCTTCCTGGACGAGCCGGGGCTCTACGCCTTCCAGCGCACGCAGCCGCAGCACCTGCTGGCGCTGCAGGAGCTGAAGCTGCTGGTGGTGGCCCTGCAGCGCGAGGGTGCGCTGGTGGGCGTGCACTGCTGCGGCAACACGGACTGGGGCGCGCTGCTGGACGTGCAGCCCGACTTGCTGTCCCTGGATGTGCGGTTGTCACTGGATGCGATGGTGGAGGAGCGCGAGGCGCTGGAGCGCTTCCTCGCGTCAGGCGCGACGCTCAGCCTGGGTATCGTCCCCACGGACCTGGCGTCCGCCTACGAGGTGACGGAACTGGTGGACTCGGTGGAGGCGTCGCTGAAGGCGGCGCTGCCCGCTGGCTTCACCTTCCCGCAGGTGGTGTCCACGGTGGTGCTGACGCCGGCGTGCGGCCTGGCGATGCGCTCGGTGGTGGACGCCGAGCGCATCCTGGAGGAGCTGAAGGCGGCGCAGCGGAGGCTCCGTGGGGCGCTCGAGGCCGAGCGTCCCGCAGCGCGCCAGTCGCCGAATCCTCACTGAGGGGAAGGCTACTGGCGTCCGAGCCGTAGCTCGCGCTCGGCCTGGAACCAGTCCTGCTCGGAGTTGCCGGGTGTGCTGCCCCGGGCGAGGAAGATTTCATAGGCCCGCCGGGCCACCTGCTCGTGCGTGGGGCTATTGCGCGGCGCCGAATTCACGGGCTCCGTGTTCGTGGGCCGCGCCGACATGCCCGTCGGCGTGTGTGGGGTCTGCTTGTTGGCGGTGTTGCGTGCCATGGAGCCTCCTCCATAGGGTTGACGCGCGGAGTCTGGGGCTCGGGTGGGCGCGCGCGAAAGCGACCCCCAGGGTCAGGGGTTCTCGGAGCAACAGGAAGAGAGCGGCACTGTCAGCGGGTGGACGGCGGCCCCGCTGTGACGTCGGGCTCAACCCCCGAGCAGCACATCCGAGGCGAGCGCGGCGTCCAGCGCACGCTGCATGGCGGTGCTCATGCCGAGCGCGGCGGCCTCGGCGGGAGTGCACCAGCGCAGCTCCTGGAAGGCGGAGGAGCGGGTGGGGCGCTGAGGGCCGGACACTCGGAGCAGGCGCAGCGTGAGGTCGCGGTGGGTGAGCTGTCGCTTCACCGTGCCGAGCGCGGCCTCGAGCTTCACCTCCGTGCCCAGGGCGGACGCGAGTCGTGTGGCGGCCTCGGCTTCGGGGAGGGCCTCGTCCACCTCGGCGGCGGGCAGCTCCCAGAGGCCACCGAAGAGGCCGGAGTCCGCGCGACGGGCGAAGAGGAGGGTGCCCGCGTGGGGCCACACCGCGAGCGCCAGCGTCAGCTTCTTGGGTGCGGCGCGCACCTTGGCGGGCGGCAGCTCGTCCACGCGGCCCTTGCGGAAGGCGACGCAGGCGCCGCGCACGGGGCACAGCAGGCACAGCGGGCTCTCCGGCCGGCACGTCGTGGCGCCGTGCTCCATGAGGGCTTGATTGAAGTCCCCGGGGCGCTCGCCCTTCACCAGCGCGGAGGCCAGGGCCCACAGCGTGGCCTCGCGTTCACGGTCTCCAGGGAGGCCCTCCACCTCGAAGAGGCGCGACAGCACGCGCGCCACGTTGCCGTCCACCAGGGGCGCTTCTTCACTGAAGGCGATGGAGGCCACCGCGCCCGCCGTGTAGCGGCCGAAGCCAGGGAGGGTGAGGAGCTCCGCGGCGGTGGAGGGCAGCCGGCCTCCGAAGCGGGACACCACCTCCTGCGCGGCGCGGTGCAGGTTGCGAGCGCGGGTGTAGTAGCCCAGGCCTTTCCACCCGGCGAGCACGTCATCGAGCGGCGCGGCGGCCAACGCGAGCGCCGTGGGGAAGCGCGCGAGGAAGCGCTCCCAGTAGGGAATCACCGTCGACACCTGCGTCTGCTGAAGCATCACCTCGCTCAGCCAGATGGCGTACGGGTCCCTGGTGCGACGCCACGGCAGGTCCCGCTTGTTGCGGTCGTACCAGCCCAGCAGCGGAGCGCGCACGGCGGCCAGGTGTTCGGGTGCCGGGGACACGGTGGGAGGTGCGGCCGAGGCGGAGCGCTTCGCGCGGCGCGCTGGAGCGACGGTGTCCGGTGGGGCCTCGGCTGCTGCGGCGCCGACGCGCTTCGAGCGTGGGGCCGGCGAGGACCCGTCCTGCTTCTTCCGGGGACTCATGCGTCCTTCTTCTTCGGCGTGGCCGCCATGCGACGGGCGACGCGGTCGAACAGTCCGGGCACCCACCGGTTGGCCAGCACCATGATGCGGCCGGGGAGGGTGAGCACGGTGTCGCGGCTCCCGCGAAGGCTCGCGCGCACCATGGCGGTGGCGACCTCCTCGGCGGACATGGCCTTGAGCGGAATGGCGTCCTGCCTCCAGCCCTCCGCGTGGAGGCGGTTCTCGCGGAACTCGCTCTCGGTGAGGCCGGGGGAGACGAGCAGCACGCGGATGCCCTCGGCGGCCAGCTCCGCGCGGAGCGACTCCGTCATCGCATTGACCGCGGCCTTGGACGCGCAGTAGCCGCCGAGCAGCGGCAGACCCCGGTGGCCCAGCACCGAGCTGACGTTGACCACCTGCGCACCCCGCCGCTTGCGCAGCAGCGGCATCGCGGCACGCGTCACCCGCCACAGGCCGAACACGTTCAGCTCGAAGACCTGCCGGAGCTGCGCCTCGCTGATCGCCTCCAGCGGTCCGTAGAGCCCCTGGCCGGCATTGTTGACGAGCACGTCCAGCCCTCCGAAGGCGGCCTCCGTCTCGCGCATCAGGTGCTCCACGTCCTCGCCGCGAGTCACATCACACCGCACCGGCAGTGCCCTCACGCCGAGCGACGTCACTTCCCGGGCCGCGTCCTCCACCTGGGCCAGCCGCCGGGCGGCGAGCACCACGTCCGCGCCGGCCGCCGCATACTGCTTCGCCGCCGCCCGCCCGATGCCTCCGGAAGCTCCTGTGATCAGGACCACCCGGCCCTTGTAGGGTTGGGTCTTCATGCGGCGCGCACCATACCCTCCCGGTAGCGTGGCCCAAGTGTCTTTCAACCTGAGGCGGGCGCTCGTTTCCTTGCTCGTTCCCCTTCTGGCGGGGCAGGCGAACGCCTAGGATGCGCCGCCTCCATGCGGCGCCCCACCCTCAGCAACGACTTCTCCTGGTCCAAGAGCCGCCACGAGAAGTTCTCCGAGTGCCTTCGTGCGTATTACCTCTACTACTACCGCTCCTGGGGCGGGTGGGAGGCGGACGCGGCGAAGGACGTGCGGGAGCTGTACGTGCTGAAGAAGCTGGCCAACCGCTTCAGTTGGGCGGGCAGCATGGTGCACGAGTGCATCAAGGACGTGCTGCTGGACTGGCGTGCGGGGCGCGTGGTGGACCCGGCGGCGGTGGAGGCGCGGGCGCGCAAGCTGATGCAGGACGACTACCGGCACTCGCGCGGGAAGGCGTACTGGACGCAGAAGTACCGCAAGCAGTTCACCGGGCTGGTGGAGCACGAGTACGGCGACGTGGTGCCGGACGAGGCCTGGAAGCAGAACTGGGAGACGGTGCGCAGCGCGCTGGCGTGGTTCTTCGAGTCGCGCTGGCCGCAATTGGCGCGGAGCCTGAAGCCCGAGCAGTGGCTGGAGGTGGACGCCGGCTACGACTTCGCCCACTTCACCCTGGACGGGGTGAAGGTCTTCGCCATTCCGGACTTCGCCTTCGTGGACGCGGACGGCACGACGGTGGTGGTGGACTGGAAGACGGGCAAGTCGCGTGACGGGTACGACGAGCAGGTGCTCGGCTACGCGCTCTACATCTCTCAGCGCTACCGCGTCCCGGTGGAGAAGGTGCGCGCCTCCCTCGTGTATCTCAACGAGGGGAAGGAGCAGGAGGTGACGGTGGACCCGTCGGCGCTGGAGTCCTTCCGCCGGCACTTCGAGGGCAGCGTGACGAAGATGCGGGGGTTGTTGAAGGACTCCGCCACGAACACGCCGCTGGACGCGTCCGCCTTCCCGCTCACGGAGACGCTGACCTCCTGCGCGCGCTGCGTCTTCCGGCGCCCCTGCGGTCGCGAGTCCGCCGTGGCCGAGGTGCAGCGACAGCAGCAGGTGGCCTGAGCCGCCGGGCCTTCGGGCGTGTGGCCCGGCGCCGGCGGTGTCTGCGATTGCGGCCCGTGAGGGCCGCGTCTATCGCGCCGAAGCCAGCCGCCGCACCACCACGCCGGCCGCGTTCATCCCGAAGCAGGACGTGACGAAGGCCACGCTGCCGTCAATCTGGGTGCGGTGGTCGCAGGTATGGAACTCGTTGTCCTGCGGGCACACACACAGGAAGCCGTCGGTGGCGTCGTCGTACTGGAGCGTCACCGGCATCCGCCGCGCTTCGATGGAGTACACGGCGGTGATGCCGGTGTGCTTGTCCGTCTCCACGGCGTACTTGCGCTTGAGCAGCTTGCGGATGTCCTTGGCGAACGGGTCCATGTGCGTCTCGGACAGGTCCTCCACGCGGATGGCCGTGGGGTCCAGCCGGCCCGCGGCGCCCATGGAGCTGACCACCGGGATGCCCAGCGTCACGCAGCGGTGCAGCAGGTGTAGCTTCGCCTTCACGTTGTCGATGGCATCCACCACGAAGTCGTACTGGCCGGCCTGCAGCATCTGCTCGGCCACCTCCTCGCGGTAGAACTCGCGCACCGCCTCCACCTTCGCCGCCGGGTTGATTTCCTGGCAGCGCTGGCCCATCAGCTCCGCCTTGGGCTTGCCTACTGCCTTCACCGTGGCGTGGAGCTGGCGGTTGGTGTTGGTGACGCACACGTCGTCATGGTCCACCAGCGTCAGGTGGCCGATGCCGCTGCGCACCAGTCCCTCGGCCGCGTAGCTGCCCACGCCGCCCAGGCCGAACACCACCACGCGCGCGTTGGCCAGCCGCTCCATCGCGGAGTCACCCAGCAGCCGGCCCGTCCTGTCGAAGCGCCGGGAGAGCTTGAAGGGGCGGGCGAGCGAGTTCTCGGCCTTCACCTGTACGGACGGGGAGGCGGGCGGGGTCTCGAACTCAGGGGTGGTGGACGGGGTCGGCTGCGGGTTCATGGCGGTCCTCTATAACGCGACGCTCGCCTACCGCGAAGGCAGGGGGAAAGCTTCCCGGAACAGCCTACGCGCGTTCTCGGTCGTCTGCTGGGCGACCACCTCGACGGGCTCTCCCCGGACGCGGGCCATGCCCTCGATGATGTGGGGCAGGTAGCCTGGCTCCGAGCGCTGTCCCCGGTGGGGCGTGGGCGCCTGGTCCGGTGCGTCCGTCTCCGCCATCAGTCGGTCCAGGGGGATGGCCCGCAGCGCATCCAGCGGCTTGCGGGCCTCCGTCCATGTCACGGGGCCGGCGAAGGAGAAGTGACAGCCCTTCTGCAGGTAGAAGCGCGCCAGCTCCACTCCGCCGCTGTAGCTGTGCATGAGGAGTCCCGCCTCGGGCATCTCCTCCTGCTTGAGCAGGTCGATGAGCGCGGGGTGCAGCCGGTGGCAGTGCATCAGCACCGGCAGGCCGTGCTTGCGCGCCAGTGCCAGGTGCCGCCGCAGCACCGCCACCTGTCGCTCCAGCGGAGCACCGGGGAGGGAAGGGCCGTCCAGGCCGCACTCGCCCACCGCCGCCGCGCCGCCCTTCGTGAGCAGCGCGTCGAGGTGTTCGAGGACCGCGTCGTCTTCTTCCGCGGGCATGTCCGGCAGCAGCTGCGGGTGGATGCCCAGGCCCACCTGGAGGCGCGCGTCCTGGCGGGACAGCTCCAGCAGCGGCTCCCAGTCGTGGGGGCCGACCCCGGGGATGACGATGCCGTGGAGCCCCGCGGCCCACGCGCGCTCGAGCACCTCGGGTCGGTCCGGGTCGAAGCGCATCGCATCCAGGTGGCAGTGGGTGTCTATCATTGAGCACGCAGCGGTAGGTCGCCGTTCAATCAGGAACACGGTCCCCGGTTATGCGCGCCAAGCCACGCCCGACCGAGAGCCCGGAAGCTATACGCGGACCCCGGTTCTTCGGAGGGTCTTTATGACCAAGCGTGTCGTTGTCAGCGCGATGTGCTGCGCGCTGTGGGTGCTCACGACGGGGTGTGGGGATGAGTGTACCGATGCGTTCGACTGCCGCGCCGACAACGGGCAGCCCGCGTCGGGGCAGGAGTGGACCTGCAACTCGAACAACGAGTGTGAGCAGCGCCCGGTGGAGGCGCCTCCACCGGTGGATGCGGGGACCGACGCGGGCACGGGAGAAGAGGATGCCGGCACCGACGCGGGTGTGGACGCGGGCACGGACACGGACGCCGGCACCGACGCGGGCACGGACACGGACGCCGGCACCGACGCGGGCAGCATGAGCGTGCCCAAGGATGGGGCCTGCATCTCGTCGGCGGACTGCCAGCCGGGCCTTCGCTGCGAGGGGACGCCGTCCCTGTGCCAGGCCATGCACGTGGCCGTCACGGCCACCGCGGACACGGGCGGGACGTTCAAGGCCCTGGTCATGCGCTACGACACCCCCGGCATGGTCGCGCTGACCGAAGACGACACCAGCAGCCGCTATCCGCGCTGGGGGCCCGGGGGCAACAGGATTGCCTTCGCGCAGGGTGCGGTGGAGGAGACCGCCGGTCGCGCCGCTGGCGAGCTGGTCCTGCGCGACATCCCGCTCGCCGAGGGGCAGGCCACCGTCCTCGCGGACGGAGGCACCGGCAACACCGAGAGCTTCCGGTACATGGAGTGGGAGCCGGGCACGCACCTCGCCTACGTCCGGAGGAATGGCGCCAGCACGTCGGGCATCTCGCTCGTTCCGACGGACGGTGGTGCGGTGGTGCAGGCCACCGAGAGCGGCACGTTCCCGGACTGGTCGGCGGACGGCACGACCTTCGCGTTCAGCACCGCCACGCTGGGCCTGTCGACCTCCACCGTGGGGGGCACGCCTTCGCCCATCGCCGGCTCCGGTGAGTCCGCGGAGCAGCCGCACTACAACCGGGCCAACAACCAGCTGCTCTTCATCCGGAAGGATGACGCGAAGCCCGAGGGCTTCGACACCTCGCTCTTCTTGATTCCCGTCACCGGGGGCACCGTGCAGACGATTGCGGACTTCACCACCGAGTCCGTGACGGGCGGCTCAATCGACTCCTACGTCGCCAATCCCATCTGGTCGCCGGATGGCTCACTGGTCGCCTACGTGCGGGCCTACTACTCCAACCCCACCGGGGGCTCACCGGAGCTTTGTGGGAACGCCGCGGCTACGCTGTGCCCGACGCGGTCCGGCAACGTCCTCTACGTCCGTCGCATCAACACCGAGACAGGGGAAGGCGTGGAGCCCGAGTTCTCCTTCGTCGAAGGGGCCACGCTCCCGTCGTACTCCCCGGATGGCCGGTTCCTGGCCTACATCAAGGGTGGGCAGGTCTACGTCCAGCAGATTGACCCGGCCACGGGACAGCCGGCTTCAGGCGTGGCCGCCATCGTCCACCCGAAGGGTGGGTACACCGTCCAGACGGGCGCCGGCGACGACCACCGCCCGCGCTGGCAGCCCAAGTAGTCCCGGGCACCGGACGTCCTGAAGTCCAGGGCCCGCGACCCTCCATCCCGGAGGGCGCGGGCCTTCGTCTGTTCAACACTGACGCGCGGAGTCTTGCCTCTCCAGAAAAGGCGACGTACTCAGGCGCCCTCGCTCGCCCCATCCGGGGCTCGCCCTGGAGGACACGCATGAGGCTCCACGTCGCGCTCGGCTTCTTGTTCTTCTCCGGCTGCGCCACCGTCCCGGCCAGCCGCCTGGATGAGGGCAGCGGAGGCACCGTGGCCGCCGAGCCGCACGAGCTGGCCGAGCCCGTGCGCCTGGAGACGCGCTCCGGCACCTTCCTGGTGCACCCCAACAACGCCAATGATTTCGAGAAGCTGCTCGCGGGAGAGCCCACCCAGCAGCGCTACAGCGCCGGCATCCTGATGGCGGGCGACTGACGACCGTCTGGAACGCGACATCCCTCCCGCCCGCGTCCCATCATCCGGGAGCGGCAGGAGGGGGAGGGGAGGGTTCAGCCCTCCAGGATGATGCGGCGCCCCAGCGCCCGGCTCATTTGCGGCGAGGTCAGCTGCGCCAGGACCTCCCCCAGCTCTCCGCCGGAGGTGTCGAAGGCCGCCGCGATGACCTCTCCCACCGTGAGGTGGGCCTTCTCCGCCACTGCCCGGGCCCGCTGGGCGGTCCGCCGCAGCGACGGCATCACCCGCCGCCCCTGCCTCGGAACCGTGCCACCCTTGCGTGTCGTCCTCTTGGCCATGTGTTCCTCCCACCGCGCCGCACTGCACGGGTGAGTACACCGAGGGTCTGACACATGCAGGCGGGGTGCCAGCGGGCCGGCTACCTGCCCGGTGTGACATGGCGCACGTTTCCCCAGTCGTGTAGGGGGTTTCCGAAACACGGACCGTGAAATCGGGCCATGCCCTCCGGGGTGGTGTTCCGTTCTGTCGAGTTTTTTCGTTCAGTCGGGGCCGCAATCTCGACGTTTCGTTCAACACTCAAGGTTTCGTGGCCTGCCGAAAAGCGTCGTGGGGCAGGTCCCCTGTGACCTCGGCGTCGCGGGCCCGTCTCGCCCCAGAGGGCCATGCTCCCAGGTGGGATTCGAGGGCCCCTGACGCCGGAGTCGTGCCCTGGTAAGGGAGCCTCGCCATGAACGTCCAGGTCCTCTTCCACGACAGCTGCTTCGACGGCGCCGCCAGCGCGGCGGTGTTCTCCCGCTTCTATCGGGAGCGCATCCGCCCGGACGCGGCCTTCCGGTACCTCGGGCTGGCGCACAAGCCGGGTGCGGAGGGCATCGACCCGGCCGTCTTCACCGGCGAAGAGAACGTCATCGTCGACTTCCGCTACAGCCAGGACCCGCGGCTCACCTGGTGGTTCGACCACCACGTCTCCGCCTTCCAGCAGCCCGGTGACGAGGCGCACTTCCGCGCGGACTCCAGCGGCAGGAAGTTCCACGACGCGCACCGCAAGAGCTGCACGAAGTACCTCGCGGACGTGGCGCGCGAGCGTTTCGGGTGGGACGCCTCGCCCCTGGCGGACCTCATCCACTGGGCGGAAATCATCGACGGCGCCCAGTTCCCCACGCCGCAGATGGCGGTCGCGCTGGAGGAGCCCGCGCTGCGCATCATGACGGTGCTGGAGACCACCAAGGACCCGGCCCTCATCCCCGAGGTCATCCGCCGCATGCAGTCCGAGTCGCTGGCGGACCTCGCCGCCTCGCCCCTCATTGCCACCCCGCTGACCCCGCTGCTGGAGCGCCACCGCGGCCACATCGACCTGGTGCGCGCGAAGGCCCGCTACGAGCGCGGCGTCGTCTTCTTCGACCTGGTGGACGAGGGCGTGGACAGCCTCAACAAGTTCATCGCCTACGCCCTCTACCCGGACGCCTGCTACACCCTGTGGGTGGGGAAGGGCGCCTCGCGCGCCAAGGTGTCGCTCGGCTCCAACCCGTGGAAGCCCGAGCTGCGAAAGCACGACCTGGCGGCCATCGCCGGTCGATTCGGCGGGGGCGGGCACCCCGTCGTCGCCGCCGCCAGCTTCAAGGCGGACCAGGCCGACAAGGCCCGCGCGGCGTACGCGGAAATCCTCGCGGAGCTGTCCACCGCCGGCTGAGGCCCGGACGCTCCGGGCCCTCGCGCGCTACCGGCGCTCGAAGAAAGGGAAGCCCGGGCGGGATGTCGGAGGACGGGCAGGCATGCACGTCCCCGCTTCCCGCCCCACGGGGTGATGCCGTACCCTGGCGGCCCATGTCGCGGCGCGGTCTGCTCGCCCTCTGCCTCCTTCTGTCTTCCTGCAAGCGCACCGCTCCGGCCTCGTTGACGCCGGACGCGGGGGCTCCCTCCCTGTCCGCGGTGGGCGCTCCCGCCGCGCCGGGCCCGTCCGCTGGGGACGCTCCCGTCATGAGGCCCGGCGACGCCACCCACCGGGTGCAGCCGCTGGCCGTGTGCCGCGCCGAGGGCACGGCCCCGCTGGACGCGGCCCGTCGCTACTTCGACGAGGGCCGCTTCGAGGAGGCGCTGTCCTGCGCCGCGCAGGCCGCGGCCCTGGACCCGGACCTCGCCGCCGCCCACGCCGAGCGCGGGGTGGCGCTGGCCGCCCTCGGGCGCGAGACGGAGGCGCAGATGGCCTACGCGCGCGCGCTCGCCATCGACCCGGGAGACCCGGACGCGCTGCTGGGCTCGGCCCACCTGTACGCCGTGCAGCTGTCCTCCACGCGCGAGCGGGACGAGCTGGGCGCCCTCTACGCCGAGCGCGGGCTGTCCCAGCCCAACACGCCGCCGGAGCTGGTGCCCCACCTGGCGCTGGTGGCGGCCATGGCCTTCAATGATTTGGGCCAGTCCGAGGACGCCCTGGCCCGCGCCGCCATCGTCCTCGCCCGCGAGCCGGGCAGCATGGAGGCCCTCTACGAGCGCGCCCTGGCCCTCTTCGAGCTGTGCCGCTTCGCGGAGGCCCGGACGGCCTTCGCCTCGCTGGTGGGCGACTCGGAGCGTGCCGCGCACGCGTACCAGCACCTGGGGCTGCTGCTGGAGCGCGAGGGCAAGTGGAAGGTGGCGCAGGCCCACTTCGAGAAGGCCCGGAAGCTGGCGCCGGAGGACTTCCCCGCGCCGCCCCTGCCCTCGGAGGAGGACTTCCGCGACGAGGTGGCCCGCGCCGTGGCCGCGCTGCCCGCCGACATGCGTGGAGACCTGGCCGGCGTGCCCGTCACCGCCGAGGAACTGCCCGCGGACGGAGATTTGCTGGCCAACCAGCCCCCGCTGTCGCCCACGATTCTGGGCCTCTTCCGGGGGCCGCCGCTGGGAGAGCCCTGTGACGGCTCGGAGACGCCGTGCCGCTCCGTGGTGCTCTACCGGCGCAACCTCGCGCGCGCGGTGCGCACCCCCGAGGAGCTGCGCGAGCAGATTCGTGTGACGCTGCTCCACGAAATCGGGCACCTTCGCGGCGAGGACGACGAAGAGCTGGCCGCCCGCGGCCTGGAGTGAAAAGCCCGATGCCCCCCCATGCAGCCCTTCCCGTCGCGCGCGCCACCCCCAAGGGCGCGAAGTCCCTTCGCAGCGGCAACCCCTGGCTGTACCGCACCGAGCTGGCCGCCCCGCCCGACGTGAAGGGCCCCGGCGCGGTGGTGCTGGTGGTGGATTCGCAGGGCAATCCCATCGGCCAGGCCCTCTACGCCCGCCGCTCGCCGCTGGCGCTGCGCCTGCTGACGCGCAAGGGGCCCGCCGAGGAGCCGGTGGACGACGCCTTCTTCCGCCGCCGGCTGGAGGCCGCGCTGGCGCGCCGCGCCCCGCTCTCCGGCCGCGACGGCCTGCGGCTGGTGCATGGCGAGTCGGACCTGCTCCCCGGCCTCTTCGTGGACCGCTACGGCGCGGGCCTCACCCTGCAGACGCTCTCCGAGGGCATGGACGCGCGCAAGGAATCCCTGGCGCGCATGCTGGTGGAGCTCACCGGGGCCACCCATGTCGTGGCCCGCGACGACGGCTCCGGCCGTGACTTCGAGGGCCTGCCGCGCGAGGCGCGCCTTCTGCACGGCCAGGGCGAGGCGCGCTTCACCTACCACGAGGGTGAGAACCGCTTCGACGTGGACCTGCTCGGCGACATGAAGACGGGCGCCTTCCTGGACCAGGTGGACAACCACCTGCGCGCCGGCGAGCTGGCGCGCGGCGAGGGGCTGGACCTCTTCAGCTACCACGGCGGCTTCGCCCTCTCGCTCGCGCGCAAGTGCACCTCGGTGCTCGCGGTGGAGCAGGACGCGAAGGCCGCCGCGCGCGCGAAGGCCAACGCCGAGGCCAACGGCCGCGCCAACGTCACCGTGGAGAACGCCAACGCCTTCGACGTGCTGAAGCGCTTCGACACCGAGGGGCGCCGCTTCGACACCGTGGTGCTGGACCCGCCCGGCCTGGCCAAGCGCCGCGAGGGGCTGGCCACCGCGCTGCGCGCCTACCATGAGCTGAACCTGCGCGCCCTGCGCTGCCTCAAGCCGGATGGGCTGCTGGTCACCTGCTCCTGCTCCGGCAAGCTGGACCGCGCTGGCTTCGAGGAGATGGTGCTCGGAGCCGCCATCGACGCGAAGCGGCCGGTGCAGATTCTGGAGCGCCGGGGCGCCGGCCTGGACCACCCGGTGCTGGGGGGCCTGCTGGAGACCGAGTACCTCAAGGCCCTCTACGTGCGGGCCCTGTAGCCTCCGGTGCGTGACGCGGGGCTGCGCACTACGGCAGCCCCAGCTCCTTCTTCAGCCGGCCCACGACCTTGAAGTACTCCGTCCTCGGGAAGGGGACGTTGAGGATGTGGAAGTCCTTCTTGGCCAGGCCCACGCAGCCGAAGCAGTAGTTGCAGTCCTGCAGGTTGCGGCACAGCACCAGGTACGCGCTGCTGGTGCAGTGCTCGCTCTGCAGGCAGTAGGCGCACGCGTGGCAGCTCTTGCACTCCACGCAGTGCGAGCAGTTGTTGCACAGCTCGCACCGGGTGCAGTGGGTGCACTGGAAGCAGCTGTCGCAGTCCTTGCAGAACATGCAGTTGGCGCAGCGCTGGCAGCCCTCGCACGCGTAGGAGCCGGGGTTGCCCGGGTCCTGCGCATAGCTCTTGGCCAGCTTCTGGAACTGCTCCAGGAACTCCCGCTTGCCCAGCACGGCCACCACCGCGCGCGCGGCCTTCTCCTCCGCGAGCGGGTCCACCGGTTCCGGCCGCGTGCCTTTCTCCTTCACCACCAGGGACGCTCCTTGCTCATTGTCTCAGGCTCACTGCAGCCGGGCGAGCCCGGCCAGGTCGATGCCACGTGCCACCCGCCGCACCTCCACGGTACCCGGGAAGCCCCGGCTGGTGACGGCCACCACGAAGCGGTCCCCGACCAGGAGGTTGGCCTCGGCCAGCGACTCCTCCGCGTCGTACCTCACGAAGCCCACGGTGTCCCCCCAATGGATGGGGGCCGCGGGGTCGCTCGAGTCCCGGCCCTTGGCCCGGTCGGCGGCCTCGCGGATGGCCTTGCCAATCTTGTCCCCCATCGTGGTGTCCACGATGCGCACCTTCACCTCGCGTCCCTCACCTCGCGTGAAGAGCCGCTCGGCCTCGGAGACGGATACCTCGCCGTACTTCCCGGTGGAGCCCTCGGTGCGCGCCACGGTGAAGCCGTCCAGGTGCTCCGGCAGGAAGGGTGCCAGCTGTTTGAAGTACACGCACGGCGCGCTCGCCGCTGGCACGGAGGGTGCCACCTCCGACGGGGCGCTACCGTTGTCGAGGCAACCCGTGCCCGCGCCGAGCGCGAGGAAAACGGCGGAGAGCCGGCGGAAGAAGTCGCGCACGGACGAATCAAAGGGTATCCAAGGCCCGCGCGCAATGGACCTCTCGAAGCTCAACCCTCCGCAGCGCGAGGCCGTGGTTACCCTCCAGGGGCCGCTGCTCGTGCTGGCGGGCGCTGGCAGCGGCAAGACTCGCGTCATCACCCACCGCATCGTCCACCTGCTGAACGAGCGGCCGGGCCACCTCATGGCCCGCAACGTGCTCGCCGTCACCTTCACCAACAAGGCGGCCACGGAGATGAAGGAGCGCCTGGTCCACATGGCCGGGCCGCGCGCGCAGGGCGTGCTGGTGTGCACCTTCCACGCCTTTGGCGCGGAGGTGCTCCGCGAGGACATCCACCGCCTGGGCTGGCCGAAGAAGTTCGCCATCGCCGACATGGGCGACCAGCTGGCCAACATCCGCCGCGCCATGCGCGAGCACAAAATCGACGACCGCGCCTTCGACGCGCGCAAGGTGCTCACGCTCATCTCCAAGGCGAAGAACTCGGGCAAGACGCCCGAGCCCAAGCCGGAGGGCATTGGCGACGACTACGACCTCATCACCCACCTCGTCTACCCGGACTACCAGCTCGCGCTGAAGGCGCAGGGCTCGGTGGACTTCGACGACCTGCTGCTCCTGCCCGCGCGCCTGCTGCGCGAGTTTCCGGACCTGTACGCCAAGTACACCAAGCGCTTCCGCTACCTGCTGGTGGACGAGTTCCAGGACACCAACACCGCCCAGCTGGAGCTGCTCAAGCTGCTGGCCGGCGAGTCGCGCAACGTGTGCGCGGTGGGCGACGACGACCAGTGCATCTACTCGTGGCGCGGCGCCGAGGTACGCAACATCCTCGACTTCGACCGCTTCTTCCCCGGAGGCAAGGAGGTGCGGCTGGAGCAGAACTACCGCTCCGTCCAGACGGTGCTGGACGCGGCCAACGCCGTCATCGCGAAGAACCCCGAGCGCAAGGCCAAGCAGATGTGGACCGACCGCGCGGGGGGGCCGAAGGTGAAGGTGGTCAGCTGCCCCAACGACGAGGAGGAGGCTCGCTTCGTCGCGCACGAAATCCAGAAGCACATCTCCCTGGGTGTGCCCGCGGACGACATCGCCGTGCTCTACCGCACCAACGGCCAGTCCCGCCCCGTGGAGGAGCTGCTGCGCGAGAAGGGCATCCCCTACGAGGTGGTGGGCGGCAGCGAGTTCTTCGACCGGCGCGAGGTGAAGGACGTCATCGCGTACTTCAAGGTCATCGTGAACAAGCTGGACGAAATCTCGCTCATGCGCATCGTCAACGTGCCGTCGCGCGGCATCGGCGACGTGACGATGGAGCGGCTGAACGTCCACGCCCGGGGCGAGGGCGTCACGCTGTGGACGGCGATGCGCAAGGCCGATGCGTACGAGGACCTGCCGCCGAGCGCCGGGGGCAAGGTGCTGGAGTTCGTGGACCTCATCGAGCGCTACCGGGCCGCGTACGAGCACGGCCAGCTGGCCCTGGCGACGCGCAAGCTGCTGGAGGAGATTGGCTTCCGCGAGGCCACGCGCGCGCTCGCCACCTCCTCCACCATCGCCGACAAGAAGCTCAAGAGCGTGGACGGCGTCCTCAACTCGCTGGAGAACTTCGAGAAGCGCGAGGGCCCCAAGGCCAGCCTCCTCACCTACCTCAACCGCCTGAGCCTGGACACGCGCCAGGAAGAGGAGGAGGTGCCCGGGGGCAACAAGCGCGTCACGCTGATGACCGTGCACGCCTCGAAGGGCCTGGAGTACCGGCTCGTCTTCTTCATCGGCATGGAGGAGGACCTGATGCCCCACGGCGGCATGCAGGGCGAGCCGCAGAACCTCGAGGAGGAGCGGCGCCTCTGCTACGTGGGCATCACCCGCGCCAAGGAATTGCTGTACCTCACCCGCTCCAACGTCCGGACCAAGCGCGGCAAGGAGGTGCCCCGCACCCCCTCGCGCTTCCTGGAGGACCTCCCCCCGGAGGTGGTGGAGGTGGTGGACATGGACGCGCCGCGTCAGGGGCCTCCCACCACGGAGGAGAAGAACTTCTTCGCCAACCTGAAGGAGCGCTTCAAGAAGCCCCAGGCGGGCAGCGCCGGCCCGTCAGGCGGAGCGGCCGGGTAGGGGAGCGCTCCGCCCGAGGCCGTCCCCGGAGGGGGCGCGGAGGCCCTCCCGAGGCCCGGCCGGAGAGGCCCGCCAGCCCCGTGGGGTGGGTAATCCGGACGGGAGGTGCGCGGCGACCTTGACTTGATCCTCCGCACCCACTAGGACGGTCGGCCTTTCCGGGCCATCGTGGAGTTTTCACGGCGGACCCGTGGTTGGTTTGGCACGAGCAGCGGTCCCTGGCATGCACACGGCGACCGCGAGAAGTCTGGAGTGCAAAGAAATGTCGCAGAAGACCTACAGCGCGAAGGCTGGGGACATCAAGCGCCAGTGGCACGTCATTGACGTGTCCGACAAGGTGCTGGGCCGCGCGGCGAGCCAGATTGCCACCCTGCTGAAGGGTAAGCACAAGGCCATCTACACGCCGTCCATCGATACCGGCGACCACGTCGTCGTCATCAACGCCGAAAAGGTGAAGGTGACGGGGACGAAGGAGCAGGACAAGATGTACTACCGGCACTCACGTGCTGGTTTTCCCGGCGGCTTGAAGATCACCAACCTGGAGAAGCTCCGCCAGCGTCACCCCGAGGACATCGTCATCAACGCCGTGCGTCGCATGCTGCCCCGCAACGCGCTCGGTCGGCAGATGATGACGAAGCTGAAGGTCTACGTGGGTGACACCCATCCTCACGCGGCCCAGAAGCCGTCCGCGTTTGAGGTTGAGGCGTAAAGGAGACAACGTCCATGGCCATCCATCAAGAACTCGGTTTCTACGCCACCGGCCGCCGCAAGGAGGCCACCGCCCGTGTCTGGATTCGTCCCGGCACCGGCCAGGTCACCGTCAACGGTCGCGAGCTCAACGCCTACTTCGGTCGTGAGACCTCGAAGATGGTGCTCAACCAGCCCCTCGACATCCTCGAGCAGAAGGGCAAGCTGGACATCACGGTCAACGTGAAGGGCGGCGGTCTCTCCGGCCAGGCCGGCGCCATCCGTCACGGTATCGCCCGTGCGCTGTGCTCCTTCAACCCGGAGTTCCGTCCGGCGCTGAAGAAGGCCGGCTTCCTCACCCGCGATGCTCGCGCGGTCGAGCGCAAGAAGTACGGTCAGCCGGGCGCGCGTCGCCGGTTCCAGTTCTCCAAGCGCTAAGTCGAACTCGGCTGCTTGGTTGTCTTCGCGGCGGAGGTCCTCTCGGGGGCCTCCGCCGTTGTCGTTTCCGGGGTTGGCGGGCCATCGCCTGAGGCCGCGGGGCTCTGCTACCATCCTCCTCGCTCATGGAACTGAACGAGATTCTGCAGATCGCCCTGCGCGGCGGTGCCTCCGACATTCATCTCAAGGCTGGCCTCCCGCCGATGTTCCGCGTGGACGGCTCGCTGGTGCCGCTCAAGGACGGTCGCCGCCTCCCTCCGGAGGAGGTGGCGCGCATGGCCTTCGGCATCATGAACGAGTTCCAGAAGGAGAAGTTCAAGTCGAGCAACGAGGTGGACCTGGCCTACGGAGTCCCCGGCCTGGGCCGCTTCCGCGTCAACGTCTTCCAGCAGCGCGGCACGGTGGGCGCCGTCCTCCGCGTCATCCCCTTCAAGGTGATGACGATGCAGGACCTGCTGCTGCCCCAGGTGCTCGCGAAAATCTGTGGCGAGGAGCGCGGCCTCGTCCTGGTGACGGGCACCACGGGCTCCGGCAAGTCCACCACGCTGGCGGCGATGATCGACCACATCAACGCCAACGAGACCAGCCACATCATGACGATTGAGGACCCCATCGAGTTCCTCATTCGCGACAAGCGCTCCATCGTGAACCAGCGCGAGGTGGGCGTGGACACGATGAGCTTCGCGCAGGCTCTCAAGAGCGCGCTGCGGCAGGACCCGGACGTCATCCTCGTGGGCGAAATGCGAGACCACGAGACGATTGAGACGGCGCTGCACGCGGCCGAGACGGGCCACCTCGTCATGTCCACGCTGCACACGCTGGACGCCACGGAGACCATCAACCGCATCGTCTCCGCCTTCCCCCCGCACCAGCAGAAGCAGGTGCGCCTGCAGCTCGCGAGCGTGCTCAAGGGCGTGGTCAGCCAGCGTCTCGTGCCCCGCGCGGACGGCAAGGGCCGTGTGGCCGCGGTGGAGGTGCTGCGCGTCACCGCCCGCGTGCGCGAGCTCATCGAGGACAAGGACCGCACGAAGGAGATCCACGATGCCATTGCCCAGGGCACGGACTCGTACGGGATGCAGACCTTCGACCAGTCCCTGATGAGCCTGGTGCGCCAGGGGCTCGTCACCTACGAAGAGGCCCACCGCCAGGCCACGAACCCGGACGACTTCGCGCTGCGCTTCTCCGGCATCAGCGGTACGTCCGACTCGAAGTGGGACAACTTCGACGCCAAGCCCGGCGACGCCCGCCCCATCCCCGGCTCCGCGTCCTTCGCGCAGAAGGGGGCCCCGGCGGCGGCTCAGGCTCCCGCCCCGGCGACGCCCACGCCGGCTCCGGTGGCCCAGGCCATGCGCCCGGGAGCTCCGGCGCCCGCCGGTGCGCCGCGTCCCGCCGGCCCGCCTCCCGCGGCCGCGCGTCCGCCCGCGCCCGCCGCGCGTCCGCCGACGCCTCCGCCCGCTCCGGCACCCGCGCCGGCCGCCGGTGGTGACGACGACTTCCAGATCGAACGCTTCTGAGGCGCTGACGCGGTGGAGCCGGGGTTGCTGGCTCCGCCGCTACGCGTCCTCCTCACCCAGCAGCGCCCGCAGCCGTGACAGGCGCAGCGGGCCCACCAGTCCCTCCTTGGAGAGCGCCTGGAGCAGCTGCGCGGTGGCGTGCACCTTGGCCTCCTGCTCCTCTTCGGGCCGGTCCACCACCTCCGCGTCGAGCAGTGCTTCCATGTGCTCGGGGTTGATGGGGGCGGGCCCTTCCGACCACGCGATGTCGAAGAGGGCGCGGGCCATGCCCTCGCGCACCTTGCGCTCGGCGTCGTTGGCGGCGCCCTTCACGAAGGTGAGGAAGAGGGCGTCCACGGCCTCCTTGGTGAGGGAGGCCAGCGCGGGCACCTCGTTCAGCGACTCCTTCACGTACTCGGCGTCGAAGGTGTCCACGTCCTGCTCATAGCCGAAGGCCTCCTCCAGCAGGATGGAGGCGATGAAGGCGTCCGCCTCCTCCTCGCTGGCGCCCTCCTCGGCGAGCGCCTCGCGGGCCTTGCGCGTGGGCTCGGCCAGGTCGGCGTCCTCCCGCATGGAGCGGGCCGCGGCGTGGGCGGCCAGCAGCACCAGCGACGCCTGGGCATCGGAGGACAGGGCACGGCCGCTGACTCCGAGCAGCACGCCCTGGTGCTTGGGGTGCGCGGTGGCGGCGTCGATGAAGGCCTGCTCGTCGGGAGCCAGGGCTTCACCGGACTGCTGCTTGCGGAGCGTCTCCCGGGCGGCATCGGCGGCAAGGAAGCGGGCGAGGACGGGGTGCATGGTTGGGCCTGTTACCACATGCTACGTATCCCGCCATGCATCCGGAGGACGAAGGCCCCGACGCTGTCCGGCGTGCCACGGACGCCTGTGTGAAGCTCCTCTCCGTTCGCGCCCGCAGCCGCCACGAATTGGAGGCCGCCCTGGAGCGCAAGGGCTTCTCGGAGAAGGTGCGCGAGGAGGCGCTCGCGCGGGTCCAGGGCTGGGGCTACCTCGACGACGCGCGCTTCGCCCAGGAGCGCGCCGCCGCGCTGCTGCGCAAGGGCCGGCTGGGCCCGCGCGCCGTGCTCCAGCGGCTGGAGTCCCATGGGCTGCCGGAGGAGACAGCCCGGCGGGCCCTGGCCCAGGCGAGCGGCGCGGAGGAGTTCGACGCGCTGGCCACGGCCCGCGCGGTGCTGGAGGGGCGGGGGTTGCTTGGCCGGCCGCTCGACGCGAAGGAGCGGGCGCGCGCGGGCAGGCTTCTCGACAGCCGGGGCTTCTCCGAAGACGTCATCCACCGGCTACTGGGTGAACCTTCGCTGGACCCCTCCGGTCCGGACGAATAGCGTGGTGGAGATGCGTTCCGCCGTCGCCTTCCTGACCGCCGTCCTGTTGCTTGCCTCCGGCTGTGCGTCCCTCACCTCGGGACAGGCCGGTGAGCCCGAGTACGCCAACGCCGCCGAGGAGAACCTCCGGCTCGGTGTGGAGGCCCTGGACAACAAGGACTTCCTCCGCGCCCAGAAGTACTTCGAGTACGTCCGCGCGAAGTTCCCCTACCAGGAGGCCGCCCGCGAGGCGGAGCTGAAGCTGGCCGACGTGGACTTCGCCCGCGAGGCCTGGCCCGAGGCGCGCGACCTGTACGAGTCCTTCATCAAGCTCCACCCCACGCACGCCAAGGTGGACTACGCCGCCTACCGCTCCGCCCTCACGCACGTGGAGGACTACCCCTCGGACTTCTTCGCCCTGCCCCCCTCGGAGGAGAAGGACCAGGGGGAAATCCAGGCCGCGCTGCTCGCCATGGAGGACTTCCGGCGCCAGTACCCGAAGTCCGAGTTCGCCGACGAGGCCAAGGCCCACGCGGACGAGGCCCGCAAGCGGCTGGCCGAGCACGAGCTGTACGTGGCCCGCTTCTACCAGAAGCGCGAGCGGTGGAAGGCCGTGGCCCAGCGCCTGGAGTCCCTCCTCCGTCGCTACCCCGGCACTCCCTATGAGGAGGAGGCCCTCTTCGACCTCCACTCGGCCTACGTGAAGCTGAATGACCCGAAGAAGGCGGAGGAGACGCTGCGCCAGGTGCAGCGCCGCCTGCCTGGGACGCCCGCCGCGGAGCGTGCCCAGCGAATGCTGGGCCCGTGAGGACCACCGAGGAGTGGAGCCGCCTGGGCGGCGCCCTCATCGTCTTCCTGGCGCTGGGCGCCACCCTGGCCGTCTTCGCCCCCCGTTTCCTGGGCGCGGCGGCCGGTCCCGAGGCGGAAATCATCACCGCCCTCAAGGAGACCGAGGCCGACGGGCTGACGCTGCCCGTGCCCGGCTCCGACCTCCCCCTGAAGTCCCGCAAGCACCGCTTCGCGCGCATCACCGTGGTGGTGGAGCCCGGCGCGAAGCGGGCGGAGGCCCACGCCACGCTCGACTTCGATGGCACCCTGGGCACCACCGAGGTGGGCACCGCCGGGGTGGAGCGGGTGCCCTTCGTCGTGAGGGACGGGGACTGGGTGCCAGAGGGCACCGCGGCGCCCCGGCTGCTGGCCGTGGTGACGGCCCTGGAGTCCCGGCGCCGGGCGCTCCAGGCGGCGGACGCGAGCGCACTGGCGAAGCTGGCGGGGCCGGGCACCCCGGGCGTGGGCGGGCCGGAGTGGGAGTCCCTGCGGAGGATGAGCGCGCGCGGCTACCGGGCCGAGGCCTGGTACGTCCGGCTGGAGCGGGAGGACGCTGTCGTTACCGAACACTGGCGCCTGCTGGGGGCGCTGCCGGAGCGGCCGGTGGACACCCGGGGCGAGCGGCAACTATCCCTGACGCTTCACGGTGATGAATTCTTGTTTTCGCCCGGGCTCATGTAGGCTAGCCGCCTCGGAGGCAGGGCCCTGGCGGGCCGATTCATGGAAGAGCCCCTCAAGCAGCTACTGACCCTCGGGCGCGGCTACTTCGAGAAGAAGCAGTACGCCCAGGCCGAGCAATACCTCGCGAAGATTGTCGAGCAGAACCCGACCTTCGCGGACGTGTTCAACATGCTCGGCATCATCTACCACGACCAGGGCCAGTTCGCCCGGGCGCAGCGCGCCTTCGAGTCCGCGCTGCAGCTCAACCCCGCGTACACGGAGGCGGCCCTGAATCTGGCCGTCATCTACAACGACATGGGGAAGTACGCCGAGGCGAAGGAGGTCTACCAGGCCGCCCTCTCCCAGCAGAAGAGCGGCCCCGGCGAGTTGGACCCCTACGTCGAGAAGAAGATCGCCAACATGTACGGCGAGATTGGCGACGTCTTCGCCTCCAGCGGCGCGTGGGCGAAGGCGATTGAAGAGTACCGGCGCGCGCTCGGACTTTGCCCGCAGTTCGTGGACATCCGCCTCAAGCTGGGCAATGCCTTGCGTGACGCCGGGGACAACGAAGCGGCCATCGTCGAGTACGAGCAGGTCATCGCGCAGAACCCGGCGTTCATCCCGGGCAGCATCCAGTATGGAGTGGCGCTGTACTCGGCCGGGCGGCGGGCGGAGGCGGTACGGGTCTGGGAGGACGTGCTGGCTCGCAGCCCGGATAACAAGAGCGCGCAGATGTACCTCAACCTGGTGAAGGACCCGGGCAAGGCGGATCAGGCAGGTTCATGACCATGGACACCCAGAAGACCTACGCCCTCAAGTTCATCTCCGGGAAGTACCAGGGTGGCGAGTTCCCACTGAAGGTGGACAAGCAGATCGTCATCGGTCGCTCGAGCGAGCTGGACATGGTGCTCGTCGAGGACATGGTCTCTCGCAAGCACGCGAAGATCAGCTTCTCCGACGGGAAGATCACCATCGAGGACCTGGGCTCCACCAACGGCACCTTCGTCAACGGTGAGAAGGTGAAGCAGGCCCGGCTGAAGGAGGGGGACCGCATCCTCATCGGCACCTCCATCCTCAAGCTCGTCCACCAGGGCGCGGATGGCGCCAACGTCGACGAGAGCATGGCCAAGCAGAAGCTGGAGGAGGTCGCCGCCGTCCAGGCCGCGCGCACCACCAACAAGGCCAGCTCCATGACGGGGAAGATTGAGGAAATCCCCCTGCCGGACCTGCTCCAGCTCTTCCACACGTCCAAGAAGAACGGCGTGCTGGTGGTGACGAGCGACCAGGAGGGCCGCATCTACCTGCGCCAGGGCCGCGTGTACTACGCCGTCATCGGCGACAACCACAACCTGGGCCCGCAGAAGAGCTTCAACCGCATCATCACCTGGGAGCAGGGCGACTTCGAGCTGCGCCCGGCGGACAACCAGGAGTTCATGGTGGAGCTGGACTCGTCCACCGAGGCGCTCCTGATGGACTCGCTCCGCCAACTGGACGAGATGAAGCGGCTGCAGCCCAGCCTGCCGGCCCTGGACGCGCCGCTGGCGCTGGCCATGCCCCTGACGCCGCCCCTCAAGGAGCTGGCGCCGGAGATGCTGGACGTGCTCCAACTGGTGCACAACTACGGCACGCTCGGCGCGGTACTGGACCGGGCGGACGCGGACGACGTGGTGACGGCGGAAGCGGTGGCGCAGCTGCTGAAGCGCGACTACGTACGCAAGGCCTGACGGACGGACAGCCGCGGCCCCGCTCACGGGCCGCGCGGGGAAGGGGAGCACCATGGCGGACGAGCAGCCGGTGAAGCCGAAGCGTCTCACCGAACTGAGTCACTGCGCGGGCTGAGCGGCGAAACTGCGGCCCGCGGACTTGGCGCAGGTCCTGCGCCGACTGAAGACTGCCGGTGGTCCCCAGGCGCTGGTGGGTTTCTCCACCAACGACGATGCGGCCGTCTATCGCCTCACGCCCGGCCTGGCCGTGGTGGAGACGGTGGACTTCTTCCCGCCCGTGGTGGACGACCCGTTCCAGTTCGGGGCCATCGCCGCGGCGAATGCCCTGTCGGACATCTACGCCATGGGCGCGCGGCCCATCTTCGCCCTCAACCTAGTGGGCTTCCCGGACGGCCAGCCGCTGTCCGTGCTGTCGAAGATTCTCGCGGGGGGCCAGTCCAAGGCGGACGAGGCGGGCATCCCCATCCTCGGTGGCCACAGCGTGAGGGACCCGGAGCCGAAGTACGGCATGGCCGTCACCGGCGTGGTGAACCCGAAGAAGGTGCTCACCAACGCGGGCGCGAAGCCGGGGGACGTGCTGTTCCTCACCAAGCCGCTGGGCTCGGGCATCGCCACCACCGCCATCAAGCGCGGGGTCGCCTCGAAGCAGCTCTCCAAGCGCGTCGTGGGGGTGATGTCCGCCCTCAACCGCGCCGCTGGCGAGGTCTTCGCCTCTGGCAAGTTCAAGGTGAATGCCCTCACGGACGTGACGGGCTACGGACTGCTGGGGCACCTGCTGGAGATGATGACCGGAGCGAAGACGCGCGCGGCGCTGGACCTGGAGCGCATCCCGCTCATCATGGATGTGGCCGCGCTGGCCGAGCAGGGCGTGGTGCCCGGAGGCACCAAGGCCAACCTCGCCCACGTGAAGAAGAAGGTGCGCTTCCCGGACGGGCTGCCCGAGCACATCCAGTGGGTGCTCGCGGATGCGCAGACCAACGGCGGCCTGCTGGCCAGCGTGCCCGCCCGCCACGCGCTCAAGGCACTCAAGGCGCTGGAGGCGGCCGGCGTGGACGCGGCCCTCATCGGTGAGGTCCGCGCAGGCCGGCCCGGCATCGACGTCATCGGCTGAACGCCCCGTCCACCCGCGCGGGGCTCCCTGCCGGCCCGGATTTCGCTCCCGGGGGCACCCTCCGGTAGCATCTCTCCCCGGCATGCCGCCGTCGCACCGCACCCTCCTCGCCGTCCTGTCGCTGCTCTGGCTCGTCCCCGTCGTCGCGGGGGCAGGGGAGCGGCCCGCGCGCATCGTCATCGACCCGGGCCACGGCGGTGTGCAGGAGGGCGCGAAGGGCCCCGGCGAGCTGCGCGAGAAGGAAGTGGCGCTCCAGATTGCCCAGCGCCTGCGGGCGCGCCTGGAAGCGGCGGGCGGCGAGGTGTACCTCACCCGCGAGCGCGACTCGCAGGTGTCGCTGACCGAGCGCGTGTCGATGACCAACGACCATGGCGCGGACCTCTTCC
Source organism: Pyxidicoccus trucidator (assembly GCF_010894435.1). Classification (NCBI taxonomy): domain Bacteria; kingdom Pseudomonadati; phylum Myxococcota; class Myxococcia; order Myxococcales; family Myxococcaceae; genus Pyxidicoccus; species Pyxidicoccus trucidator. The sequence continues at coordinate 51,632 of NZ_JAAIXZ010000001.1, read as the reverse complement.
TCTCCATCCACGCCAACTCCATGCCCACGAAGCGGATGCGCGCGCGCACCGAGGGCATCGAGACGTACTTCCTGTCCGCCAACGCCTCGGGCGACGCCGCGCGCGCGGTGGCGGACCGGGAGAACGCGGAGGCGCCGGTGAGCCGCGCGGCGCGGGGCGACTCCACGCTGGCCTTCATCCTCCAGGACCTGGTGCGCACGGAGGCGCATGCGGATTCCTCCCGGCTGGCCTACGCCATCCACCCGCGCCTCATCCGGGGGACTCGCGCCGCGGACCGGGGCGTCCAGCAGGCGCCCTTCTTCGTCCTCTCCGGCGTGGAGTGCCCGGCCGTCCTCGTGGAGGTGGGCTACATCTCCCATCCGCAGGAGGGCGCGAAGCTGGGCCGCTCGGAGTACCAGGAGAAGCTGGCCGAGGCGATTGCCGACGGGGTGCTGGCCTTCCTCAAGGAGACCCGCCGGCGCGACGCCTCCCGGGAGCCCCAGGTGGCCGCCCCCGCGTTGCCGTGAGGGCAGACGGGCGGCGGTAGATGCCACCCACGTGGCGCGGCTCTGGTAGACAGGAGGTGCCCACCCCTCTCCATCTGCCCCAGGAGCCTGCCGTGCGTTCCTTCCAACGTGGTGCGCTGGACCTTCGCCCCATCATCCTGACCCCCGGTGTCTCCCGCTACGCGGAGGGCTCCGTGCAGGTGGAGTTCGGTCACACCAAGGTGCTCGTCACCTGTTCGACCGAGGAGCGGGTGCCGCCCCATCTGATGGGCAAGGGCACCGGCTGGGTGACGGCCGAGTACGGCATGCTGCCGCGTGCGACGCACTCGCGGAACCAGCGCGAGTCCGCCAAGGGCAAGCAGACCGGCCGCACCATGGAAATCCAGCGCCTCATCGGCCGCTCGCTGCGCGCGGCGGTGGACCTGTCCACGCTGGGCACTCGCACGCTCACCCTGGACTGCGACGTGCTCCAGGCGGACGGCGGCACGCGCACCGCCTCCATCACCGGGGCCTATGTGGCGCTGGTGCTCGCGCTGCGCTCGCTCCAGAAGGCGGGCACCCTGACGAAGACGCCCAAGCTGACGCCGCTGGCGGCCGTGTCCGTGGGCGTGGTGAAGGGCGAGGTGCGGGTGGACCTGGACTACGACGAGGACTCCACCGCGGACGTGGACCTGAACCTCGTGGCCACCGCGGACGGCCGCATGGTGGAGCTGCAGGGCACCGCCGAGCACCAGCTCTTCGACAAGAAGACGCTGGACGCCATGGTGGACGGAGGGCTGGCCGCCATCCAGCAGCTCGTCGCCGCGCAGGCGAAGGTGCTGGGATGACGCCCCGGCCCCGGCTGCTCTTCGCCACCACCAACAAGGGCAAGCTGCGCGAGCTGCGCGAGCTGGTGGGTGACGCGGTGGAGGTGGTGTCCCTCGCGGACCTGCCCCCGGTGCCGGAGCCGGTGGAGGACGCTGAGACCTTCGAGGGCAACGCGGTGAAGAAGGCCCGCGCCTATGCCGACGCCACCGGGCTGCCCGCGCTGGCGGACGACTCCGGGCTGTGCGTGGACGCACTGGGAGGCAGACCCGGGGTGCACTCCGCGCGCTATGCGCCGGGGGACGACAGGGCCCGCTACGAGAAGCTCCTGTCCGAGCTGGCCGGCGTACCCGACGAGAAGCGCACCGCGTCCTTCCAGTGCGCGCTGGCGCTGGTGAAGCCCGGGGGCGAGGCGCGGGTGGAGGTGGGCCGGTGCGAGGGCCGCATCGGCCAGGCCCCGAGCGGCAGCCACGGCTTCGGCTACGACCCGGTCTTCATCCTTCCGGACAAGCAGGGCCGGACGATGGCGGAGCTGACGCCGGAGGAGAAGTCCCAGGTGTCCCACCGCGGGGCGGCCTTCCGGAAGATGAAGCCCCACCTGCTGGGCCTGTAGCCGGACTGAATGCAGGGCTGTCAGGCACGTTGGCCTTGCACGTCCGTTCGCAATGGTTCAACAATGCCGGACTCTACTTCTCGGGGCGTAGCGCAGCCTGGTAGCGCACCTGCCTTGGGCGCAGGGGGTCGGAGGTTCGAATCCTCTCGCCCCGACTTGAAGTAAAGCAGTGGAAGCAGGCGGCCCGGCCAGCTCCAGTAGCTCAGCTGGATAGAGCACCGGCCTTCTAAGCCGGGGGTCGCAGGTTCGAGTCCTGCCTGGGGCGCCAACCTGCCTGCCGTCACATTTGGGTCTTGAACGGCCCCGGTTTCCACGATAGGGAAGCCGCGCTTCAAAACGTCGTAGCGCTGTAACGGCGGCCATAGCTCAACTGGTTAGAGCGCAGGACTGTGACTCCTGAGGTTACCGGTTCGATCCCGGTTGGCCGCCCTCCTTCACCCGCCCCGTTTCGCTGCGCTCGTAGCTCAACTGGATAGAGCACCGGGCTTCGAACCCGGGGGTTGGGGGTTCAAGTCCCTCCGAGCGCGCTCCTCCTCTTCCCGAGTCGAGCCACTGCCGCCGGGAGGGGAACGGAAAACGCCCCCGCCACTTTCGCGACGGAGGCGCTCCTCACTTCACCTGCTGACGTGGCTTCAGGCCTCGTGCGCCGCGCCGCTGCCGTTCTTCCCCGACGCGGGGACGCGGCAGCGCAGCTCCGTCTCCGCCTCCAGCGCGGCCAGGTTCTCACGCATCGCCTTGGCCCAGCGCGCCTTCGGCTGCTCCATCAGCTTCTCGTTGGCCATGTCGATGGTCTCACTCAGCTCCTCGTCGGAGAGCTCGGAGGCCGTCTTCCCCTTGTATGGGCCGAACGCCACGACGACGGCGCTGGCCTTCGGACGGGGGGCCAGGGGCTCTTCTTCGTGACTCGTGGTGGGGCCCTTGCCCGGGGCGGGCGCGGCCGCCTTGGCGTGGCCGTTCTTCCTGCCGTGCGCGGTGCTGGCTCCGGTGCCGGGCTCGGTCTCCACCGCCGCCGCCCGGACGGGCGCGGGGGGCACCGGCACGTCGACGTCGAGCGGCTGCGCCACGGCCTGGGGCTTGTCCTCCTTCGCCGGCGCGGGGGCCAGCGAGGGGAAGGACGCCTTCACCGGGCCGGGCTTCGCGCCCAGCACCTCGTAGGGGCCGCCGCCGTGGGCCGGCTCCTCGTGGTGGTGCTGCTGGGGCTCGTAGTCCTCGGCGGGCATCTCCTCGCGCACGTACAGGCCGCCGAAGGCCTCCGGGTACGCCTTGCGCAGGGCCGCCACGCGGGCGCACTTCTCAATCATCGTCGTGGGAATCTTGGCCCACAGCGGCGTCTGCTGGACGTAGCCGCTGAAGTCGAGCCAGACGACGACGGGCAGCTTGCCGTCGCGGACCACGCGCGACCAGGCACCCACCAGTGCGCCCTTCCGCTTGGCCGGGTTGAAGCGGTGCACCACCTCGCCCTTGCCCTGGTCGACGATGATTTCATCCTCGGCGAACACCGCGCTCGCCTGGATGCCCCTGAAGTCCGGGAAGCGCTCCGCCCGGGCGAGCATCCCCGCCTCGGAGGGCTGGAACTCGTACTTCGTCACCCAGTTGGGCCGCTCGCGGTTGCCGACATTCTGGCGGCGCGCCACGCAGAAGGCTTCCTTCAGCAGCGGGTCCAACCCGCTGCGCTTGCACTGCTCGATGAAGAGGGCGAACTCGTCCTCGCTGATGCCCTTGGGGCAGATGGTGCGCCGCACGAGCTCCGCGCGCTCCCGGCTCCAGGCTCCCTGCTGGGGGCCCTGGCCCGTCGTCGCGCTGTCCGCCTTGGGGTGGGTGTTGGCTTCCGTCACTGTCATCTCCTGCGTCTTCGCGAAAAGGGCGGACGACCTCCGTCCGCCCGCCTGGTTGCCGCAGCGGCGAACCCTCTTGCTGCACATGAGTGCCCACGACGCCGTCACGCGCCTCGTGTCCCGGAGTGCGGCTGGCGCACGACTGCACGTGCACCGGGACGAAAAGCGCGCTGCGGCCATGTTGAACAGCGGCGGGGGGCGCTTGCTTCATCCGCGGCCGGAGCCGTCCCGGGGGCTGGCCGCCGGGCGGGCGGACCGGCGTCAGGCGCTGGATGCTCCGAGCGTCAGATCCTCAGCAGCGGGAATGAAGGGGGGCCCGAAAATACTTTTTGACAGCACGGTCGGGCTTCTGTAGTTACCGCCGCCACCTGGACGCCGCGCAGGCGGGCGACGGACCAGGGCAGTGCCGGGAGCGTAGCTCAATTGGCAGAGCAATGGACTCTTAATCCATAGGTTGTGGGTTCGATTCCCTCCGCTCTCACTCCGGGGCTCCTCCAGAAATGGAGGGGCCCCGTTTCTTTTTCCGGCCTCTGCCGTCCACCGGACGTTTCGCGGTAGGAAGGCGCAGCGCGCGGTCGCACCCGGGCGGGTGGCGAAACTGGTAGACGCGCCAGACTTAGGATCTGGTACCGCAAGGTGTGAGGGTTCGAGTCCCTCCTCGCCCATTTCGCGTTGACCCGCTCGTGCCTATCCCCTAAAGGCGCACGTCCCACTTTTCCGGCGTCGCCCGGGACGGATGTCCGAGGCGGCGGCGAGCGAGGCCCCCATGAAGGTCCAGGTCGAGGAGCTCTCTCCCATCGAGAAGAAGCTCTCCATCGAGGTCGAGAACGCCCGCGTCGCGGAGGAGCTCAACCGCGCGTACTCCAAGCTCGGCCAGCAGGTGCGGCTGCCTGGCTTCCGGCAGGGCAAGGTCCCCCGCCGCATCCTGGAGCAGCGCTTCAAGGACCAGGTCGAGGACGAGGTCATCCAGCGCGTCGTGCAGGCCGCGTACGTGGAGGCCATCCGCGAGCACAACGTGGAGGTCGTCGCCAACCCCCAGGTCACCAACTCCGGCCTCAAGGCGGACGCCCCCTTCACCTTCGAGGCGCGCGTCGAGGTGAAGCCGAAGGTGGAGGCGAAGGAGTACCAGGAGCTGCCCCTGGCGAAGTCGGAGACGGCCGTCACCGACGAGCAGATCAACGAGCAGCTGGAGCGCATGCGCCAGTCCATGGCCCGCCAGGAGCCCATCACGGACCGCGACACCGCGGCCGCCAGTGACCAGGTCACCGTGGACTTCGAGGCCACCGTCGACGGCCAGCCGTTCCCCGGCAGCAAGGCCGACGGCATCACCGTCCAGGTGGCGCCCGGCGAGCTGGTGGAGTCGAAGATTGCCGCCCTGGAGGGCGTGAAGGTGGGCGAGTCCAAGGACATCGACTACGCCTTCCCGGCCGACTACCGGGTGGAGGAGGTGCGCGGGAAGACGGCGCGCTTCCACATCACCGTGAAGTCCCTCCAGAAGGAAATCACCCCCGAGCTCAACGACGACTTCGCCAAGAACACCGGCATCGCCCAGTCGCTGGACGAGCTGCGCACCAAGATGCGCGAGGACATGCAGCGGGCCCGCAAGGCCCAGGTGGAGGGCGAGGAGCGCGAGGCCCTGATGAAGGTCCTCATCGAGCGCAACCCCTTCGAGGTGCCCCGCGCCATGGTGGAGCGCGCCATGGACTCCATGCTGCGCGGCGCGCTGCAGCAGCTCCAGCGCCAGGGCGTGGACCCCAGCCGCCTCAACCTGGACTTCTCCCGCCTGCGCGAGGAGATGCGCGAGAAGGCCATCCAGGAGGTGAAGGGCACGCTGCTGTTCGAGGCCATCGCCCAGAAGGAGAGCATCCAGGCCTCCGACGCGGACGTGGACGCCCGGATCGAGCAGCTGGCCACCGAGGCCGGCCAGCCGGTCGCCGCCGTGAAGAAGTACTTCAAGGGTCCGGACGAGCGGCTCGGGTTGTCTCTCCGACTGAGGGAGGAAAAGACGATTGAATTCCTGAGGGCTCGGGCGAAGTATCAGTGAGGTTCAATCTTCCGAGCTTGCGAGCTTCCGAGTCTCACTAGAGGTCGACATGCCCTTCATGCCCGTTCCCTACGTCATCGAGCAGACCCATCGCGGTGAGCGCTCGTACGACATCTACAGCCGGCTCCTGAAGGACCGCATCGTCATGCTGGGCACTGAAATCGACGATGACGTGGCCAACGTCATCGTCGCCCAGCTCCTGTTCCTCGAGTCCGAGGACCCGGACAAGGACATCAACCTCTACGTCAACTCGCCTGGTGGCTCGGTGACGGCCGGCCTCGCCATCTACGACACCATGCAGTACCTGAAGTGTCCGGTGTCGACCATCTGCGTCGGGCAGGCGGCCTCCATGGGGGCCGTCCTCCTGCTCGCCGGTGCCAAGGGCAAGCGCTACTCGCTGCCCTCCAGCCGCATCATGATCCACCAGCCGCTGGGCGGCGTGCGCGGCCAGGCCACGGACATCGAAATCCAGGCCCGGGAAATCCTCCGGATGAAGGCCAAGCTCAACGAGCTCATCGTCAAGCACACCGGCCAGTCGATCGAGCGTGTGGAGAAGGACACGGATCGCGACTACTTCATGGGTGCGACGGAGGCCAAGGCCTACGGCATCATCGATGAAATCCAGAGCCCCCGGAAGGTCGTGGGACTGGGCAAGGAAGAGAAGAAGTAGTCGTGTAACCGGGGCCTTGGGCCTCGGTAAGTGGCCGGAGTCGCGGGAATGCGTCCCCGCGTCTCCGGCTTTCTGCTTTCTGCGTCGTGGCCACCGCCCTGTTAAGTACCTGGAAGGTGCGTGGACGATCCGGACAGGGGCTGACTAGATTGGTCCGGAGGCAGGGGTAGGGGCGGTCTTCAGGAGTGGGGGCCTTTCAGGCGCAGCGAGGGATGACATGGCGGGCAAGAACGTGGAGAAGCGAGACAACCAGACCCTCTGCTGCTCCTTCTGCGGAAAGTCGCAGAAGGAGGTGAAGAAGCTCATCGCGGGGCCGACGGTCTACATCTGCGACGAGTGCATCGGGCTCTGCAACGACATCATCGCGGAGGAAATCGACCGCGAGGAGACCAAGGACACCAAGCTGCGCATCCCCCGGCCTTCGGAAATCAAGGCCGTGCTGGACGAGTACGTCATCGGCCAGGAGCGCGCGAAGAAGACGCTCTCCGTGGCGGTGCACAACCACTACAAGCGCATCGAGTCCAAGGTCGCGATGGAGGACGTGGAGCTCCAGAAGAGCAACATCCTCCTGCTGGGCCCCACCGGTAGCGGCAAGACGCTGCTGGCGCAGACGCTGGCGCGCATCCTCAACGTCCCCTTCACCATCGCCGACGCCACCTGCCTCACCGAGGCCGGCTACGTGGGCGAGGACGTGGAGAACATCATCGTCAACCTGCTGCAGGCGGCCGACCACGACATCGAGCGGGCGCAGCGCGGCATCGTCTACATCGACGAAATCGACAAGATTGCCCGCAAGTCGGAGAACCCCTCCATCACCCGCGACGTCAGCGGCGAGGGCGTGCAGCAGGCCCTGCTGAAGATCATCGAGGGTACGGTGGCCAACGTCCCGCCCAAGGGCGGCCGCAAGCACCCGCAGCAGGAGTTCCTGCAGGTGGACACCACCAACATCCTCTTCATCTGCGGCGGCGCCTTCGGCGGCCTGGACCAGGTGATTGAGCGGCGGCTGGGTGGGCGCAACCTGGGCTTCGGCGCGGACATCCAGTCCAAGAAGCAGCGCAACCTCACCGAGCTGCTCAAGCACGTGGAGCCGGAGGACCTGCTCAAGTTCGGCATGATTCCGGAGTTCATCGGCCGCCTGCCCATCATCACCGCGCTGGAGGAGCTGGATGAGCCCGCGCTCATCAACATCCTCAACCAGCCGAAGAACGCGCTCACCAAGCAGTACCGCAAGCTCTTCGAGCTGGACGGCGTCGCGCTGAAGTTCACCGACGGCGCCCTCAAGGCCATCGCCTCCGAGGCCATCCGCCGCAAGGCGGGCGCCCGTGGCCTGCGCTCCATCCTCGAGTCGGCCATGCTGGACGTGATGTACGAAATCCCGTCCCGCAAGACGGCCCGCGAGGTGCTCATCTCCGAGGAGGTCATCCTCAAGAAGAGCGAGCCGGTGGTGCTCCACTCCCAGGAGAAGGAGTCCCCGGAGCCGAAGAAGGAATCCGCCTGAGTCAGCGCCGCCTCCACGGAGGCGGCCCATAGGGCATGACGGGGCGCGTCAAGGAGCCAGGAGGCGGCTCCGGCGCGCCCCGCGCGTTAGGAGAGGGGCCGTGCGGTTCCGGCCCCACCACACTTTTTGTGGGACGTGCGGGGGCCTTTCTGTATGTGCTGGTCCCCATGAGAAAGCTGCTCGTCCCTGCGTTGCTGTCTCTTGCCGCGTGCGCCATCCAGAAGGAGGCGGCGCGGGAGGAACTGCCGGCAGCCGCGTCCGCGGCGCCAGGCGACATGACCCGGTCGGCCTCGCAGGTGTCGGCCCAGGAGGAGTCCTCGCGAATGGTCTACCCGGCAACCCGGGCCGAGCAGGTGGCGGACACGCTGCACGGCGTGAAGGTGGCGGACCCCTACCGGTGGCTGGAGGACGAGAAGGCCCCGGAGGTGCAGGCGTGGATGAAGGCGCAGGACGCGCTGGCACGCGAGCAGCTGGCGAAGATGCCGGGCCGCGACGTGCTCACCCGCCGCTTCACGGAGCTGTTCTACACGGACTCCATCTCCCCGCCGGCCCGGCGCAACGGCCGCTTCTTCTACATCCGCACCCACAAGGACAAGGAGAAGTCCGTCCTCTACTGGCGCGACGGGGAGAAGGGGCAGGAGAAGGTGCTGCTGGACCCGAACACCTGGAGCCAGGACGGCTCCCTCTCCATGGGCACCTGGTCGCCCTCGTGGGACGGGAAGAAGGTCGTCTTCGCCCAGAAGCCCAACGCCGCGGATGAGGCGGCGCTCCACGTGGTGGACGTGGACTCGGGCCAGTGGTCCAAGGTCGACGTGATTGAGGGCGGCAAGTACGCCACGCCCCGGTGGACGCCGGACAGCAAGGGCTTCTACTACGAGTGGCTGCCCACGGACCCGAGCATCCCCGTGGACGCGCGGCCCGGCTACACCAGCATCCGCTTCCACAAGGTGGGCACGGACCCCAGGCACGACGCGCTGGTGCACCCGCACACGGGGGACCCGACCACCTTCCTCCAGAGTGACTTGAGCCGGGACGGCAAGTACCTCTTTGCCTACATCATCCGCGGCTGGAGCGAGAACGACGTCTACTGGAAGCGGCCGGAGGAGAAGGACTTCCGCCTGCTGGTGAAGGGCGAGGGCGCGAAGTACGAGGTGCACGCCTGGAAGGACCGCTTCTACGTCACCACGGACGAGGGCGCCCCGCGCCAGCGCGTCTTCGAGGTGGACCCGGCCAGGCCCGAGCGCGCCGCGTGGAAGGAAGTCATCCCCGAGGACCCGGTCGCCTCCCTGCTGGGGGCCAAGGTCGTCGGCGGGCACCTGGCGCTGGAGTACCTCAAGGACGCCACCACCGAGGTGCGCGTGGCCACCCTGCAGGGCAAGCCGGTGCGCACGGTGCAACTGCCGGGCGTGGGCGCCGCGTCCAACCTGGTGGGGCAGGAGGAACTGGACGAGGCGTACTTCATCTACACGTCCTTCACGACGCCGCGGCTCGTCTACAAGACGTCCGTCAGCACCGGGAAGTCCGAGGAGTGGGCCCGCGTCGAGCTGCCCATGGACCCGGACGCCTACACGGTGCAGCAGGTCTTCTACCCGTCGAAGGATGGCACCCGGGTGCCCATGTTCCTGGTGTACCGCAAGGGCCTGAAGCGCGACGGCAACGCGCCCACGCTGCTCTACGGGTACGGCGGCTTCAACGTGAACATGGAGCCCGTCTTCCGGGGGAGCATCCTCCCCTGGCTGGACGCGGGCGGCATCTACGCGGTGGCCAACCTGCGAGGTGGCGGCGAGTACGGGAAGGCGTGGCACGAGGCCGGTCGCCTGGACCGCAAGCAGAACGTCTTCGACGACTTCCACGCGGCGGCCGAGTACCTCGCCCGCGAGAAGTACACGCAGCCCCGGCGCCTGGCCATCTACGGCGGCAGCAACGGTGGCCTGCTGGTGGGCGCGGCCATGACGCAGCGCCCGGAGCTCTACGGCGCGGTGGTGTGCGCCGTGCCGCTCCTGGACATGGTGCGCTACCACCTCTTTGGTAGCGGGCGGACGTGGATTCCGGAGTACGGGACGGCGGAGAAGGCCGAGGACTTCAAGACGCTGTACGCCTACTCGCCCTACCACCACGTGCGGCCGGACGTGCGCTACCCCGCCATGCTGATGATGGCGTCGGACCACGACGACCGGGTGGACCCCATGCACGCCCGCAAGTTCGTGGCGGCCCTGCAGAACGTGGCAGGCAACCGCACGCCCTCCCTCCTGCGTATCGAGGCGAATGCGGGCCACGGAGGCGCGGATCAAGTGGCCAAGCAGATTGAGTCCAGTGCGGACCTCTACGCATTTCTCTTCCACGTGCTGGAGGTGGAGATGCGCCAGGGTGGGGTGGCGGCGCAGGGCCGCTGACATACCGGGCGAACGCCCGAGGAGGTCACGGGTGTTCCCTTGATGGCACGACGTTGTTCCCCAATCTTGAGGCGGGGAACGGCGCCAGAAATCGGCGTGTTATAGACGTGCTTCACCCCGTATGCGCGCTCGCAGAGCGGGCGGACGGGCAACTCTTCAATGGCCTGCCTCCCCGGCAGGCCAGCAGGTGGCGGATACATGTTCTTCGGACGTGACGACAAGAAGGAAGCCCAGAAGCGGGGACTCACCGTCCCGCTCTTGCCCCTTCGGGACATCATCGTGTTCCCGCACATGGTGGTGCCGCTGTTCGTCGGCCGGGAGAAGTCCATCGCGGCTTTGAAGGACGCGATGGCGCACAAGGGGCCGGACGACAAGGCCGTCATCCTGCTGGCTGCGCAGAAGAAGGCCAAGACCAACGACCCCACTCCGGACGACATCTTCCACTTCGGTACGCTGGGCCACGTCATCCAGCTCCTCCCCCTGCCTGACGGCACGGTGAAGGTGCTGGTCGAAGGCGTGCGCCGCGCCCGGGTGAAGAAGTTCCACCCCAACGACGCCTTCTTCATGGTGGAGGTTGAAGAAGTCGAGGAGCAGACCGAGAAGAGCGTGGAGCTGGAGGCGCTCGTTCGCAGCGTCCACTCCGTGTTCGAGGCCTTCGTCAAGCTCAACAAGCGCATTCCGCCTGAGATGCTCATGCAGGTGGCGAGCATCGACGACCCGGCCCGGCTCGCGGACACCATCGTCGCGCACCTCTCCCTGAAGCTGAACGACAAGCAGGCCCTGCTCGAGACGGAGTCCCCGGCCAAGCGCCTGGAGAAGCTCTACGAGCTGATGCAGGGTGAGATCGAGATTCTCCAGGTGGAGAAGAAGATCCGCACGCGCGTCAAGAAGCAGATGGAGAAGACCCAGAAGGAGTACTACCTGAATGAGCAGATGCAGGCCATTCAGAAGGAGCTGGGTGAGCGCGACGAGTTCAAGAACGAAATCCAGGAGATTGAAGAGAAGCTGAAGAACAAGCGGATGAGCAAGGAGGCCACGCTCAAGGTCAAGAAGGAGCTGAAGAAGCTCCGGATGATGAGCCCGATGAGCGCCGAGGCCACCGTCGTCCGCAACTACATCGACTGGATCATCAGCCTGCCCTGGTACGACGAGACCCAGGACCGCCTGGACGTCACCGAGGCGGAGCGGGTGCTCAACGAGGACCACTACGGCCTGAAGAAGCCGAAGGAGCGCATCCTCGAGTATCTGGCCGTGCAGCAGCTGGTGAAGAAGCTCAAGGGCCCCGTGCTGTGCTTCGTCGGTCCTCCGGGCGTGGGCAAGACGTCGCTGGCGCGCTCGATTGCTCGGGCCACCGGCCGCAAGTTCGTGCGCCTGTCGCTGGGCGGCGTGCGTGACGAGGCGGAGATTCGCGGCCACCGGCGCACGTACATCGGCGCGATGCCGGGCAAGCTCATCCAGTCGCTGAAGAAGGCGGGCAGCAACAACCCCGTCTTCCTGCTCGACGAAATCGACAAGATGTCCACCGACTTCCGTGGCGACCCGAGCGCGGCGCTGCTGGAGGTGCTGGACCCCGAGCAGAACCACAACTTCAACGACCACTACCTGGACCTCGACTACGACCTGTCCAAGGTGATGTTCATCTGCACCGCGAACACGATGCACAACATCCCCGGTCCGCTGCAGGACCGTATGGAGGTGATTCGCATCGCGGGGTACACGGAGCCGGAGAAGCTCTCCATCGCCCGTCGCTACCTCATCCCGAAGGAGCAGGAGGCCAACGGGCTGGCGGAGCTGAAGGTGGACATCACCGACCAGGCGCTGCGGACCATCATCAACCGCTACACCCGCGAGTCCGGCGTGCGCTCGCTGGAGCGTGAGATTGGCGGCGTGTACCGGAAGATTGCCCGCGACGTGCTGAAGAACGGCAAGCGGGACATCGCGGTCGACCGGAAGATGGCGATGAAGTTCCTCGGCACCCCGCGCTACCGCTACGGCATGGCGGAGACCGAGGACCAGGTGGGCATCGTCACGGGCCTGGCGTGGACGGAGCTCGGCGGTGAAATCCTCACCACCGAGGCCACCATCATGCCCGGCAAGGGCAAGCTCATCATCACCGGCAAGCTGGGCGAGGTGATGCAGGAGTCCGCGCAGGCGGCCATGTCGTACGTGCGGAGCCGCGCCGAGCGGTTCGGCATCGACAAGAAGGTGTTCGAGAACTACGACATCCACGTCCACCTGCCGGAGGGCGCGATTCCGAAGGACGGTCCCTCCGCGGGCGTCACCATCTGCACGGCCCTGGTGAGCGCGCTCACGCGTGTCCTCATCCGCCGCGACGTGGCGATGACGGGTGAAATCACCCTGCGCGGGCGGGTGCTGCCCATCGGCGGCCTGAAGGAGAAGACGCTGGCCGCGCACCGGGCGGGCATCAAGACGGTCCTGATTCCGAAGGCGAACAAGAAGGACCTGAAGGACATCCCGCTGAAGATTCGCAAGCAGCTGCGCATCGTCCCGGTGGAGTTCGTGGACGAGGTGCTCCGCGAGGCGCTGGTGCTGGACAAGCCGGAGGAGTTCGGCCGCAAGCCGCTCAGCACCGATGGCGCGAAGTCGACGCCTTCGTCGGAGCTGGCGGCCTCCACGCCGGCCGTGGCCCCGGCGTAGCGCCTGGCGTCATGAGCTGAAGGCCCCCTCACCGGGGGCACTGAGTTGAAGAGAAGCCAGGATGCCGGACGACCGAGGTCGCCGGACTCCTGGCTTCTCTTTTTCGGGCGCGGCGCGCTTCGGGGTACAACCCGGCCCGGTGGCTTCGCGTACTCGACTCCGATGGTCGTTCCTCCTGCTGGTCCTGGTGGCCACGGCCTGCGGGCCGTGTGGCTTCCAGCCAGACGCGGGCGTGAAGGTGGTGGTGCCGTCCATGCCCACCACGCTGGACTGGAGCCATTCGGACCCGGAGAGCTGGGCGAACTACCCCATCATGCTGGCCACCCAGCGCGGGCTCACCGTGCTGGGGGCGGACTACTCCGTGCAGCCCGGGCTGGCCGAGCGGTGGGAGCGCGTCACGGACGAGCAGGGCCGTGAGGTCTACACCTTCCACCTGCGGCGGGACGTGCGCTGGTCGGACGGCTCGCCGCTCACCGCGCGCGACTTCGTCATCGGCTGGCGGCGCGCGCTTCGCGGACGCGAGCGCGGAGAGATGGCCGACCTGGCGGGCGCGTCCGAGGCGCTGGCGGCACAGGAGCGCGGTGCCCCCGAGGACGAGGTGCGCGCCGCGCTGGAGCGCGTGGGCGTGGAGGCCGTGGACGCGCACACCCTGCGGGTGACGCTGGCCCGGCCGCGCAGCTACTTCCTGGCCCGCGTGGCCAACGTCTACATCTTCTACCCGGCGCCCGCGGCGGACCTGGAGGGGAAGTCGGACGAGGCCGTGCGCGACTACTTCGACAGGCCGCGCGACGGGCGCCCGCTGGCGCTGGGGCCGTACCGGGTGGAGCGGTGGGACCGAGCTGGCGAGCGCGTGCGGCTGGTCTACAACCCGGCCAGCGCCTTCCCTCCGCCGCTGCAAGCCGGCGAGACGCCAGCGCCCGTCATCACCCTGATGAAGTCGGAGATTGGCCCCGCGCTGTACGAGCGCGGCCGGGTGGACTTCGTCTTCATGGACAGCGCCGCGGCGCTGCGCGTGCGCCGGCCGGACGACCTGCAGCGCGAGCCGCTGCTGTCCACGTACTTCCTCGCCTTCAACACCGAGCGGCCTCCGCTGAACCGGCCCGAGGTGCGGCGCGCGCTGTCCCGCGCGCTGGACCGGGAGGCGCTGGTCGCGGGCCTGCTGCCGGCGGCCCGTCCGTCCAACGTGCTGCTGCCGCCAGACCTGCCGGGCGCGGCCACGCCCGAGGAGGCCGCGCGCCTGCCGAGCTACACCCCGGTGGCCGCGAAGGCGGAGCTGGCTGGAGTGCCCGGGTTGGACCGGCCGCTGCGGTTGGTCTACCGGCAGGGCGATGGGTTTCTTCCGGAGGTGGCCATCGCCGAGCGCGTGGTGACGCAACTGGCGCGCGTGGGGGTGCAGGTGGTGCTGGAGGCGCGCTCGGACTTCACCGCGGAGATTTCCCGGCGTTCGGCGCAGGGGCCTCGCGTGTATGACCTGTACCTGCGCCGCCTGGGCGGGGACTACGCGCACCCGAATACGTTCTTCACCCTCTTCGAGAAGGAGGGCAACCACCAGACGGGCTGGGAGACGCAGGCGGGCGGAGAGCCCATGGCCCGCTTCGAGCGGCTGCTGGAGGCGGGCGACGGCGAGCCGGACGAGGCGAAGGCTCGCGCGCTGTACGCCCAGGCCCAGGAGGTGCTGGTGGGCGAGCAGGCGGTGATTGCGCCCATCTACCACCCGGACCGCTACTTCCGCGCCCGGGCCCGGCTGCGCGGGCTGGACGTGGATCCGTTCAACTTCCTCGCACTGCGCGCACTGCGACTCGCGCCCGCCGAAGCGGCCCAGGTCGGAGTGGCGCCATGAGGGTGGTGACGCAGCGGCTGGCGCGGCAGTTGATTCTGGTACCCGTGGTGGCGGTGGCCTCGTACTTCCTCATGGCCGCGCTGCCACTCACCACGGAGACGGACGCCAAGCGCCAGGTCTCCAAGGAGCTGGCCGCGTCGTACCAGCGGGACCTGGGCATCGGCGAGCCGCTGGGCTTCCTGCGGCCGTGGGAGAAGCTCTTTCGCGGCGAGCGGCTGGGCACCAGCGCGCAGGGCATCACCGGCGATGAGCTGCTGCTGAAGCTCTCCGGCAGCGTGGGTGTGGGGCTGATGGCGCTACCGCTCGCGCTGGCGTGGGCGCTGGGCTTCGCGCTGCTGCGTACGACGTGGCGCCGGGGCCGCTGGGCGGCGCTGGGCGACGCGGTGCCGGCGGTGGCCTTTGGCACACCTGTCTTCATTCCCGCGCTGTTGCTGGCACCGGCGGTGGTGGAGCGCGGGCACATGCTGCCGGAGCTGTGCGCGGCGCTCGTCACCTCGGTGTGGCCCGGCATCTTCCTGGGCACGCTGGTGGGAGACTCGCTGGAGACGGAGCTGTCTCGCGACTACGTGCGCACAGCGCTGGGCAAGGGCCTGTCCCGCGGCACGGTGCTGCGCCGCCACGTGCTGCCGAATGTGTGGCCCGCGCTCCTGGACGCCGTGGGGCCGGTGGCCACGTCGCTGCTGGCCGGCTCGTTCGCCGCGGAGCGTGTCTTCGGCCTGCCGTACTTCGGCCAGCTCTACGTGCTCGCGGTGCTCAACAAGCAGGTGGCCGTGGTCGTGGTGGCCACCACCACCTTCGCGTCGCTGCTCGTGCTGGTGAGCCTGGCGGTGGAAGCGCTGCGCTACGCGCTGGATCCTCGCTCCCGGGAGGCCACGGCATGAGCTTCTTCCTCGTGTCGCAACCGGCAGGCGTGCTCGGCTCTGGGGTAGGTCGGCTCTGCCTGCCAGCCTCTCGCTCCCGTGAGGCCACGACATGAGCCGCGTTCCCCCGCGCGCCATCTTCGGCCTGACGCTGCTGGTGGGGCTGGGCGTGCTCAGCCTCGTGGCGGGCCGCCTCTTCCCGGAGGCGCTCGCCAGCACCTGCCCGCTGGGCATGGACCCCACGCGCCCGGACCGCACCGTGTGCGAGCTGGCCTTCGGCGGGCTCTGGGTGTCCCTCGCCGTGGGCCTCGCCGCGGGAGCGCTGTCCACGTTCATCGGCCTGGCCGTGGCCGCCGTGGCGCGCCTGTCTGGCGGCGCGGTGGAGCAGGCGCTGCTGCGCGGAGTGGACGCTGTCTTCGCGCTCCCCGATGTGCTGGTGGTCATGGTCCTCCAGCTCGCGGGCCAGTCGCTGGCGGACGCGGGGCAGGGCGGAGGGTTCGGCCCCTTCGGACTGATGGTCGCCTCCCTCGCGCTCGTGGGCTGGGCAGGACCGGCGCGCATGTTCCGCAACCGGCTGTTCACCCTGGAGTCACAGGAGTACGTCGCCGCCGCCCGGGCGCTCGGCGGGGGAGGGGCCCACCTCCTGCGCGTCCACCTGTGGCCCGCCCTGCGCCCGTTCGCGCTGGCGGTGTTCCTCAGTCGCCTGCCCGCCGCCATCCTCACCGAGTCCACCGTGAGCTTCTTCGGCATCGCCCGCATGGAGCCCATGTCCCTGGGCCGCTACCTGGGCACCAGCTACGCGGCCCTCATCTACGAGGGCGGCGGGCGCGTGGTGCTTCCCGCGTGGGCGCTGCTGGTGCTGCTGGTGCTCGGTGCCTCGCTCGCTTCCCAGGCGCTCTCAGCGACGCCGCGCCGGGCCGCCTGAGGTGCACTTCAGGGGTGGGAGAAGCACCTCTGTCCGAGGAATTCCCAACGTTGGGAGGTGGGTTTCCATCACACGGAAACCTTTTGCCCACCGGTGCACTCATGTCCCTGCCCAACGTCGAAGAGTTGCCCATCTCCACCGGACACGACTCCAGCGAGCGCACGGAGCGCAGTGACGAGCTGAAGCTGGAGCCGGTCCGTGGCGCCGTTCTCGTCGTGGAGGATGACCCGACGCACCGGGAGATCCTCGTGGAGATGATTGCGGGCTGGGGCTACGAGCCGCTGCCGGTGGGGAGCGCGGAGGAGGCGGAGTTCGCCGTGCGCAACAAGCGCATGGACGCCGCCGTCGTCGACGTCTTCCTGCCCGGCCGCAGCGGGGCCACGCTGATGTCCAAGCTCCGCGAGCGCTTCCCGCAGGCGGTGCTCATCGGCGTGAGCGCGATGAGCGACGCGGCCATGGCGCGCAAGTGCAAGGGCCTGGGCGCGGACCTCTTCATCGGCAAGCCCCTCAACCCGGAGAAGCTGGCCGAGGCGCTCCAGTCCAAGCACACGAGCTGGCACTGACAGTGCCAGCATGTCGCGGGGATGGACGGACCGGGAACCGAGGCTCGGGTTCCGGTTGCGCCGTCCCCGCGAACGGTTGATGCTCCCCCTGTGAAGAACCTTGCTCCCGGACTCCTGCTGGCCATGCCCCAGCTTGGGGACCCGAACTTCTACCGGTCGGTCATCCTGATGATCGAGCACGGGGAGACGGGCTCCATGGGGCTCGTCGTGAACCGGGGGGCGCCCCTGACGCTCGGTGAGCTGGCGCGCGGGCAGAATCTGGGCATCTCCAAGGAGCGCGAAGGGCAGCCCGTCTTCGTGGGAGGCCCGGTGGAGCCGCAGCGCGGCTTCGTCCTCCATGACGCCACGGAGCTCCTGGAGAAGCACCCGGTGATGCCCGGCCTCTTCCTGAGCGTGACGCTGGACGCGCTGGGCCCGCTGCTGGAGAACCCCTCGCCGCGCCTGCGCTTCTGCCTGGGCTACGCGGGCTGGGGTCCCAAGCAGCTGGAGAGCGAGATTGCCGCTGGCTCCTGGCTCTTCGCGGAGGCAACCGCCGAGGCGGTGCTGGGCCTGGAGCCTGGAAAGCTGTGGGAGACCACGTTGCGTGGCATGGGCGTGGACCCGGCCATGCTGGTGATGGGAAGGGGGATGAACTGATGCTCGACGCCGATTTTGTCCGTACCCGTATCCTGGAAGCCCTGCCGGACTCCGAGGTGGAGGTTAGAGATACCACCGGGACGGGAGACCACTTCGAGGCCCGGGTGGTGAGCCCGGCCTTCGTGGGCAAGCCCATGGTGCAGCAGCACCAGCTGGTGTACGCCCCCCTGCAGCAGTGGCTGAAGTCGGGCGAGCTGCACGCCCTCGCACTCAAGACCTATTCGCCCGAGCAGTGGCAGAAGCTCGGGCAGCGCTAGAAGGAGCTGCTTCGATGACCCCTGAGCTCAAGACACGGCTGGAGAAGGAAACCCAGTCGCACAAAATCGTCCTCTTCATGAAGGGCAACGCCCTGTTCCCGCAGTGCGGCTTCTCCGCGCGCGCCCTGCAATTGCTCCAGCCCTACGGCGAGGTCCACACCGTGGACGTGCTGGCGGACCCCGAGATTCGCCAGGGCATCAAGGACTTCACGAACTGGCCCACCATTCCGCAGGTCTTCATCAACGGGCAGTTCGTCGGCGGCTCCGACATCCTGACGGACCTGGCCGAGCGCGGTGAGCTGGCGGACCTGGTCTCCGGCAAGTCCCCAGCCTGATTCGGGGCGCGGGCCTCGGGGGGAGGGGGGAAGACCGCCTCCCCCTGGAGCGGCTAGGATGGGCGGCCGCTGCCCCGAGGAACCGCCGTGGTCACCGCAACACAGCCCAACACTCCCGAGAAGCAGGACGACACCGTCGATGCGCCGGCTACCCCGGCCGTATCCGGAAACGTCCTCCCCGCCGCTGATACGAATGCCGCCGTCGCGCTGAAGGACACCGCGCTGCCGGCCACCGCGCCCGGAGTGGCGGTGGACCCGGACGACCTGGTGGCCACGGCGAAGACGCCCACCCTCATGGAGAAGGTGCAGGACTTCCGCACCCGCCATGAGAAGTGGGAGATGGCCGCCTTCTTCTTCGGCGGCTTCATCTACGACGTCGTCTCGCTCAGCCGCATCGACGACACGCTGACGCTGGTGCAGAGCTTCGCGTACCTCGTCATCCTGTCCTCGCTGCTGTTGCTGGAGCAGCGCTTCCCGGAGGGCACGGAGCCGCCGAAGCTGCTGGCGAAGGTGTGGCGCTGGCGCGAGGACGCGGTGCACTTCTTCTTCGGAAGCCTGCTCAGCGTCTTCATGCTGCTGCTCTTCAAGAGCACGTCGGGCTTCACGCCCTACCTGTTCGTGGTGGGCCTGTTCGCGCTGCTGGTGGCCAACGAATTGCCGCGCTTCCGGCAGGTGGGCCCCGTCATCCGCGTGGTGCTGCTCAGCCTGTGCGTGACGATGTACTTCGCGTGCCTGCTGCCGGTGCTCATCGGCCGCATGGGCTTCTGGGTGTTCCTGCTGGCGGTGGCCCTGGGCAGCGCGAGCGTCTTCGGGCTGATGCGCCTGATTGAGCGCTGGCGTCCGGACGTGGAGTTCCTCGTCCGCAACGTGGCCGTTCCCGGCTTCGGCGTGCAGGGCGTGCTGCTGCTGCTGTACCTGGTGGGCGTGATTCCGCCGCTGCCGGTGGCCGTGCAGTTCGCGGGCATCTACCACAAGGTGGATCGGGTCAGCCCGGGCGTGTACCACCTGTCCACGGTGGACGACTCCGTCTGGTTCAAGCCGTGGACGTGGTTCGGCCCGGACTACCTGATGCAGCCGGGCGACAAGCCCTACTACTTCTTCCGCATCTTCGCGCCCAAGGGCTTCGCCCCGTACAAGGTGCGCGTCCGCTGGTACTACGACCACCCCGACAAGGGCTGGACGACGTTCGGCAACGGCTGGATGGCCAACGTGAGCAGCAACGGGACGGACGGCGGCTACCGCTCCTTCGCGACCACGTCCAACCTGAAGCCCGGCGACTGGCGGGTGCTGCTGGAGACGGAGGACGGACACGAAATCCACCGCATCAACTTCTCCGTCGGCCCCGACGCGCGCACCGAGCCGCGCCAGTTCGCGGTGGCGGTCTCCACGCTGAAGGAGGTCGCCCCACTGTCCCTGGAGGAGTGGGAGAAGACGCGCAAGACGGCCGCGTCGAAGCCCGGCGAGGCTCCGAAGCCCGGAGCGCCCGGTGCCGTGGGCACGGAGCCCGGTGAGACGGCGCCGCAGGCCGAGGGGACGGCGCCGTAGCACCGTCCTCCCGGGCGTTTGGAGTGGGGCCGCCTACTTCTTCGCGGCCTTCCACACGGACTTCATCCACGCCTCCACGTCCTTCGCGGTGCGCGGAATCTTGCCGGAGAGGACCTTGCAGCCGCGCGCGGTGACGACGACGTCGTCTTCGATTCGCACGCCGATGCCGCGGTAGCGCCGTGGCACGGTGAGGTCGTCCGTCTGGAAGTACAGGCCGGGCTCCACCGTCAGCACCATGCCGGGCTGGAGCTTGCCGTACTTGTACGCCTCCTGCCGCGCCTGGGCGCAGTCGTGCACGTCCAGGCCCAGCATGTGGCTGACGTTGTGCAGTGAGTAGCGCTTGTAGAACTGGTGCTCGTCCTTGAGCGCCTCCTCGGCGTCCTCGAGGATGCCGAGGGACTCCAGGCCCCCGGCCAGCACGCGCATGGCCACGCGGTTGGGCTCCATGAAGTCGTTGCCCGGCTTCACGGCCTTGATGGCCTGCTCCTGGGCCTCCAGCACCAGCTCGTAGATTTCGCGCTGCTCCTTGGAGAACTTCCCGGAGAGCGGGAGGGTGCGGGTGATGTCGGCGGTGTAGAGGGTGTGGCCCTCCACGCCCGCATCCAGCAGGAGCAGGTCACCGGGCACCAGCGGGCCGTCATTGCGCGTCCAGTGCAGCACGCAGGCGTGCGAGCCGCTGGCGGCGATGGTGCCGTAGCCCACGTCGTTGCCCTCCACGCGGGCGCGGAGGTTGAAGATGCCCTCCACGTAGCGCTCCGTCTTCGCCGTCTTCAGGCCGCGGATGACGTCCTCGAAGCCGCGCTGGGTGGAGTCGATGGAGGACTGCAGCTCGCGCAGCTCCTGGTCGTCCTTGAGGAGGCGCATCTCGGAGAGCGCCTGGGCCAGGGCCTTGTCCTTGTCTCCGCCCTCCGGCACCGCGGTGTCCACCTTGGGGGCGAAGCCGCGCAGCACGCGCGTGGGGCGGCTCACCGCGCCATTCAGGCCGGCGACGTAGTCCTTCAGCTCATTGAGGCCGCGCGCCTCGTCCACGCCGAAGCGGGCCCGGCTCTCCTTCACGCCCAGGCGCGGGCCTACCCACAGCTCGCCCTTCACGCGGTCGGTGAAGAAGGTGGAGTCCGTGCGGCCCGGGTTGGGCTCCACGAAGAGGATGTCCGTGTGGCCTCCGCCCTCCTTGGGCTGAAGGACGAGGACGCAGTCCGGCTCGGTGTTGCCGGTGAGGTAGTAGAAGTCGGTGCCCGGCCGGAAGCGGTAGTGGGTGTCGTTGGCGCGCACCTTCTCGTGGCCGGTGGGGACGATGAGCGTCTCTCCGGGGAACAGCTTGGAGAGGGCGCGGCGACGGGCGCGGAAGGCGTCGGAGTGCTTGAGCCTGGGCGGCAGCTTCTTCGCACCCGGCTTCCACCGCTTCATCATGAAGTCGAGCAGGGCCGGGGGCGGCACCGTGTCGTGGCTGGCGGGCTTCGCGGGCGCGGCCTGCGGCTCCGAGGTGACGAGGGGCTGTTGCTCACCCACGGCGGGCTGCGAGGTGCCGTCGGTGGCGGGGGAGGAAGGGTTGGACGTGGCCATGGCTGTGACTCTTGAACAGCGCACGGCGGCCCTTCAAGCCCGAGATGGCTCTGCTTTGAATGCAGTGTCCTCTCTCAGAAGGGCGACCTGCCCCAGGAGGACGGGGACCGCCGTCTCCACGCGGAGGATTCGGGGGCCCAGGGAGAAGGGGCGGAAGCCCTGGGCTTCGAGGAGCTGGGCCTCGAAGGGCACCCAGCCGCCGTCGGGGCCGATGGCCAGCACCACCCGCTCGGCGGTGTCCGCGCCGGCCGCGCGCAGGGGCTGCTTCGCGGGCGGGTGGGGGAGCAGCCGGACGGCCGTGGGGCCGAAGAGGGTGTCCAGCTCGTCCTCGACGAAGGGGCGGAAGCGCTCGCGCACGTGGACTTCGGGGAGGTGCGTGTCCCGGGCCTGCTCCAGGCCCTGGAGGAGCAACTCCCGGACGAAGGCGGCGTCCAGCACCTTGGAGTCGAAGTAGCTCTTCTCCACCCGGGCCGCGTTGACCAGCACCACCCGGTCCACGCCGAGCGAGGCCACCGCGGGCAGCACCTTCTTGAGCGCCTTGGGACGAGGGATGGCGAGCAGCAGGTCCACGCCCGCGCGTGGGGGCGGAGGCTCGGTGAGGGAGACGCGCAGGTGCAGCACACCGACGCTGTTCTCCAGCACCTCTCCGGTGCCGGTGAGGCCCCCCAGCCGGCCCACGCGCAGGGACTCGCCGGGCTCCGCGCGCAGCACCTCGCGCGCGTGCTGGGCCCGGCGCCCGGTGAGGCGGGCGGTGCCGTCCGGGAGGAAGTCCTCATCGAAGAGCAGGAGCAGATTCACAGGGCTTCTGTACTCCGTCGACTGGCGGTGTGGGAGACATCTTCGGCGTACACAGGGACCCACTGGAGGGAGGTGGAGGTAGTGCCTGCCCCCCTGGTTGCCCGCCGCGCTTCCTGCCGGCAGTGCTTGCCCCTCTCCGGGGCGTACCGTAAAGGCTGGCTGTGCGTAACCTGTGCCTTCGCTGCCGCCGTCCCGACACCACCTGCTACTGCGCGCAACTGCCGCCCCCGCTGGAGACGCGGACCCGCGTCGTCTTCCTCCAGCATCCGCGTGAGCGGCGCGTGGCCATCGGCACGGCGCGCATGGCTCGCCTGGCGCTGCGCAACGCCGAGCTGCACGAGGGTGTGGACTTCACCGGCCACGCGCGGCTGGAGCAGCTCGCGGCGAGGCCGGAGTCAGTGGCCGTGCTCTTCCCGGGCGAGGACGCCATCACCGTGGAAGAAGCCCGAGAGAATCCGCCGGAGACCATCATCGTCGTGGACGGCACCTGGCCCCAGGCGAAGAAGGTCGTCTCGCGCAACCCGTTGCTGGCCAGCCTGCCGCGCATCTCCTTCGTGCCTCGCCGTCCCAGCAACTACCGCATCCGCGCCGAGCCGGCGGACCACTGTGTGTCCACCATCGAAGCGGTGGTGGAGATGCTGGGCATCCTGGAGGGTGACCCGGCGCGGTTCGACACCATGCTGAAGGCCTTCGAGTACATGGTGGACACGCAGCTGGAGCGGCAGTCGCAGCGGACGTCTCCGAACCGCCGCCGCATCTACTTCGGCCCGTGGCGTCCGCCGTTCGAGCTGCGCACGCTGGCCGAGCGCTTCGAGAACCTCGTCCTCTTCTATGGCGAGGCCAACGCGCATCCGACCGGAACGAACATTCCTTCCGAGCTGGTGCACGCGGTGGCCTGCCGTCCGGCCACGGGCGAGCGCTTCGAGGCCGTGATTGCCCCCGAGCAGCCCCTGGCGCGCAGCACGCCGCTGCACGTGGAGCTGTCCGAGGAGGTGCTGCGCGCCGGAGAGCCCCGGGCACAGGCGCTGGCGCGCTTCGAGGCGTTCCTCCGCCCTGGTGACGAGCTGGCGGTGTGGACGACCTTCGCGCTGGATTTGCTGTGGGAGGGAGGCGTCACCCGGCGGCCGGCGTGCAACGTGCGCCTGTCCACGGCCCGCGCGCTGAAGGGCAAGGCGGGGGGCGTGGAGCAGGCGATGGAGCTGCTGCGCGGCCCGGACGTGCCCGAGTGGGCTCCGGGGCGCGCGGGCCGCCGCATCCGCGCGCTGGAGTCCGTGGTGCGCGAGCTGGTGGCGCGAGGGAATGCCACGGCGCCGCCGGAGAAGCTGCCTCGGACGGGCTCGGACGGCTGAGACCAGGTCAGGGCAGCAGCGCGGTGTTGGCCTCGCGCGCGTAGCGACCCCGGGGGAACTCGTTGAGGTACTGGCGGTACTCGCCCTTGGCCGCCTTCGGCTGGAGCTTCTCCTCGAAGCAGCGGGCGCGCAGGTAGCGGGCCTGCTCACGGTGCGAATCACGCGGGCTTCGCTGCGCGATTTCTTCCAGTCCCACCAGGAAGCTCTCGCACGTGCGGGGGCTGAGCTGCAGCCGCGCGTACCCGAGGAACCGCTCGTCCGCGTCCTTCGACATCAGCGCCATCGGAATCAGCGGCTCCTTCTTCTTCTTTTCCTTCGCTGGCGCCTCCGCCACCGCCACGGGAGGCGGCACTGGCGCCGGGGCCGTCTTGGGCGGCAGCGACTCCGTCACGGACCGCGCGGGGTAGGGGGCGAACTCCTGGTCGGGGCCCGTCACGGGCGGCGCGGCGGCCACCACCACCGGGGCCGGTGCTGGAGGCGCCGCGACTACCGTCTTCTCGGGGGCAGGGGGGGCCACCGTGGGAGTAGCGGACGCCACGCGCTCCCGCGGCTTTCCTCCCGCGCGAGGCACCGTGGTCGCCACCTGCTGCCGCTCTCCGCGCGACTTCGGCTGCGTGGCCACCGCCGGCTTCTTCGCGGATGGGGCCTCCGTCGCCAGCGCCGCGGGCGCGACCGCGTCAGCCGTGAGCGCGGACGGAGCATCCGTCGTCGGAGCCACCGCGGCGATGGCCTCGGCCGTGGTCGCCGTGTCTCCCTGTTGCGGGACGGGCGCGCTCAGCGCCTCGAAGGCCCGCTGGTCGGGCTCGGACACCGGCTCGTGCTTCAGCGTCCTCTCCCGCGCGTCCAGCTCCACCCGCTCACCCGCGCCCACCAGCCGCGTGGGCTGTCCTTCCACCTCCACGCGCACCTGACCTTCAGCCACGGCCACCGCCGCGCCGTGCTCCGTGCGCTCCACCGTGAAGACCGTGCCCACCACCGACACGCGCAGGCCCGCGGCCTCCACCGTGAAGCCCTGCCGCTCCGCATGTGACGCCTGCACCGAGAGCCGGCCCTGCCGCACCGTGAGGTGGACGTCGCGCGCCTCCGCACGGGACAGCTCCACGTCCGAGCCCTCCGACAGCCGCACCCGGCTCGCATCCGGCAGCCGCAGCAGCGCCGTGGAGCGCGCGGGCGTCCGGACCGCCACCCCCGAGCGCAGCTTCGCTCCCGTCTGCAACGCCCGCTCCGTGCCACCCACCTCGCGCACCACCGCGCCCGAGGTGCTCTCCGCCTGGGCCGTGTCCGGGGCGCTGCCGCCCTCGAGCACCGCCTGCGCCGTGGCCACCGCTGTACCCGTCTGGGACGCCGGTAGCGTCGCCACGGGAACCCCCGGCCCGCCCGGCGCCACCTCCGGAGTCCGCAACATCCAGAAGCCGAGCATCGCCGCGCAGGCCCCCGCGAGCGCCAGTGCCCACGGCAGCCGGGACCTGGGTGCCGCCGCCGTCATCCGCCGCGCCGCCTCGGAACGGAGCCCCGCGTCCACCACGCCCCAGCGCACGTCCGGTGTCACCGCACGCGCCTCGTGCAGCACGCCGCGGGATTGCTTCACCTGCTCCAGCTGGGCCGAGCACGACGGGCACCCGGCCACGTGCGCCTCCACGCGTGCCCGGGCCGCTGCGTCCAGCTCGCCCGCCGCCAGCGCCCACAGGGCCTGGACCTCATGGCGCGCCATGGGGACCTCCCGGTCGGCGATGGGCGAGCAGTCGCTGCATGGCCTCGTTGAACTCCAGCCGCGCGTGGTGCAGGCGACTGCGCACGGTGTTGGGCGAGCTTCCCACAGCCTCGGCGATTTCGTCTGGAGTCATCCCACACAGCTCGTAGTACACGAAGACGATGCGCTTCTTCGGCTTCAGCCGCTCCAGCGCCACCTCGACCAACCGGGCCGCCTGACGCCGCGCCGCCGCGTGCTCCGGGTCGTCACCCTGCGCCACCATTTCTGGAGGCTCCGCGACGGAGTCCTCCGGCCGCCGCCGCTTCCAGCGCAGGTGCGACAGCGCCACGTTCGAGCACACCCGGTAGAAGAACGTCCGGAAGCGCGACTCACCCCGATAGCCCTTCACCGCCGTCAGCAGCCGCAGATACGTCTCCTGGAGCAGATCCTCCACCTCCACGCGGTTGCCCACCAGATGCCGCAGCGTCCGCACCGCGTCCATCCGGGTGAGCTGGTAGAGCTGCTCGAAGGCGGTGAGGTCTCCCTCCTGGATACGGCGCACCAGCAGCTGGAGCTGGGCCTCGTCCGAGGCCACGGGCGCGGGCACGCCCCGCCCGCGGCGCTCCCCCAGCGCGGGAACTTCCGCCAATGAACGGGCACCTCGGAAGAACACCGGGGGCTCTCCCTCGGGGACATTCAACGGTTCAGCTCCGTTCAGGAGCCATACGCCGTCGATGTGAATGGTCCAGGCCAGCACACTACCTCCGTGTGCCTGCTGGTCGCCGCAGCGACGGGATGCGATCAAATTATATTCTTTGATCAGCCGTCGCGCCTCCGGCGTCAAACGCGGCTGAATCCGCACAACCTACCCGGTGGCCGGACCGGTCCCCCAGTTTTCTCGGAGTCCCCACTCATGAGGAAGACCCCCGCAGGCAGGCTGCTGCTGCCGCTTTTGCTGTCGCTTGTCTCCACTCTCTCGGGCTGCATCATCCACGAGAACGAGGACTGGTACGACGACGAATACTCCTACTGCTACAACGACTCGGACTGTAGCAGCGATGAGACCTGTCGCTCCGGCTCGTGTCGGGACCTCCCCCTGGACGCGCGCCGCTGCGTCACCACCATCGACTGCGACGGCGCGGAGATCTGCATCAACAACGTCTGCCTCCAGCCCTGCTCGCGCGACTCGCAATGCGGCTCGGGCGGCAAGTGCTCCGACCACTACTGCGCGCCGGGCACGCAGGATGGCGGGACGCGCCCGGATGCTGGGACGCGGCCTGACAGCGGCAGCGACGGCGGCACGCGGCCCGACGGCGGTACCCGGCCGGATGGCGGCGCGTCCGACGGCGGGCCGGGGCCAATCCCGGACGCGGGCTCGACGTGCCGGGTGAACACGGACTGTGGCGCGGGGAACTACTGCATCAACAACCAGTGCTTGCAGGGCTGCACGGCGGACCGGCAGTGCGCCTCCACGGATGCGTGCGTCTTCGGCGTGTGCCGCCCCCGCCCGCAGGACCCGAACGCCTGCACCTCCGCCTACCAGTGCCAGGACGGCAAGGACTGCGTGGACGGCCAGTGCCGCGCGGCCTGCGGGTCCACCACCGAGTGCCCGACCGAGTACACCTGCCAGATTGGCTACTGCATGCCCATCCCCAGCGGGGGCGAGTGCCGCGCCAACTGCGACTGTCCCTCGGGCCAGGTCTGCACCAACGGCCAGTGCAAGTCGCCGCAGCCCGACCCGGGCCAGGCCTGCGTCGCCAACTGCGACTGCCCCTCCGGCCAGGTCTGCACCAGCGGCTACTGCAAGTCGCCCACGCCGCCGCCCCCGCCCCCCGACGCGGGCTCGGGCCCCTCGTGCAACGCCAACTGCGACTGCCCCTCCGGCCAGGTCTGCACCAATGGCTCCTGCAGGACGCCGACGCCTCCTCCCGCGCAGGACGCGGGCACCTCGCCGGTGTGCCGCGCCAACTGCGAGTGCCCCGCGGGCAATGTCTGCACCAGCGGCCTCTGCAAGCCCGTGAATCAGGGCAGCGGCAACGCGTGCGTGGCCAACTGCGAGTGCCCCGCCGGCGAGCGCTGCGTCGACAACGTCTGCTGGCTGTAGCGCTTCCGGAGCCCGAGGCGGTGCCGGTGGCCCCTTCCGCTCAGGGGGCCACCATCCGCCAGCAGCGGTGGATTTCCTTCCGCTGGAAGTCCTCGGGGATGGAGTCGGGGGTGAGCTCCTCCACCTCCATCCCCCGCGCCGCCGAATCGCTCAGCTCGAAGCCGAGGAAGTTGGTGGAGAAGTAGAGGACGCCGCCGGGCGAGAGCAGCTCGCTGATGGCGGCCAGCAGGCGCGGGTGGTCTCGCTGCACGTTGAAGCTGCCCGACATCTTCTTCGACGTGGAGAAGGACGGCGGGTCGCACACCACCAGGTCGTAGCGCGCCGGCTCTCCGGCCTGCGCCTCCACCCACGCCTTGGCGTCGGCGCGGATGAGCTCGTGCCGCGCGTCCGCCAGCCCGTTCAGGTCCAGGTTGTCCTCGGCCCAGTCGAGGTACGTGTTGGACAGGTCCACCGTCGTCGTGCTCGCGGCGCCTCCCGCGGCGGCGTACACGGTGAAGGCCCCGGTGTAGGCGAAGAGGTTGAGGAAGCGCTTCCCCTTCGCCTCCTCGCGCACCCGCGCGCGGGTGTTGCGGTGGTCCATGAAGAGGCCGGTGTCGAGGTAGTCGCCGAGGTTGACCCAGAACTTCAGGCCCTGCTCCTCCACCACCATTCGACTGCCGCCCTGGCCCACCCGGCCGTACTGCGAGCGGCCCCAGGGCTGGGGCGTGTGCGTCTTCACGAAGATGCGCTCGGGCGGGACGCCGAGCACCTCCGTCACCGCGGCGAGCACCTCCTCGCGCTGCGTCTCGGCGGTGCCGGACTTGAGGGCGCGGCGGCGCGGGTACTCCACCACGTGCGCGCAGTCGCCGTAGAGGTCCACGGCGTACGGGTACCCGGGA
This sequence comes from Pyxidicoccus trucidator, assembly GCF_010894435.1. Classification (NCBI taxonomy): domain Bacteria; kingdom Pseudomonadati; phylum Myxococcota; class Myxococcia; order Myxococcales; family Myxococcaceae; genus Pyxidicoccus; species Pyxidicoccus trucidator. The sequence continues at coordinate 23,289 of NZ_JAAIXZ010000001.1, read as the reverse complement.
ATGTCCCTGTCGTAGACGCGGAAGGCCGTCAGCCCCTCGGCCCTGGCCCACTTGCGGAAGTGCTTCGCGTCCTTGCGCAGGCGGTTCGCGAACATCCCCGCCGGGTCAGGTGCCCCTTGCGCGCCGTGGTTCCCTTCTGAATCAGCCATGCCCAGGCGTCCTCCCGTCCAGACCGCCGCCCCCCTCATCCCCGAGTCTCCGACGTACGACAAGCTCTGAAAGGCCGCTTCGGGCTGGCAGGCGTGCCCCCTGTCGACCCGCGCACCGTGGCGCGGCGCATCCATGGCGGAGCGGAGGCAGGGGAGGGCGCACACGCGCCGATGTGAATTCGCCCGCGTGCGATGCGTCATGGCAGGAGTCGTGTCGCTCTCGAAGGCGGAGGCGACTGCCGCGCCATGTCTTCTCCGATTCCGGCACCCGGCAGGGTAGGCTCCGCCGCTGGAGTACAGATGCAACGCAGAGGGTGCGTCACCGCGGCGCGCAGCCCCTCTGGACATGTCACCCGGCGCCGGAGGACCTCAGAATGACTGCAAGCCGTTGGTTGGGACTGGCCACGCTGACCGTGCTGTTCGCCACGAGCGCCCTGGCCGAGGAGGCGAGCGCGGTGGGGAAGTGGACGACCATCGATGACGAGACGAAGAAGCCGAAGTCCGTCATCGCCATCTACGAGGAGGGCGGCAAGCTGTTCGGGAAGATTGAGAAGATCTTCCCCGATCCCGGCAAGCCGGAGAACCCGGTCTGTGACAAGTGCGAGGGGGCGCTGAAGGACCAGCCCATCGTCGGAATGGTCATCCTGCGCGACCTCAAGAAGGACGACGAGGAGTGGACGGGGGGCACCATCCTCGACCCGGGCAACGGCAAGACCTACAAGGCCAAGATTTCCGTCGAGAAGGGCGGCAAGAAGCTGAAGGTCCGCGGCTTCGTCGGCATGTCCCTGTTCGGACGCACCCAGCACTGGGTCCGCGCCGAGTAGGCCGGAACCCGCGCACCAGGGCCCGGCCTGTTTCTTCCGGCCGGGCCTCGCTGGACCCGGGCAGGCGCACCGGAGAACACTCCGGCCATGAGCGTGCGCATCGCGAAGAACGGCCCCGTCACCACCGTCGTCCTCCACCGTCCCGAGGTGCGCAACGCGGTGGACGGCCCCACGGCGCAGGAATTGTCGGCCGCCTTTCGCGCCTTCGACGCGGACCCGGACTCGCGCGTGGGCGTGCTGTACGGGGACGGCGGCACCTTCTGCGCGGGCGCGGACCTGAAGGCCGTCTCCGAGGGCCGGCTGCCCCGACTCGCCCCGGACGGCGACGGCCCCATGGGCCCCTCGCGCCTGGTGCTGGGCAAGCCCGTCATCGCGGCCATCTCCGGCCACGCGGTGGCGGGCGGCCTGGAGCTGGCCCTGTGGTGCGACTTGCGCGTGGCGGAGGAGGACGCCGTGCTCGGCGTCTTCTGCCGGCGCTGGGGTGTACCGCTCATCGATGGCGGAACTGTACGGCTCCCCCGGCTCATCGGCCTGTCGCGGGCCATGGACCTCATCCTCACCGGGCGGCCCGTGTCGGCCCAGGAGGCGCTGGCCATGGGCCTGGTCAACCGCGTGGTGCCGAAGGGCCGGGCCCGGGAGGCCGCCGAGGCGCTGGCCCGTGAGGTCGCCGCCTTCCCCCAGGCCTGCATGAACGCGGACCGGGCCTCGGCCTACGAGCAGGCGGGCCTGGGCGTCGAGGAAGCACTGCGTCAGGAGTTCGAGCGGGGCGTCAAGGTGCTGGAGACGGAGTCCATCGCTGGCGCCACCCGCTTCGCCCGGGGAGCGGGCCGGCACGGGAAGTTCGAGTAGCCGCCCGGCGGGTCCGTGGCGCTCCTGGTGCGTGGGCGGAGGGGCTGTGTTAGTTCCCCGCCCATGCGCTTCGACACGCTTGCCATTCATGCCGGCCAGGAGCCGGACCCCACGACGGGCGCCATCATGACGCCCGTGTACCTGACCTCCACCTACGTCCAGGACGGGCCCGGGGAGCACAAGGGCTACGAGTACAGCCGGACGCAGAACCCCACGCGCAAGGCGCTCCAGGACTGCCTCGCCGCGCTCGAGGGCGCGAAGCACGGCGCCGCCTTCGCGTCCGGGCTGGCGGCCACGGACATGCTGATGCACATGCTGGACGCCGGGGACCACGTCGTCGTCTCGGACGACGTGTACGGCGGCACCTTCCGCATCTTCGACAAGGTCTTCAAGCGCTCCGGGCTCAACTTCTCCTTCGTGGACCTCTCCAAGCCGGAGAGCTTCGAGGCGGCGATTACGCCGAAGACGAAGATGGTGTGGGTGGAGTCCCCCACCAACCCGATGCTCAAGCTCATCGACCTGGCGCGCATCGCCGAGGTGGCGAAGAAGCGGAACATCCTCTCCGTCGCGGACAACACCTTCATGACGCCGTACTTCCAGCGCCCGCTGGACCTCGGCTTCGACGTGGTGACGCACTCCACCACCAAGTACCTCAACGGCCACAGCGACGTGGTGGGCGGCTTCGCCTGCACCAGCCGCGAGGACGTCGCCGAGCGGATGTACTTCCTCCAGAACGCCGTGGGCGGCGTGTCCGGCGCCTTCGACAGCTTCCTCGTGCTGCGCGGCGTGAAGACGCTGCACGTGCGCATGGACCGCCACGCGCACAACGCGATGAAGGTGGCGCAGTACCTTCTCACGCACCCCAAGGTGAAGAAGGTCACCTACCCGGGCCTGGAGTCGCACCCACAGCACCAGCTCGCGCGCCAGCAGATGACGGGCTTCGGCGGCATGCTGACCTTCGACATCCACGGCGGCCTGGAGGCCGCGCGCCGCTTCCTCAAGACGGTGAAGGTGTTCGCCTGCGCCGAGTCGCTCGGTGGCGTGGAGTCGCTCATCGAGCACCCCGCCATCATGACCCACGCCTCCGTTCCCAAGGAGACGCGTGAGAAGCTCGGCATCGCCGATGGCTTCATCCGCCTGTCCGTGGGCATCGAGGACTCGCAGGACCTCATCGACGACCTCGCGCAGGCGCTCGAAGTCGTGAAGTAGCAGCCCGCCGGGCGACCCAGGGCCTCCCCGCTCCCTCTTCTCGGGACGCGCGGAGGCCCTTCGTGTGTCCGCGCTCTGGAGCGCCTGTCCGCCCGCCCGCGCTCCGGCCGGGCCATGGGATGCCGCGTCACAAAATGGAATGTCCTCCGGTGAACACCGTTTGGGCTCCCATCATGCGCAACCGTCTCATTCCCTCTTCATGTCTGCTGGGTGCGCTGCTCGTCGCCGGTTCCGGCTGCGATGCGCCTCCCAGTCCCCTCGACCAGGACTTTCCCGTCGAGCTGCCGGCGCCTGACGCCCGTGGCTCCACGGCGGAGCTGACCGCTCCCGGCTGCAGCATCCTCTCCACCACGTCCGTCACCGCCAGCGGTGATGACGGCGCCGGCAGCGTCGCCGCCAACAGCCAGGACGACAACCTCACCACCCGCTGGAGCGGGCCGGGCAAGGGCGCCTGGCTCAACCTGGACCTGGGCGCTTCCAAGTCCATCGCCGGCACCACCGTGGCCTGGCACCAGGGGAACACGCGGCAGAACTACTTCGTCATCTCCACCTCGGTGGATGGCACCACCTTCACCCAGGCGACCTCGGGGACCAGCGCCCTGAACACCTCGGCGCAGACGTACGCGTTCAGCGCGCGGCAGGCGCGCTACGTGCGCATCACCATCAACGGCAACTCGGTGAACGACTGGGCCTCCATCACCGAGGCGCGGGCCTGTGCGCAGCAGACCACGCCGCCGCCGACGCCCGTGCCCACGGCGGACTCGGGCCCGGTGCTGCCGCGCCTGCCGTATCTCCAGAGCGTGGGGCAGACGAGCGCCCTCGTCGCCTTCCGCTCCGGCGTGTCCTGCACGCCCTTCGTGCGCTACGGCGAGGGCACGGACCTGTCGCGCACCGCCACCGCCACCGTCGCGGGCTGGCGGCACGCGGTGAAGCTGACCGGCCTGCTGCCGGGCCGCACCTACGGCTACAGCGTGGAGGCCTGCGGCTCCGTCACGGGCGTGCGAGCCTTCCGCACCGCGTCCGCGCCGGGCACGCAGCGCGTGCGCTTCACCACCATGGGTGACTTCGGCACCGGCGGCTCCTCGCAGAAGGCCGTCATGGCGGTGATGAACAAGCCGGAGTGGCGCGGTGAGTTCCTGGTGGCGCTGGGCGACAACGCCTACTCCTCCGGCACCGAGCAGGAGTTCCAGGACCGCATGTTCACCCCCATGGTGAACCTGCTCCGCGAGGTGCCGGTGTTCCCCTCGCTGGGCAACCACGAGTACGTGACGAACCAGGGGCAGCCGTACCTGGACAACTTCTACCTGCCCACCAACAACCCCGCGGGCACCGAGCGCTACTACTCGTTCGACTGGGGCAACGTGCACTTCGTGGCGCTCGACTCCAACTGCGCCATCGGCCTGGCCTCGTCCGACCGCTGCACCGCCGCGGCGCAGAAGACCTGGGCGCAGCAGGACCTGGCGGCCACCACGCAGCCCTGGAAGGTGGTCTTCTTCCACCACCCGCCCTGGTCCAGCGGCGAGCACGGCTCGCAGCTCTCCATGCGCCGCAACTACGCCCCCCTCTTCGAGCAGTACGGCGTGGACCTGGTGCTGACCGGGCATGACCACAACTACGAGCGCAGCAAGCCGATGAAGGGCGACGCCGTGGCCCCCTCGGGCACGCGCGGCGTCCCCTACGTGGTGGTGGGCAGCGGCGGCGCGACGCTGCGCACCTTCCCGGCCAGCCAGCCCTCGTGGACGGCCAAGCGCAGCAACACGGTGTACGGCTTCATGGACGTGGTGGTGGACGGCGGCACGCTGACGGCGAAGCTCATCACCTCCACCGGCGCGGTGCATGACACCCTCACGCTCACCAAGACGCTGCCGGTGGCGGCCACCTCGACGGGGACGACGGCCGTGAAGGCCCAGGCGCTGGAGACCGCGCCCGGCCCCGTGGACGACCCGACGCGCGCCCCCGAGGGCCTGCGCTTCGACAAGCCGCTGCCCGCCGCGGACCGCCTGGAGGACGTGGCGGACCATGACGAGCCCGTGCGCGAGCCCGCCGCTCACATGAGCCAGTAGCTCCTCGTTCCTTCCGGCCCTGCCGGAGCACCCGGGGCCTCCCGTCCTCTTCCTGGAGGACGTGGAGGCCCCTCGTATTTCCGGGCGGACCTACCGTCATGGCTTGCACTGTCCATGGCGCGTGCACACCTGCTGCACGGGGCTGGTCGCGGGGAATGCCGATGAAGTCGCGTGGGGTGTGGAGGCGCGTGGCGCGCGTGTACGCGTGCGCGCTGGGGTTGTTGCTGTCCGTGGGCTGTGGCGAGAGCGGGGAGTCCTCGGAGGAGCGGCTGGCCGCGCCGGACCCCGCGCCATCGGGGCCTGTCGATGCCGGCCCCGGGACGAACGCGCGGGACGGAGGGAATGTCATCGTCGAGACACCTCCGGACTCCGGCCCGGACGTGGACGGGGGCACGTCCTCCGGCGCCGACGCGGGCAGCCCCGGCGACGGCCAGCCCGACGCGGGAGGGACGGACGGTGGGGACGGCAAGCCTCCCGAGCGCGGGGACGGTGGCTCGGGCGCGGGCACCCCGGACGGCGACGACGGGGGAACGTCCACGCCGGATGCCGGTGGGCCTCCCGTGACGGGCGGGCCCGTCCAGCGCGGCAAGCAGTGGCGCGCGTCGTACTACGCGGGCGTGTCTCCGGGCGGCCTCGCCGTGGGGGACTTCAACGGAGACGGCGCGCCGGACGTCGCCGTGAACAACCTGGGGGCCAGCCTCCAGAGTCGCTACAAGGCGCGGCCCGGCAGCTTCGCCGTGCTGCTGAATGACGGGAAGGGCGTGCTCCGGAAGCCCTCCTCGCGGCTCAAGCTCAACACCTCCTCCGGGCGGATTGCCGTGGGCCACGCGGAGGCGTCCGGGCCACTGGGCGTGGTGCTGGGCGGGCGCTACGGGGCGACCCTGCTGTCCGGACAGGGGAATGGGACCTTCGACACCCTGCCCACCTACTTCTCGCAGGGCCTCATCTCCGGACTGGGCTTCCTCCCGGGCACGGGCCGGTTCAGCCCACGGGTCTGGGCCGTGGGCGACGGTGACGACAGCCGTCAGGGTCCCCGCACCGAGGGCGGCTTCCGCTTCCTGCTGAACTGGGACGGCGGCGAGTTCCAGGAGCGTGGTGTCTACCGGGTGGAGGACGGGCTGCCCGTCGTCAACGTGGGGGACGTGAGCACCGCGGCCGCCGTCGCGGATTTCAACGAGGACGGCCACATCGACGTCGTCCTCGCCTCGGGCCACTGGTTCCTGACGCGCTTCATGGGAACGGGGACGGACCGCTTCGAGCCGTGGCCCTACCTGGAGCGCCGTCCGGACTTCATCGCGAGCGCGGACGTCAATGGTGATGGCCACGCCGACCTCGTGGCGGTGGACGGAAGGGAATTGTGGACCTCCCCGGGCCGCGGGAATGGGGACTTCGCCGAGCGCCTGGTGACGTTCCTGCCCATCGAGGTCAGCCGGCTCGTGGTGGCGGACGTGGACGCCGACAGCGTGCCGGACGTGGTGCTCCTGCATGGTGAGCAGGGCCAGGCTTCCATCTGGCGCGGCAACGGCCAGGGTCGCTTCGAGGCACCGCGGTGGCTCGCCACGGGCCGCAAGCCGAGTGATGCCGCGGTGGCCGACCTGGACCGGGACGGCACGCCCGAGCTGCTCGTGACGGAAGCGGAGGACAACGTTGTCTCCGTCTACTCCATCCCGCGCCACGCATTCACCGAGGCGCCCTTCACGCCCCGCTGCCCCATGGGTCTGCTCGACGCCATGGCGGAGTGGGACGCGCCCGAGCCGCTCCTGTCACTCGAGGTGGGCGTGGGCGCCGAGGTCGTGACGACGGGGGACTTCGATGGGAACGGCCGCCGGGACCTCGCACTTCCCATGACCGAGCGCGGCGTGCGGCTGTTGATGGGTCAGGAGGACGGGGCGCTCCAGGCCCATGACGCGCTCATGGACTGGCGCGTGGAGCACCTGGCGGCGGGAGACTTCAATGAGGATGGGCGGGCCGACCTCGCCGTCATCGCCGGCGCCTACCCCGGGGGCGGCTCGACATTGCAACTGAGGTGGAGTGATGGCTCCGGCCAGTTCCTGGAGGGCCGGGAGCTGAGCTACGTCTATGCGCAGAACGGGGGCTACCTCATCGCGGGCGACTTCAACCGCGACGGGCGCATGGACGTGGCCGGCACCTTCTGGACCCCCTGCACCATGGCGGCCGCGGTGATGACCAACCAGGGCGGCGGAATCATGTGGCAGTCGCCGCTGCCCGACCAGAACAGCGAGCCGGATGACCGGTGCGGTGGCGCCAGCGGGCTGCCCACCCCCGGCGACTTCAACGGCGACGGCACGCTGGACTTCGTCCACGTCACGCTGGGCGTCAACCTCAACTACACCTCCAAGGCCGGGACGGTGATGCAGGGGGAGGGCTACTACCTCGGGTATCCCCGGGACACCGTGCGCAGCGCGGGCGACGTGGACGGGGACGGGAACGTGGACCTGCTGCTGTCGGGCGGCGGCACGCTGCGGGTGCTGCGCGGCGATGGGGGCGGCACCCTGGAGTCGCCGCTGTCCTGCCCGATGAAGGCGACGGGCGGGGCCCTGCTGGAGGCGGTGGACGTCAACGGCGACGGCATCATGGACCTGCTGGGACGGGACGCGGATGGCGCCGTACTGGTGGTGCCAGGCAAGGGCGGCGGCGACTACCTCCCCGTGCGGCGCTACCCGCTGGAGGCGAAGCCGCTGTGGGCCGCGCCGGTGGACCTGCGGGGCGACGCGAAGCCGGAGCTGGTGGTGCTGCTGGAGTCGGGCACGCTGAAGGTGTTCCCCACGCCCGCTCCCTGAGCCCTGGGCTTGCGAGCGGGCAAGCCCTTACATCCGCCGACCTCCAGTCCGAGCGGGCTCGGACAATTCCTGCCACGCTCCTGCCAGGGCTGACAGGTGCGTGTTGCTCGGGTGCGGTCGCCAGTGCCTCTTTGACCTGCCAGGAAGGCTTTGGTACCACGTTCCCAGCCCCTGCCGGGGCAAACTGGAAACCAATGATTCCCTTCAACAAGCCAGTCCATCTCGGGACTGAGATCAAGGCGATGGCCGAGGCCATCGAGCGCAACGGGCACGTCGCCGGCGGGGGGCCCTTTGGGAAGCGCTCCGAGGGACAGCTCGAGAAGATGTTGGGGCAGCGCACCCTGCTCGTGACGTCGGCCACTCACGCGCTGGAGATGGCCGCGCTGTTGCTGGACCTCCAGCCGGGCGACGAGTTCATCGTCCCGTCCTTCACCTTCGTCTCCACGGCCAACGCCTTCTGCCTGCGTGGCGCGAAGCCGGTCTTCGCGGACGTGGACGCGCACGGCAACCTCGACGTGGACGACGTGGCGCGTCTGCTCGGACCCCGCACGAAGGCAATCGTCCCCGTGCACTACGCCGGCAACTCGTGTGACATGCAGGCCCTGCAGCAGGTGTGCGGCAAGGTCCCCGTGGTGGAGGACGCGGCCCAGGCGCTTGGCTCCACGTTCGACGGGCGTCCGCTGGGGACCTTCGGCGCATGCGGCGCCTTCAGCTTCCACGAGACGAAGAACATCGGCTGCGGTGAGGGGGGCGCGCTGACCCTGCGGGATGCGTCCCTCATCGACCGCGCGGAGTACCTGCGCGACAAGGGCACGAACCGGCGCAAGTTCCAGGACGGCATCGTGGACAAGTACACGTGGGTGGATGTCGGCTCCAGCTACGTCCTCTCCGACCTCAACGCCGCCTACCTGAGCACGCAGCTCGACGAGTTCACGCGCATCCAGGCGCGCCGCAAGGCGCTCTACGAGCGATACCTGGCTGAGCTCTCGGCGCCCGTGGAGCGCGCGGGGGCCTACATCATCCAGGGTTCCGCCCGGTGCGTGGGCAACCATCACCTCTTCGCCATTGTCTTCAATGTGCCCGAGCAGCGCAGCCGCTTCATCGCGCACATGCGCGAGCACAAGATCGTGACTCCGTTCCACTACATCGCGCTCCACCAGTCGCCCATGGGCAAGGGCTTCCACGACGGGCGCAGCCTGCCCCACTCGGAGCGGCTCACCACGAACCTCGTCCGGTTCCCGCTCTTCTTCAACATGACGGATGCGGAGTGCGACACGGTCATCGCGCGCACGCGGGAGTTCCTCGATGGCATTTGAGGGACTGCTGTCCGTCGTCATCCCCGTCTACCGCTCACAGGCGTACCTCGAGCAGACGGTGGACGAGCTCACCCGCGCGCTCGAAAAGCAGGGGCGCTTCGAAATCATCCTGGTCAACGACGGCTCGCCCGACGACGTGCAGTCGGTCATCGACCAGTTGCACGCGCGGGACCCCCGGGTACGCTTCATCGAGATGGGGAGCAACCAGGGCCAGCACGCGGCGACGCTCCGCGGGCTCGCGGTGGCGGACGGCGACGTGGCGGTGACGGTGGACGATGACGGGCAGAACCCGCCGGAGGCCGTGCTCGCGGTCACCGAGGCGCTGCTGGCGAGCCGGCTGGACGTCGTCTACGGGCGCTTCGAGAGCGTGGAGCAGAATGCCGCCCGCAAGCTGGTGTCCCGGCTCAACCAGTGGATGTTCCGCTACACCATGGGCAACCGGACCCACGTCCGTGCCACCAACGTGCGGGCCCTGCGTGGGGACCTCGCCCGCCGGCTGGGGAACTGGGACTCGGCGTTTCCCTACATCGACGCGTTGGTCTTCCGCTCCACGCGGCGGGTGGGAGATGCGCTGGTTCCGCACCGCAGGCGCGCCTCGGGGGAGTCCTCGTACCGCGTGCGTGACTTGATGCGCCTGTGGATTTCACACGTGAGCACGCTCACGGTGCTGCCGCTCAAGCTCGCCACCGTGGGCTCGTTTTGCGCCTCGCTGTTCGGGTTCCTCCTGGGAACGGTGCAGATGGTGCGAGCGCTGCTCACCCGTCAGGCGCCGGAGGGCTGGCTGTCCCTGTTCTGTGCGCTGACCTTCCTCTTCAGCCTGCTCTTCGCCTTCATGGGCATCGTGAGCACGTATGTCGGGCGCATGTACGTGTCCCAGAACTCGCGGGGGCAGGCCTGGGTGCGCTCCTCCGGCGGGATTTCCGGAGGGGAGCGTGAGCGTACGGCGCCCCGCCGCATGGAGGCTGCCTCGTGACGGAGCCGGGAGTGCGGGCCGGCGAGCAGGTGCGGGACGGGCCCTACGTGCTCACGGATGGCATCTTCGTGCCCGACTTCCCCGTGGCGCATCGGGAGGAGGAGTACCACGCCGCCGGATTCGAGCTGCTGCGGAACATGCAGCACCAGCACTTCTGGTATCTCGGCCGGCGCCGCTTCCTCCTGCACGCCTTGCGTCGTCACCTGGGGACGCTGACCGCGGGGCCGCGGGCCATCGACCTGGGCGGCGGCGCGGGCGGCTGGGCCTCCTTTCTCGCGGAGCAGGCGGAGTTCCCGCTCGCGGAGATTGCGCTCGCGGACTCGTCTGCCCTGGCGCTGCAGGCGGCCGCCGCGGGCCTTCCGTCCCGGGTCTCCCGCTATCAGGTGGACCTGCTTCGGCTCGGCTGGCAGCAGCGCTGGGAGCTCATCTTCCTGCTGGACGTGCTCGAGCACATTCCGGACGACCGCCAGGCGCTGGCGCAGGTGCACGAGGCGCTGGCCCCCGGAGGGTTCGTGCTTGTCACCACCCCCGCGCTGCAGCGGCTGTGGACGTGGAACGATGAGGTCGTGGGCCACCAGCGACGCTACTCCCGTGAGCAGCTGAGCGGCCTCGCGCGGGAGTGCGGGTTCCGGGTGCTGGACGCGCGCTACTTCATGTTCCTGCTCAGCCCGATGCTGCTGGCCAGCCGCCTGCTGAAGGCTCCTGACCTGGCGAAGCTCTCGGAGGCCGAGGTCTGGGCGCTCATCGAGCGCTCGCACCGCGTTCCCAGCAAGCCGCTCAACACCCTGCTGCGGTGGGTGTTCAACCTCGAGACCCCCCTGGGACATCTGCTCCCCTTTCCCTGGGGGACGTCCGTGCTGGCGGTGCTCCAGAAGGCTTGAGCCCCCAGGCCACTCAGGTAGGAGTGGACAGGCCCGGTCGGGATTCCCCATGGTCGACAATAAAAGCCCCCCCCTGCTTCGAGAGGGAACCCAGGAGAGCCGGCGCTTCGGCTTCCGCATCTTCCGTGGCAGCGTGGAGGTGCTGGAGGAACAGCCCCTCCTGGACGAACTCCTCGCGAAGGAAGTGGACATCGCGATTGTCCGGCTGCTGAAGACGGGCCACGAGCAACTGCACAAGCTGGAGCGGCTCGGGCTTCCCTTCATCGTCGCGGACACCCTGGTCTACTACGCGTGTGATTTGACACGGCTCCAGCCGGTCCCCCTGCACAACCCGGACCTCGAGTTCGTCGAGTGCAACGCCTCGCACGCGGGCGCGGTGGAACGGCTCGTCGCACTGAGCTTCAGGGACTACCGCAACCACTACTCGGCGAATCCGCTGCTGGTCACGTCCGGGCTGATGGAGGGGTACCAGGAGTGGACCCGGGGCTACACCTCGGCGGGGGAGGCGGGCAAGCGGGCCTGGCTCGTGCGCTCGGGCGGTGAGGACGTCGCGTTCGCGACGGTGAGCTTCGAGGAGGGTGTCTCGGAGATTGTGCTCAACGGGGTGCACCCCGCTCATGCGGGCCGGGGCATCTACGGCGACCTCATCCGCTTCGTGCAGGGCGTCTCCCGCGAGCGAGGGGCCTCTCTCCTGCGCATCTCCACCCAGGTGTCGAACTTCGCGGTGCAGAAGGTCTGGAGCCGCAGCGGCTTTTCGCTCGTGGATGCGTACCTGACGGTCCACATCAATGCGCTGCTGAGCGCCGTTGGCGTCCACCACGCGGTGCGGCCGGTGCGTTTCGAGAGGGCCGGCTCCGACGGGGACCTCGTCCCTGGCGTGAGCGTGCTCGCGGAAGCCGCCCGATTCTTCACCTCTGACTTCCCAGGACCTGGGAGCCTCATCACCCGTCAACGCTCCAGGTTCCTTCAGCCCGTCCACGCGGGGCGGGATTACACGCTGGATTACCGCTTCCCCATTCATGACCCGGCGCGCGGCACCTCTGTCGCGGTGGTCACCCTCCGGGACAGCACGGGAGCCGCCCTCCTCGTCTCCCACACGGAACTGGTCAGGCAATGACGTCCGAGCATCTTCCCACCGAAGCTTCCCCGGCTTCGAGCCCGTCGCCGCAACCCCTCGCAGCCGTCCCGTCGCCTCGAGCGGCGGCTCAGGAGGGAGCCGCCGTGGGCCCACGTCATGCTTCGGTGGTCCGCGCGGTCGGCATCCTCAGCCTGGTGGGACTCTTCGTGCTGCTGCTGGATGCGCAGTGGATGAAGATTGACGACTTCGGCATGTCCAACGAGCTGAGCAGCCGAAAGCTGGGAAGCCTGCTCGCGGACATCGTCACGACCCGGACCACGCCGCACGTCCGCTTCGCGTTCCTGCACCACCTGCTGGTGCTGCTGCCGGTGTTCCGCCTGGGGGAGACGTCGCGCACGGCCATCAACGTGCTCTACCTGCTCACGGCGGGGCTCATGCTCGCCGGCGGCCTCTGGCTGGCGCGACCGCTTGCGCGCCGTCCGCTGCTCTGGGGGTCGGCCTGGCTGGCCTTCGCGGGCGTGGCCGTGTCCATCCCCATTCGGACCACGCTCGAGTTCAAGACGGCGGGCTACCTGCTGCTCTGCTTCGCGATGTGCGCGGGCCTGGTCGCCTTGGCGTGGCGGTTCCAGGATTCCGAGGCGCCGCCCCCGGTGCGCCGGCAGTGGCTCTGGTGCCTGTTTGGCATCGGCTGCATGCACGCGGCGGAGGTCTCGCTGTTCGCGGTCGCCTGTGTCGGTTTCTCGCTCGCGCTCCAGCGCCGGCTGCGCTGGGCCCTGCTGCTGACCACCCTGGGCTGGCCCTTGGTCTACTGGGGCGCGAACAAGCTGTTCTTCCCGCGGCCGATGAACCTCCTGGAGAACAGCGGCAGTCACACGCTGCCACTCGTCCTGCGGCGCACCGTGGAGGTGCTCTGGAAGGAGTGGGCGCCGGAGCTCGTGCTCGCGCTGGTCCTGCTGCTGGCCACGGTCGCCGTGGCGGTCTGGCGGGCCCGTCCCGGGGGGCGGCTGCTCGCCGTGCTCCGCGCGGCGAGCATGGGCGCGGCGCTGATGTGTTCGGGCATTGGCGTGGTGTTCCTCGCCAACGCGAACTTTCTCTGGGTGAGCGAGCGACACGTCGCGTTCGCCGGGCTGTGCCTGGTGGGCTCGGCGCTGGCCTGCGCCGGGCTCCTGGTTCGCCACGGTGTTTCGGGCTGGGGGGCGGTGCTGCTGGCCGCGGCGCTGGCGGGCGTCGGTGGCTGGACTGTCCAGGAGCGTCTGCCCCGACTGCTGAGCTACGCGGATGCGCGGCGGCAGGAGCTGGCGGACACCTTCTTCGTGCAGGCGTACGTGAAGGCCGAGGCCGCCGCGATGGTCGATCGCGGAGAGTCGAAGGAGCTCCTCGTGTTCATTCCCCGCTGGCACCTCTATAGCGAGCGCCACGACTACATCGACCCGAGCTTCATGGGCGCGACCTGGACCCTCAAGGAGTTCGCCCGTGGCTTCTCCTGCCCGCCGAAGCGCGCCTGCGCAAGCGTCACCTACCTGCCGAACCTCTACGATGGCCCCCGGACGAAGCTCGACCGCGCCCAGCAGCTCGATCTCTGCGGCCGGATGCGGAACGGGCGGGTGATGGTGCTCCGCTCCTCGCTGGCAGAAGAGCCGCCCCCGCCGGAGCTCCCCACGGGCTTCTCCGACGAGCAGTGCCTGGCCTGGCTCGAGGCGGGGAAGCTCATCACCCCGGGTTAGCAGTGCGCTGGCGCGGAGTGACGCACGGTCCTATATCGGGTCCATGCGCTACTTCGACGACTTCCAGCCGGGAGAGGTGAGTGAGCATGGGCCGTATGGGGTTTCGCGCGAGGAGATCATCGCCTTCGCGAAGCAGTTCGACCCGCAGCCCTTCCACCTGAGCGACGAGGGCGGCCGAGAGGGCATCTTCGGCGGCCTCATCGCCAGCGGCTGGCACACCGCCTCCATCTGCCACAGGCTCATCGTGGAGGGGCTGCTGGGCAAGGCCGCAAGCCTGGGCTCGCCCGGCCTGGATGAGCTGCGCTGGCTCAAGCCCGTACGCCCCGGGGACACGCTGACCGTGCGCACGGAGGTCGTCTCCCTCACGCCCTCGCGCAGCAAGGCGGACCGCGGCGCCATCAAGTTCCGCTTCGAGGTCCGCAACCAGCAGGGCGAGGTGGTGATGACCGAAATCGCCAACGCCCTCTTCGCCCGGCGGCCCGCGGCGGGGTAGGCCGCCCTGGAAACACCGAGGGCCTCCTGCTCCCGTGGGGGAACATGGAGGCCCTCCGTGCTTCAGGTGCCCGGGTGGGGCCGGGGACTACGCCGCCGTGCGGTGCAGGTAGTCGATGAGGTCGATCTTCGTGACGATGGCGACGACCTTCTCGCCCTCCTTCACGACGGCCACGTTGTCCTGCGCGAAGACCTCGCGCAGGCGGACGAGGCTGGTGTCCAGCGACAGCGCGCCCTGCAACGGCGAGACGATGGCGTCGATGGTGTCGGCGAACTTCACCTTGCCGGCGACCAGGGCGTTGAGCAAATCGTACTCGTGCACCATGCCCACCGCGCGGCCTTCCTCGGTGACGACGGGCATCTGGCTGATGCCGTGGCCGCGCATGGTCTCCACCACCTGGTCCACGCGGTCACCCTTGCGCGCCGTCTTCACGTCCTTGCGCTTGTCCCCGACGATGTCGCGGACGGTGCCGGCGCCCTTCTCCTCCAGGAAGCCGTTGTCGCGCATCCACTCGTCCGAGTGGAACTTGCTGATGTAGCTGCTGCCCGAGTCGGGGAGCACCACGACAATCGTCTTGCCCTTGCCCACTTCCTTCGCGAGCTGCACGGCCACGTGCACCGCCGCGCCGGACGAGCCACCCGCGAAGATGCCCTCCTCGCGAGCCAGCCGCCGCGCCGCGATGAAGG
This sequence comes from Pyxidicoccus trucidator, assembly GCF_010894435.1. Lineage (NCBI taxonomy): Bacteria > Pseudomonadati > Myxococcota > Myxococcia > Myxococcales > Myxococcaceae > Pyxidicoccus > Pyxidicoccus trucidator. Next base: position 8,243 of record NZ_JAAIXZ010000001.1, on the reverse strand, counting down.
ACTGGCGGTCATCCACCTGCCGCACGTCGTCCACGACCTTGAAGTCCATGGCGCCGCACAGCATGTCCTCGCCGATACCTTCCACCTTGTAGACGTGCGGCTCGGTCAGCTTGCCCGTCTTGAAGTAGCCCTCGTAGACGGAGCCCTCCGGGTCCACGCCCACGTTCTTCAGGCCGGGAATCTTCTCCTTGAGGAACTTGCCGGCGCCGCTCATGGTGCCGCCGGTGCCCAGGCCCGACACGAAGTAGTCGAACTTGCCCTCGGTCTGCTCGTAGATCTCCGGACCGGTGAGCTTGTAGTGGGCCTCGATGTTGTCGGGGTTGTGGTACTGGTTCAGCATGAACGCGCCGGGCGTCTCGCGGTGCAGGCGCTTGGCCGTCTCGTAGTAGCTGCGCGGGTCCTCGGCCGGCACGTTCGTCGGCGTCACCACCACCTGCGCGCCCAGGGCCTTGAGGCGGTTGATCTTCTCCAGGGACATCTTGTCCGGCATGGTGAAGATGCACTTGTAGCCCTTCACGGCCGCGGCCAGCGCCACGCCCATGCCGGTGTTGCCGGACGTGTTCTCCACGATGGTGCCGCCGGGCTTGAGCTTCCCCTCCCGCTCGGCCTTCTCGAGGATGTAGAGCGCCATGCGGTCCTTGATGGACGCGCCCGGGTTCATGAACTCGCACTTCACGAGCACGGTGGCGTCGTTCGGGCCGACGAGCTTCTGGAGCTTGACCAGCGGCGTATGACCGATGGCGGAGAGAATGGTGTCGTGGATGTCCATCACTGCTTCCGGAAAAAGGGTTCGCGGCGCGTCTTATATGTCGCCGCCCGGGCCCGGTCGACAGCACGCGACTTCTCGGCCCCTCGGACAGGAACAGGCCCCGGCCCGGCGTCCTTCCGGACGCCTCTGGCGGACCCGGGGGGCCGGCAGCGGGGGCCTGCCTGGAGGGCCAGACGGGCCCCGGCGGGCCCCGGCTCCTCCGCTCGGGCGCCAGGCGCTTCGACGCGGCGCGACGTGGTGTAGGGGGTAGGGCGCCGCGTCGCGTACGTGACAGCCCGGGGGGCTTCCGGGCGTTCACCTTTCGTTGGCTTTGACCCGGATGGGGGCGCCTCCCATACTCGGGAGCCTCTCGTCTCAACCCCCTCCGGAGAAGCCCGCCGATATGGAACTCGAGGCCGCCCTGCGCGACCAGGTGGGACAGGCCATCGGCCGTCCCGTTCCCCACGCTGCCATCAAGAAGCTGAAGGGCGACGCGAGCAATCGCTCGTACTACCGCGTTGGCGCGGCGCCGGACAGCTGGGTGGTGATGGTGATGCCGCCGGACGCGACGAAGAAGAGCGAGGAGGCCACCAAGGGTGAGCCGCCGAAGGAGCTGCCCTTCGTCAACGTGCACCGCTACCTGGAGAAGCTGGGCGTGCGCGTGCCGCGCATCCTCCGCTACGACGAGCCGGCGGGGATGATGGTCCTGGAGGACCTGAGCGACATCACCTTCGAGTCCGCGCTGGAGGGCGGCAAGCACCGCGACGCGCTCTACACCCGCGCGGTGGACCTGCTGGCGCGCCTGCGCGCGGCGGCGGAGAAGCAGCAGGACCCGGACTGCCTCGCCTTCACGCGCGCGTTCGACGAGGACCTGTACGACTGGGAGCTGCACCACTTCCGCGAGTGGGGCCTGGAGGCGTGGAGCGGCAAGCAGCCCACCGCCGCCGAGCGCGCCGAGCTGGACGGCACCTTCCGCGAGATTGCGAAGCAGCTGGCCGCCGCGCCGCGCGGCTTCACGCACCGCGACTACCAGAGCCGCAACATCATGGTGAAGGAGGGGGAGCTGGTCGTCATCGACTTCCAGGACGCCCTCCAGGGCCCGCGCCAGTACGACCTGGTGGCGCTGCTCCGTGACAGCTACGTGGAGCTGGACCGCGCCTTCGTGGACAAGATGCTGGACCGCTACATCGCCACCTTCCAGGAGGTGAGCGGCGAGCGCATCGACGCGGCGTCGTTCAAGTCCTTCTTCGACCTGCTCACCCTGCAGCGCAAGCTGAAGGACGCGGGCCGCTTCGAGTTCATCAACCGTGTGAAGGGCAACCCGGGCTTCCTGGTGTCCATCCCCGCGTCGCTGCGCTACGTGCGCGACGCCTTCGCGCGGAAGCCGGAGCTGCGGAAGCTGCAGGACCTGGTGGCGAAGTACGTCCCCGAGCTGGCGGCCTGAGTCCGGCGCCCGGGGAGGGGAGACGACAATGAAGGCGATGGTCCTCTGCGCGGGGCTGGGTACCCGCCTGCGTCCGCTCACCGAGCGCTGGCCCAAGCCGGCGATGCCGTTCCTCGGGCAGCCGCTCCTGCGCTACCACCTGGCCGTGCTGAAGGCGGCGGGCGCGACGGCGGTGGGCATCAACACCCACCACCTGCCGGACACCATGGCGGAGGTGGCCCGCGCCGAGTGCGAACGCGCGAAGCTGCCCCTGCACGTGGTGCACGAGCCCGTCATCCAGGGCACCGGCGGCGGCATCCGCGGCCTGCGCGAGTTCCTCTCCGGGGACGACTTCCTCGTCTTCAACGGCGACATCCTCTACCCGGTGGACCTGCAGCCGGTGGTGGCCATGCACCGGGCCTCCGGTGCAATTGCCACCATGGTGCTGCAGCCCATGCCGGAGGCGGAGAAGTACGCGGCGGTGGAGTTGGACGGCGCGGGGCGCGTGCGGCGCATCGCCGGCCATGGCCCGGGGGGCGAGGGCCTGTCCCCGTGGCACTTCACCGGCGTGCATGTGATGTCCCCGCGCATCTTCGACTTCATGACCGCGGAGGGCCCCGAGGACATCAACCGCGAGGTCTACGTGCGCGCCATGGCGGCGGGGCAGACGGTGCGCGGCGTGCGGGTGGACGGGTACTGGTCCGACCTGGGCACGCCGTCGCGCTACCTCGCCACCGTGCTGGACGTGCTCGCCGGGCGCGTGCGGCTGGAGTGGCTGGGCGCGGACTCGCCGCTGGCGGGCACCGTGCGGGCTCCGGGGGGCGCATGGGCGCGGGCCGAGGCCCGGGTGGCCTCGACGGGCGTGGAGGGGCCGGCGTACTTCGGCCGTGGAGCCCTGATGGAGGAAGGTGCGTCCGTGGGCCCCGGCGTGTCCGTGGGGCCGGGCGCGAAGGTGGGAGCGGGCGCGAAGGTGCAGCGCGCCGCCATCTTCGAGGACACCGAGGTGGCGCCGGGCGAGACGCTCTCCGAGGTGCTCGCGTGGGGGCCGCACCGGATTCCCGCGCCGCTCACGGGGCGCTGAGGCTCCAGGGGCGTGAGGCCCGGGGCTGCTGCCCCGGGTGGAGCGGTGACGCGGGAGGCCCCGGGGATGCCGGAGCCTTCCCTTCCTCAGTCCGGGCCCGTCCTGCTCAGGCGGAGTGGTAGCGCGCCAGCACGCAGGTGACGTTGTCGTTGCCGCCCGCGGCGTTGGCCAGGTCGATGAGCTGGCCGCAGGCCTTGTCCAGCTCGGGCGTGCGCTGGAGGATGTCCTGCATCTGCGCGTCCGTCACCATGCCGCTCAGGCCGTCCGAGCAGAGCAGGAAGACGTCGCCCTCCTGCGGCTCCACGCGAGACACGTCCACCTGGACGTTCTCCTTCATCCCCAGCGCGCGGACGATGACGTTCTTGTGGGGGAAGTTCTCGATTTCCTCCGGCGAGAGCTTCTTCGCCTTGAGGTAGTCGTTGAGGAGCGAGTGGTCCTCCGTCACCTGCTTGAGCTCGCCGGAGCGGAAGAAGTACACCCGGCTGTCGCCCACGTGGCCCACGTAGGCCACGTCGTTGGCGAAGTGGACGGAGACGATGGTCGTCCCCATGCCCTTGTACTTCGTCTCGATGGTGGCCTTCTCGTAGATGCGGGCGTTGGCGAGCTTGATGCCGGTGGAGAGCCGGTTCTCGTCGTAGTTTCGGGCCTTGTCCATCTTGAAGGGCCAGGTGCAGTCCTGGTCCTTGGACGTCATCCGATAGAACTCGCCCAGCTCGTCCACCGCGATGCGGCTGGCGATTTCTCCGGAGGAGTGGCCACCCATGCCATCCGCCACGCAGAAGAGGTTCTCATCCTGGAGCACCAGGAAGTTGTCCTCGTTGTGATTCCGCTTCATCCCGACGTGGGTGCTGCCGGCTACCTCGATGCGCATGCTCGGGAACTCTTCTTGAGGGGCGGGAAAGTGCCGGGCGAGGTTAACAAAGCCCTCGGAAAACGGTCAAAAGACGTACCTGCCGGCCCTTCAAGCGGGGGGATTCAAGGCCGGGGACGGGGTGACCGGCTCGAAAGTCAGGCGGTCCCCTTCCTGCGTACCGCTCGCTTCCAGCACGCCCGCCGGCAGCTCCAGCACGGAGCGTGACTGGAAGTAGACGGACGTCGCCCTCCAGGGGGGCAAGGCGGGGAGTTGCTTGACGATGACGCCCTGACGGTCCAGGAACACCACGTCAATGGGGATGCGCATGAAGAAGGTGTGGATGGAGTTGCAGGGGACGATGTGCATCCCCTCGCCCACGGCAAGCGAGCGCCGCCCCATGAGCCCCTTGAAGCGGTGGAGGAACCCGGTGGCCCGCTCGGCCCGGTCCGCCAGCAGCCGCTGCCGCGTCTCGTTGTTCACCCTCCAAAGCATGTAACGCTTTCTACCCCATGCTCGAACCCCTGGCGCGTCCTCTGCACCTGGTCCTGGTTTCCCCCCAGATTCCGCCCAACACGGGCAACGTCGCCCGGCTGTGCGCGGTGACGGGCTGCCGCCTCATCCTGGTGGAGCCGCTGGGCTTCTCCATCGACGACCGGCACCTGAAGCGGGCGGGGCTGGACTACTGGGACAAGGTGTTCCTCCGCCTGTATCCCACCTATGCCGCCTACGTGGCGGACTACCCGGACGCCCGCCGGTGGCTGTTCTCCGCCCGGGCGGAGCAGTCGCTGTACGAGGCCCGGTTCCAGGAGGGAGACCACCTGGTGTTCGGCTCGGAGGTGACGGGGCTGCTGCCGGAGGTGATGGACTCGGGCTCGGGGACGGCCATCACGATTCCGATGCTACAGGAGCGTCGCAGCCTGAATCTGTCCACGGCGGTGGGGATTGGGGCCTACGAGGCCCTGCGGCAGGTGGCCTTCAGTGGAGCGGGCAGGCAGGCACCCCCGGCAAGTTGAGGGGCGGGGCAGAGGGACTACACTGCGACGAAGCATGACCCCGTCGCAGGCCGCCGAAGCGCTGTACTCCGCCCACAAGACCCGAGCCACCGGGAGGCTGACGCTTTCCGCGGGAGGGCGTGAGTCCCGGCTGCTGCTGCGCGAGGGGAACCTCGTGGGTACGCAGCTCGGGTTTGGATACCAGAGCCCCGCGCAGGCGCTCCTGCAGAGCGGGATGCTGGGTGCCGAGGCGCTGGATGCGCTGTGGGCACGGGGCGGGGCCGGGGCTCCGGACGAGGAACTGCTCGAGGAGTACGGGCTGGAGCCGGAGGCGGTGGTGGAGCAGCAGGTGCTCGCCCACGTGCGCAGGCTGAGCGAGCTGGCCGAGCGCGCGGCCTTCGAGCCGGGGACGGTGGAGGAGGACTTCCGGCCCATCGCGGGTGCGAGGGTGGTGCGCGCGGCGCTGGAGGCCCCGGGCGGGGCCGGGCGCGTGGCGCGGGTGTTTCGCTGTGAGGACGTGGCTGCGTGCGCGCCGTGGCTCACGGATGCGTCCGAGCGGGAGTTCCTGGAGACGCTGGGGGCCTTCCGGCAGCCGGAGTCGTTGACCGCCGCGCAAGAGGCGCTGCTGCTCGTGCTGGAGCGCGAGGGCTGCATCCAGGCGCTGTCGGTGGAGGATTGGGAGGCGCGCGAGCAGGCCCGGCGGGAGGAGGAAGAGGCGCGCATCCGGGCCGAGGAGGAGGCACGGATTCGGGCGGAGGAGGAGCGTCGCCGGGCTGAGGAGGAAGCGCGTCTCCGAGCCGAAGAAGAAGCACGGCTGCGTGCCGAAGAGGAACGGCTTCGCGCGGAGGCCGCGGCGCGACTGGCCGAAGAGGCGCGGCTGGCCGAAGAGGCGCGGCTGGCTGAAGAGGCGCGACTGGCCGAAGAGGCGCGTCTGGCCGAAGAGGCGCGTCTGGCGGAAGAGGCGCGGCTGGCGGAAGAGGCGCGGCTGGCTGAAGAGGCACGCCTTGAAGAAGAGCGTCGTCGGGCCGAGGAAGCCCGCCTCGCCGAGGAAGCGCGGCTGGCTGAAGAGGCGCGCATCGAGGAGGCGCGTCGCAGGGCCGAGGAGGAAGCACGCCTTGCGGAGGCGGCCAGGCTCGAAGCGGAGCGACTCCGTGCGGCGGAGGAGGCTCGGCTTGCCGAGGAGGCACGTCTCGAAGAGGAACGCCTCCGCGCTGAAGAAGAGGCGCGTCTAGAGGAAGAGCGGCGCCGGGCCGAGGAAGCGGCTCGATTGGCCGAAGAGGCGCGTCTCGCGGAAGAAGCGCGCCTGGCGGAGGAAGCCCGCCTCGCGGAAGAGGCGCGCATTGCGGAAGAGCTGCGCCTCGCGGAAGAGGCCCGCATTCGGGCCGAGGAAGAGGCCCGCCGAGCCGAGGAAGAACGGCGCGCCGCCGAGGAACGTCGTAGGGCCGAGGAGGAGGCCCGCCGGGAGGAAGAGGCGCGCCTTGAAGAAGAGCGACGTCTCGCTGAGGAGGCTCGCCTCGCCGAGGAGGCTCGCCTCGCTGAGGAGGCTCGCCTCGCTGAAGAGGCTCGTCTCGCTGAGGAGGCTCGTCTCGCCGAAGAGGCTCGTCTCGCCGAAGAGGCTCGTCTCGCCGAGGAGGCTCGCCTCGCCGAAGAGGCTCGTCTCGCTGAGGAGGCTCGTCTCGCTGAGGAGGCTCGTCTCGCTGAAGAGGCTCGTCTCGCCGAGGAGGCTCGCCTCGCGGAAGAGCGCCGCCTCGCTGAGGAGGCTCGTCGGGCTGAAGAGGCCCGCCTCGCGGAGGAAGCTCGTCTCGCGGAAGAGGCTCGACTGGAGGAGCGGCGCCTCGCAGAAGAAGCGCGTCTCGCTGAGGAGGCTCGCCTCGAGGAAGAGGCTCGCCTCGCCCAGGAGGCCCGGCTGGCTGAAGAGGCGCGTATTGCTGAGCAGCGACGCCTCGAAGAGGAAGCCCGCCAAGCGGAGGAACTGAGACTCGCCGAAGTCGCGCGTCTCGCGGAAGAGACTCGTCTCGCGGAAGAGGCGCGCCTGGCAGAAGAAGCCCGTCTCGCGGAAGAGGCTCGGCTCGAAGAGGCGCGTCGTCAGGAAGAGGCGCGGCTCGCGGAAGAAGCGCGGCTCGCGGAAGAGGCTCGCCTTGAAGAAGAGCGCCAGCGTGAGGAAGCACGTCTCGCGGAGGAGGCCCGGCTTGCCGAGGAACGCCAGCTCGCGGAGGAGGCTCGTCTTGCGGAGGAGCGCCGCCTTGCTGACGAGGCGCGGCTCGAAGAGGAGCGTCGGCGTCTTGCCGAAGAGGCACGGTTGGCCGAAGAGGCCCGCCTTGCCGAACAGCAGCGGGTTGAAGAGGAGGCTCGACTCCAGGCGGAGTTGAGGCTCGCGGAGGAAGCGCGCCGCGCCGAGGAAGAGCGTCGCAGAATCGAAGAGGAGGAGCGTCTCCGCGCTGAAGAAGAAGCTCGACTGGCGGAGGCGGCTCGCCTTGCCGAAGAGGCTCGGCTCGCGGAAGAGGCTCGGCTCGCGGAAGAGGCTCGGCGTGCCGAGGAAGCCCGCCTGGCGGAAGAGGCTCGGCTCGCGGAAGAGGCTCGGCGTGCCGAGGAAGCCCGGCTGGTTGAAGAGGCTCGGCTCGCAGAGGAGGCTCGGCTCGCGGAAGAAGCCCGACTGGCTGAAGAATCGCGCGCCGAAGAGGATCGTCGCCTCGCTGAAAAAGCACGTCTGGCGGAAGAGGCTCGCCTCGCGGAAGAAGAGGCGCAGCGTGCGGAGGAAGCACGTCTGGCGGAAGAGGCTCGCCTCGCGGAAGAGCGCCGCATCGCTGAGCAGGAGCGACTGGCCGAGGAGGCTCGCCTCGCCGAAGAGGCTCGATTGGCCGAGGAGGCTCGGCTCGCAGAAGAAGCTCGCGTAGAGGAAGAGCGACGTCTCGCCGAGGCGGCCCGGTTGGCCGAAGAGGCGCGCTTGGCGGAAGAGGCGCGTCTGGCGGAAGAGGCTCGGCTCGCGGAAGATGCTCGTATCGCCGAGGAGGCGCGTCTCGCTGAGGAAGCCCGCCGGGCAGAGGAGGCCCGCCTCGCGGAAGAGGCTCGGCTCGCGGAAGAAGCTCGTATCGCCGAGGAAGCCCGCTGGGCAGAAGAGGCTCGGCTCGCGGAAGAGGCCCGGCTCG